>WAMJ01000054.1 GCA_015522385.1 Candidatus Heimdallarchaeota archaeon
CCTTTCAGCTGCTCCGGTGTTAACCCTTTCAGCTGCTCTGGAGTCAGGCTTTTTAGTTGCTCCAATGTCAAACCTCTGATTTGCCGAGCAGTTAACGCACTAAGCTGCTCTGGCTTGAATAACTTGAGAACCTCCGCTCCCTCTTCATGGATGGCTCTATCGATGAACTCTTCCTCTGATCCAAACTTATTCTCTATGATCTTCTTGACACTTGCCTCGATTTCAGCCATATTTTCCTTATCTCCTAGTAATAGTACCCAGCAGGTGATAAATACTTTTCCCAATTGAGAGATAGACTGCGAATCCAAAGTTTTTGAAAAGAATGTTTCACTCCATGATTTAAGAAGAACTTGAAGTGCGTAAAATGCGGGGTTCTCCTCTTCCAACACCTCTAGTATAAAATCCATATTTGTCGGATAAAGAGCACGAACCATACAGGTAGGTCCATCTAGCAAATCAATATATTCTTGGTTGATACCAATTGAAATTACCAGAACTTTGATTCGTGGTAAGGTACTATGTGCATTCATCCGGTATGAGCTGTAACGCGCTCTGTAACAGTAGTGAGGTACTTGAACTAAGGTGTATACTTTCGGAGTTGTCTCAAGCTCTATAGGTAGGATGTTCTGGTTCACATCCATAAGCCCAGAGTCAACCTCAATTTCAGGTTGTCTTGGCCATCTGTTGAGGATCGCGTTGATTTCATCGGCGTTCTTTATACTCCATGTATCACCGAGCTTGAAGGATCTTTGAACTGCCTCTTCTGTTTTTGGAAACTTTGTGAAGAGATGCTGGAAGAAGTTCTCAGTGTTGAACAATTTGATTAGATCCACAATCATCGAGGAGGACTGAGGTTCATAAATTACTTGGTGACAATGTAGATGTACCTTGAGTATTCATGATCTGAAGATGGCGAGAAGGATGCTGCAACAATGTTATAGCCATTGTTATTTTTGCCCTGCGGCTTTAGGAAAATAGGAAGCATTAAATTACAGGTCGGTAAATATCATCAATGAATTGGAGACTTTCAACCGCGGTTTTCATCACAATCACTCTGATCCTCACGTCGGGCAACTTTGTGTCAGCGAGGACACAGCTTGACAGCTTGGAAAACTTCCTCGATCTCAACCACTCTGGTGAAGATGGCTTCAGGGATGCTCCCGGTCTACCAATCACCGTGAGTTCCACCGCTGATGCCCTCGAGGTCTCCAACATCCTTGGAATAGAAGTGAACAATACTATCGATATTTTGTACTTCTACCAGAGGTCGCAGAACCCAGATGGTGGCTTCGGTGAAAATCCAGATGCTTCATCCAATCTTAACACTACCATGGAGGCGGTTCGGGGGTTGAAATATCTACCCGTCAACTCCTCACAACTGCATAACTGGAAGATCTTCGAATATGTCAATGAGACTGCATCTGACCTTCTGTATGAGAATGTAAGTAAGACCTCGGGTTACGTGCAGGGATTAAAGTCTCTTGATGCCAAGCTGATGGATATCTGGATAAGGTATATAACAAGTTCATATTCACTGGGATTCTTCCCTAATCTTGAGAGCGATGCAATGATACAAGCTCTGCTTGATTTGCAACTAAGCAATGGGAGTTACTCTAATTTCAGAGTTGCAGCGAACGCTGTTGTACTTCTCGATCTTCTCGGACAGAGCCCTAACGATCCGGATCTTGCCACTAAGTTTCTGTTGGCTCATATCACCTCAAAGGGGTCTTTCTCTTTTACAGGTCAAGGTGACAATTCACTAGAGGCGACATATCTCGGAATTAGGGCATTGAATGCACTTGACAGTATTTGGAAACTGAATGAGAAGGACGATGTAACAAAATTTGTACTGTCACTTCAGAAGAGCAACAGCGGTTTTGGGAGGACTACAAGTTCCTCTCCTACTGTTCACGACTCTTGGCTCGCTGTTCTCACCTTGTCCTATCTCAATGAGCTCGACGAGCTAGAGGCCCCAGATGTTCTACAGACAGTGGGCTTTGTTGACTATCCGTGGATCGCTGGTCTGATCCCACTTATTCTATTGATCAGGAGGCGGAAATCATGAACTCGGCCATACAGATACATAACCTGTCCAAATTCATCAAGGGCAAAGCCATTGTCACTCGCATGTCGTTGGATATCCCTCAGGGTTCCTTGTTTGGACTCCTTGGGCCAAACGGTGCGGGGAAAAGCACAACGATAAAGCTCCTGACTGGCAGACTTAGACCTAGCAGTGGCTCAATTCGGATCAATGGGCTTGATCCATGGAAAGACAGGGTGAAGATATTCAAGAATATGGGATATCTCCCCCAGAACCCATCCCTGCCTCCAGATATGACGGTGTATAGTTTCATCCACTACATGGCACGTCTTAGGGGTATGGGGAGGAAGGAGTCCCAGTTGGAAGCACGTGAGAAACTGGCACTCGTGGGGCTGGAAAAGTTCGAACAGAGTATTATTGGGAAATTATCTGGTGGTGAGAAGCAACGTTTAGGCTTCGCGAACTGCCTTCTAGGTGACCCTGATGTCCTCATACTAGATGAGCCCACTAGCTCTTTGGATCCAGAAGGGCGGGTCTATGTCATGGATCTCATCGGATCCCTTGCCAAGAACAAGAACCAGACGGTCGTGGTCTCATCGCACATATTGCCTGAGATCCAGCGGATGACGAACCACATAGCTATAATGTCAGAGGGCAAGGTTTTGGTCTCAGGTAGTATGAGGGAGCTTACTGCAGGGGTGTTTGACAATGTGTATGAGATAGAGTCCGATCGTCCCACCGACCTGATGCAAGACCTGATGGAAAAAGGATTTATTTGCAAGCTTGACCAGCATACGGTACTTATAGACGTGGACAAGAGATATACTGAGCTCTGGGCTCTGCTTCCTCAGCTCTGTGTGGAGAAGGGTTATCAACTCCGCTCGTTTAAACCCTTGCGTGACCCACTGGAGAATGTCTTCCTCAAATTCGTTTCTTACCAGAATAAATTCGACGACATGGGGGTTGTTGGAGGTGAGTAAAATGGAGCGGCTTAGATCAATTACTTGGGAAAAACTTAGCTATGGAAGAGCAATCCCCATAGTCGCATGGAACCTACTAAGACACCTTGTGAGGGAGAGAAGATTCCTTCTCTCTGCGGTATACTTCGTACTTCTTCCGATATACCTCATCTCCAATAGCGTCCTTACCGCAGTGCAGACCGGGTCAGGAATTGCCCTCTTCTACGCACACCGGAACATTTCATTCTACATCCGGACATTCTACTTGTCATTCTTTCTCGGACAGATCCTCGTCGTCGTCCTCTCTGCTGACCAGTTGGCTGGTGAGATCGAGCAGGACACCTACGCATTACTGCGCTCGAAGCCAGTACACGATTCTGAGATAGTCATTGGGAAGTTTCTCGGGCTTGTAGGTGTAGTCTCGCTCCTTGATCTACCCGGATACCTCTTCATCTACTTCTACAGTCTGGTAAGGTACGAGGCAGAGACCTCTGCATATATCGGTACGGTCGATGAGATCATCGGAGGGTTCCTCTTGCTCTTGCTTCTTCACTCCATAATTATCGCATTTACCTTGCTTTTCTCCTCCCTCTTCTCGAAGAACCTTTACTCAATCCTGTCATCCCTGATCTTCATCTTCATCCTCTCTATAGTCACTGGTCTTATCCAAGGAGCAAACACAGAGATTGTCGATAACTACCTCTCAATCGACTGGCTGGCTCAGGCTATTCTTCCGTCCGTTCTCTACCATCTAGATCCGCTGGAGAGCTCACCGAATGTCCCCGTGATCATCCTGGGGATTATCGGGGCCATAGCTAGCTTCTTGGGCCTCACTACCTTGGTGATGAGGAACAAGGAAATCTTCTGAATCTCTAAGTTGCTGAGATTAGCTTTATTAATTCCAGATCCGATTAGATGTTAAGATCAGGGTAGGTCTCGATCTCCGAGCATGATCCGATCCACCTCCTGGAGCCTTCGGGCGATGACAACATGCTAACGCATTATTGATCCCATGGATGCGCTGAAACCGATAGGAGGTAAGGTCAGCCATCAACTTCCAATAAAACTTCATAATTTTCGTGCCTTTGAGCCATTGCTTGAGGGTATCGAGGTGTTATCCCTCTGGATCCATTAAGTTGGTATTGCCCGCTGTACTTCTTGGCAACCTACGTCCGATATCTATTAAAAGGGGACGGAAAATTGGTCAATTGTAGGTTTTATGGCAGATATTACTACGATAATCTGGATTATACTTGTGGGCTTTTCCCTGTCCTACCTTGTAATCGCTGTATTCTCACAATCAAAGTGGTATTGCCCACACTGCTTGCAACAGAACTCTACTAAAGTAGAGGTGTGCACTGAGTGTGGTGTTGGAGAGAAAAATGAATCAGATATTGTGATGCAATTTCATAAAGGTTGGAACTACAGGTACTTCTTTGCCACGTACTTCCATCGAGTCGGAAAGAAGGATATGGAAGAGCTCTCCAAATCGTCCTCTGACGAGGAAATTCGTCAAGCAATAAGGCAGCACCTACAAAACCTCCCTGAAGAGATAAAGGAGAAGGACAATCGATTAATCAAGGGATTCACTGCCTACGTGGAGAAGAGTTCGTATACCTACCTCCGTAGCTATTTCAGGGAAACGGGTAAGTAACTCATTTGAGATCTGTGGGGATAGATTTTGAACAGAAAGTACTACTCCTCGCAAAGTCATCTTCTAGATACCATTCCAGACCACCGGTTCAGACACTTCAGGTTCAGCACCTCTTCAGGATACTTTTTCAAAGTACCTGAGAAGATTAGATCCGCTAATCAGCTGAGCTCATGGATCATATCAAAGGGTGGACGTGACATCTACTACTCAGTCGCCATATTTAGGAACCCTGAAAGGGTTGGGACCAAGGGCACGGACAATGCAGGATTCATGGGGATGGACCTAGCTTTCGACATAGACTCGAAGGATCTCGGAGCTGCCCTTGCATCCACCCGAGAGATACTCTCCTTGGGTAAGGACCGGTCTTGGGAGTTGAAGTACATCGCATTCTCTGGCTCAAAAGGATTCCACATAGTCTACTCCGATCCGTTCGAGTACAGGACTCTCGATATTGAGACCGAGGCGAAGAACTACAGAGTAGATCTCGTCGATGATATGCAGGGAATTGACTTTGACACCAAGATCACTATTGACACCCGCAGGATAATTAGGCTTCCGTACTCCATCCATCCAAGGACTGGTCTAGTCTGCACTCCTCTAGACTATGAGGCAGTGATGACGAAGAGTATTGAAGACATCAAGGGTTCGATTAGAAGGGTCAGAACCCTAAAAATTCCCAAATTAGGATCTGTCTTCCGCAGAAGACGATCGAGAAAACATCATAGGGGAGAGCCAATGTATTTCTACTCCACATACTTGAGCAACCGTGTAGTCCCCACCGATCTATTCGTCACCATAATAGAGTACAAAAGGTTTGGTCCACGGGAGAGGAAGTTACTGGAGGAGGTATCGAGGAACTACAATCTCGGGAGATTCATCGTCTTTCAGACCGAGCGGATATATTGCCTGAACTTCAAACCTGTACAGGCTGAGCGTCTGGACAAGATACTCTACTCCGCACGTTCGGAGAACCTCCACAGGTTCAAGGAGAGACGAGTAGTGGATGCTGAGATAGGTCCCAGAGAAGACCCGGAAAAGAGGACCGTGCTAAGGATGCGAAAGCTCGGTGAGTACGGGATGGATGTCCAGACCAGACTGTCCAAGGGTCACTACTCACTCTTCTTTGACCCTGACATTCCCGGCCACTACGTCGGGAACGACCAAGTCGAGATGCGCTACAAGATCATTGAGCTGAGATGAGAGTCCACACTGGGTCGAAAGTCTACACCCTGTATTTTTATTCCCACATGTAAATCACCCGTATGAACAAGTGGTTAATTGTCGGACTCACCGATGTCTTCGTGCTTCTCGTTGCTGTTGCTGCAATCGGGCCGGAGGGTGGTGAGCTCATCGGAGCCTCAGTTCTCGTCCTCGTGTCCATGACGCTGATCCTCGTCTACGGTGTGCCGTTCCTAAGAGTGAAAGTGTCCCGTGAGATTTCCAGCTCTATTGCCCTCTTCGTTCCCTATGCGGCTCTTCTCCTCACTGGTGCAAGTGGACTGACCGAGCTTCCAGTCTTTCTCCTGTGGTACCTCTTCCCCACGGTGCTCTTCCTCGCCGCGGGGCGGGCCAAGGACAGCTACCTGAGATTTCTTCTTACCATGGTTGCAGCCGGCTTCCTCTGGATAGGATTCGATCACCGGTACACAAGGGATCTCTTTATGAACTACAAGGACAGCTACGTCTACAACTCATTGTGGATGGCTGCTGTTGGACTCTCCTCCTACTCCGCGGGTATTCTCACAGATCACGGATTCGACAAGGGTATAGCCCCTACAAAGAAAGGGTCAGTCGTGGCCAATGTCGTCACACCCCTCGCGTCATTGGTGGTCATCCCCTTCGGTCTGGTCACAGGCTTTCTAGTCTGGAACCCCGATATCACGGTCTTCAAGGTTATCGTCGGCTTCATTGGAATCTATCTTACCATCTCCATTCAGGAAGAGATGATCTTCAGGGGTATGATATTGAAGCAGTTGGACAAGATTACTCAGGAGGGTGACCCGTCCCAGAGCCTTGTGGCAAACTTGCTACCACTCCTGACAGTGTCTGCACTATTTGCTGCCACCCACTGGAATAATGAGACTCCACAGTACGTATGGCACTACTTCTTCGCTGCATTTGTTGCAGGACTAGGTTACGGGGTGGCGTACAGAAAGGGCGGTATGTTCGCAGCCATACTCTCGCACACGCTTGTCGACTGGATCTGGGCATTGCTCCTCAAGAGGGTGTAAGTAAGGTGGAGAATTCTAACATAATGATTCCCAACTTGACACATGCTTTGGGTAGGTAAAATCGGCAACTCTGATTACTCCATAACCAACTTTGATAATGGGCTTAATAGTAGATCATGCTGTCAAAGATCTAGTCATTCTTAGTTGTGGTTGAAAACGTTCATGTTGCTTTTAGTTTAATCGAAGTAAATTAAGACAACTCTTTAATTCAAATAATTCAGTATCGTATCACCTTCAATTTTGTTGGTAACTAACACCCAATAGAAATTGAGCCATCTCGCTCATAAATGTGGATATGTATAAAACTGAATTCATAGTTGAGCAATGTTTATATAAGTCGGGGGGGGTAGTTTATGAAGGTAGTTAAATCAATTATGCTTCTAATACTAATCAGTAATTCACTATTCTATGGAAGTGGTGAGTTGCTTAAAACCACGGACTTAATGAAAACTGATCCAAATACTTCAAGTTATGTTTTGGGTACCCCGGGGACTATTGCTACACAATCTCCAGAGTCATGCAGGGACAGTACCTTTGTTTATATGCATTGCAGAGAGTGGCTGGAAAACAATCCCGTTAAAAGTTCAGATTTCTTCGGTACAACAGTCATTATTGACCAAGGTCTTAGGAGGGAACAGTATAATTATCTTGAGGAACATCTTAACGAGAGGAATTCGGATGGAACTCCGAAGATGAGTGTTGACATCATTCGTTATCTTACTCCTGCAAGTGATGGTAGTGTTGGGACAATCTACGGTAACTATGGCGAGGACAATCTCTCTCCATGGCGAGTCAGCGACAGTGATCTAGAATATGTATCTGGTCAAGACCATGGACTCAAGGTGACTGCTTCATTCGGGGCTCTTGCCAGAGGAGCACGAGTCATATTCATTCCAACCCAAAATGGGATCGGCTTTAATAATATGCATACCGATTATCGAGTCTGGCAGTGGATATACAACAATATTGAAACGTACAATATTAGGGCCATATCAATGTCGTGGGCAATAAAGGGTACATCTTCAGATCCTTCCAGTACCGCCGTGAGAAATTATATATCTGCGATCAGTGGTAAAGGGGTGATGATGCTCGCTGGAATGGGTAATGATGGAAAGAAGACAAGTCGGTTTAGTTTTCCAGTGAATCAACCCGGTGTTCACGGAGTAGGATCTATCGATCATGAAAATAGAGGTGATTACTTCGACCCCCAAGATCCAAATAATTGGCAGACTACAAAATGGGACCCTACATTCTACTCAGGCAAGGACAGGTTCTCTGGAACGACAAATCAAGGGAAGTTCTATAAATCCGGATGTTACGATCGATTTTCAACACCATTTTGTTCAGCATGGGGGGAGAATGGTACTAGTTATGATACTCATACTGATTTTGTCATGCCCGGAAATGGTGTTCCTACTGCCTATTGGACTCAGGTTTGGTACACGTACACTGCTGTTTACTACTATGCCTTTGGAACAAGTATCAGTACTCCTTATCTAGCTGCAGCCAGTATCATTGCTTATCATGGGTACATCCTTGGATATCTCTCAAATGGGGGGCGGTCATATCTATCGATATCTCCTGATATCTACGGGATATTAAAAGCCAGTTCATTCTCCCCCATAGGTGGTTGGGATCAGAAGTATGGATGGGGGACAGTTAAGCTAGATGATGTCTATTCAAATGCATATGCTTTGGGTAAGTATGATGCGTCCTACTCCAATTCTGGTGGGAATACAGGAGGAAATACAGGATTTTCCTGAGGTGTGAGATGTGAAAAGAGTATTATTCGTATTTGGTGTGATTTTCCTCCTATCCAGTACTGTGCAGAGCTATCCCTTTGTCGCGCTTTACTACAGTGATTCTATTAATCTGTCCCCTAATGAGCGACTGCTCATTGTTGTAGACGTCCCTGATAACTATTCTACTTCGTGGGAGTTTCCCCACCTCCGTCTGGAGGTAATCTATAAACTTCTGTATACGGACAAGAATTTCTCCACAACTGATTTGCAGGTTCATTATATCGACTATCGGGCATATGGTCTCAACAACAAGACGATATATGAGAAAGATGAATCGTTCTTCTGGGATAACTCACCCTATAATGGTGCTTCCCATGATGGTGGAAATATTACAGTCGCACTTCCAGAGGACGTGCTGTTCGGAGGTAATGCAAGCCGTTACGCCAGTTTTGTCCTAGTGAATCATAACTTCAAGACATCGTTAAATATCTCCTTTGGTGTCATTAATGTGGAGAACAGGGTGACCTCTTATGTGTTGGCCTCACCTGCTCCCGTTCCTACAGTACCTATTCTCATTACCACTTTTCTGCTGGTTGTGATACTGGGGCGAAGGAGAAAAAGCTAGGTCTTTTAGAGTCACACTCCAACTAGAGCAAATATCTCTGTAGACTGTGCAGAATATCTGTGTACATCTCTGTAAGACCTTTTTCTCATAAAATACTATCAACGCTAATGAGCCAAAAACATCAATTCACACTTCTAACTGTTGGCACCCTCTATCTCTTGATGCCCACGTTCTATCACAATCTAGATAAACTCTCCATCATATCACCGCAGGTGGTAAAATGTTAATTCAGCAACTGAATCTCTAACTCACATAACTCAAGGAAGAATGCTCTAGGTTTGATAGTAGTGTATTTGATCACACAGATTTATATGTGCAGTCAGCGCTAGACTAGGGTAATGATTAGGTTGGACGTCGTTGAGGACAGCAGTGTTTTCCTCAGCCATGGTGATCTCGAGTTCTACGAGTGCCTGCTGGGGGACACCGTCATGGGTAATCCCGACTCGGAGATCGCGGTGCTCGTCATCCACGGATTCACCGGCTCCAACATCGAGAACATATACCTCGGGAATGAGCTGGCGAAGGCAGGATACAGGGTGTACATCCCACTGCTCCAGGGGCACGGTACGGACTACAAGGATCTCAGTAAGTACAAGTATGAGGACTGGCTCTCTAAAGTGGAGGAGTCGGTCAATTTCCTGCAGTCAGAGAAGGTCGGGCGGAAGATCTTCATAGCGGGGCACTCCATGGGTGGTGTGCTGGCTCTCAACATAGCAACGCGCATGCAGTTTGAAGGACTTATCCTGCTCGCCACCCCGTACAGATACGCTCTCGCTCTCCGACTGATGGTGCGGATGATGAGCGGACTTCCGGTATTCACTCCGTTCGGGTCGTACTATTTCGAGGATCCCACTATCCGTGACATCCCCATCTCAAAGCACTTCGAGAAGCAGTATGCCAAGGTCAAGTTCTCCAGCATAAACGAGGTGTTCGAGGCACAGGACGAGGTCTACGACAAGCTTGATCAGATCCATGCTCCCTGTCTGCTCATCTACTCCGAGAAGGACGAGATCGTCCCCAACTCTCATGCCTACCAGATCTACGATGGGCTGGCATCGGTGGATAAGGAGCTCGTCTGGGTGCAGAACTCTGACCACATCCTCACGATCGACGGTGCGAGGGACGTCGTGGCCGAAGAGATCATTGAGTTCGTCACAAGGCTCACAGAGGACGATTGCCAAGGCTGTGCTGATGTCATGGCCGAGTGCTAATCAATCCGGACAGATATACTCTCTATCAGTTATCCAGTTCTTACCCGTGTGGTTACGGGGATAGAAGTAGTACCTCAGACCAGTGCTCTGCTGAATTGTCATCATGTGAACCTCTCCTATGTTGAAGAGCTCCCTGAATAGGTCTCCTGCAACAGTCGTTGGACAGTGGATGTGCCAGAGAAAGTTTCCTGTAGGGTCAAAGGATAAGTTGGAGAGGAATGGGAAGTCCGATATCCGTTCGATAAAGCACCCCATCCTGTCATGCCTCCCCCAAATAAGAAAAACGGAATCGAGATTAAAGACCGATCGGTTGTAGATGAGATTGAAACGTTGGATCACCCCGGCCTTCCTCAACCTCGCCATCCTCCTTGACAGTGTGGACTGATCGACATCGTACGATGGGAGGATGTCCCGCTGGTGCACCTTACCATTTATCGTCAGTTCTCTGAGAAGATTTAGATCCAACATCTTCATCTGAACCTGCTCGACGGAGTATGGTGATGTCTGGTGGTGGTGTCCATCACAATCGGTAAAGGCTGGTATCTCGTATTTCCACGAGTGGGTCTCTGCATCCCAGTTGGTCAGTTGATCCTCGGTGTTTAAGAAGAACCGGGGTGAGAAGATCAGAACCCTGTCGCAATTCACTCCCTCATTTTTCTTCCTGATCCAATCCTCAAAAATCTCCAGAGTCGACAGGGGGAGATCAAACTGGGAGTAGATATTCATCCCACGGTCAAACCCACTGACTTTGTAATAGGTGTAAGGGTGGGAGTCCAGAAGATTGTTAATAGTCTGCCAAGCTTTATGTGAGGGTATGTCTTGGAAGATAACGTGCACTCTGAACAGTCCAATCTTCGCTGGATCATAGATCCCCACCACCTCGGTGCGCTTCCTCTGACCCAGCACAGGATCGGTGTAGGTCTCATCACCTCTAAGAACTCCATCCGCCTTCAGCCTAGCTATACGTGCCCGAACTGTATTGGGGGCAATTCCAAGTCTCTTTCCCAAACTTTCCAGTGATGCCAAGGGGTTCTTTCTGAGCTCGATCAGCAGGTTAAAATGCTCGTTTGTGATCTCCATTCTTACTTAAACCACTCGCACACCAAGACCACCTGGATCAGCATTGTCACCGCCTGGTGGATCAAAGACTACTCGATCTGAGTCCATGATGTTATAAAATCCTCCTAACTTGACATAGATCTCCACCGTGTACCAACCCGATTCGAGAGCGTGGTCCCAGAAGGTGTTCTCCACGACAAAGTCGGTCGAGGTCGTCAGGATTAAAACTACGTATGAGAACTGTCGTCCTGACGGTAAGGTGAGTGTAATGAGGTACTGAACCGCATTGATGATCTCACCCTCTAAGGCGAAGTGTGTTTTCACTATGACGTCATCAGCACCGTTTGAATCCACATCTGCGTAGAATGCTTCTGTGATCGTGACATCGATGAATGGAGCCGCAGAGGCAGCAATTGGTATCTGAAGTAGCATCAGTGTAGTAAGAAGTGTCACTGAGGCCAACTTTCCTCTGTACATGATTGCATATAATATCTGATCTTTATAAGATATTTGCATAAAAATGTAATTTATGTGAAGTCTGGTTAAGATGTAGTAAACCGAGATATCAATGTATTATGGATAAGATTAAACTACCGCAGAGGCATCAACTATACCCGCTGAGTCTGCACTACCCTCTACCAAGTCTCGGATCTGGGTATTTGTGTATGTCGGATGGGCTGCCCAAGCAAGGGCTGCAACGCCAGCTACATGGGGAGTTGCCATCGATGTACCAGATAGCGTGTCGTATCCTCCTGTGTTGTAAGTAGACAGGATGTCGACTCCGGGTGCAAGGATGGTCTCTCCTCTATTCGAGAACGAGGCAATTGCATCGGTGTTGTCGACTGCACCCACCTTGATGACTCCAGGGTAGGCAGCAGGGTAGGAAGGAGAGCTTGCCCCGTCATTACCCGTAGCAGCCACAACAACAACATCGTTGTTCAAGGCGTAGTTAACAGCATCTTCCAATTCCTGTGTACCTGAACTTCCACCAAGGGACATAGAGATCACGTCGGCATCGTCTGCAGTTCCAGGCACTCCGTCAGGACCATCTACTGCCTTCCTGATTCCTCCAGCAATTGCTGAATAGGAACCCGATCCGTCAGAGTCCAGACCCTTGATGATGTAGAGTCCTACCTGGGGCGCAACCCCAAGGACACCAACAGTATTGTCCTGAGCTGCAATTGTACCCGCAACGTGTGTGCCGTGACCGTTGTCATCGTTGCAGGGATCTGGATTTGCTGCAGTGCACTCTGCCTCTGTGATGGGGGCAGGGGTGAAGAATCCTCCAGAAGCACCCTGTGCATAGTAGGAGTAACCCCAGACGAAGAGACCTCCAAGATCCTCGTGATCGAGATCCATCCCTGTGTCAACAATCGCCACGATCACTCCTGACTCATCCACTGATGTCTGAGCTGAGTCTGCATTGATCCTTGTAATTCCCCATGGGATCTCCTGACCTACTGGATCAGGTGGTGGGGGAGGAGGACATCCAATCCCGAAGAGATCACAGAGCCACCCATTTGCTCTGACGTCGTCGTTCTTCTCTAGCCATCCGTCATTTATCCTGACACCCTCCTCAGCCGCGGTTGGTTGAAGTGCAAACACCGCGAGCATCGAGAGACTCAGCAGGACGGCTAACATTTTTTGTCGTTTCATATGTTTAACCTCACCAAAAGGTACTCGAATGTTCGGATTCAGAAGCTTTGAGTAAATCATAATTAGAACCCGAACAACCTTTCAAGTACCATCTGGTGAATTGCATATTTTTTCAGAATATAAAAGAGTTATTGCAATAATATGCAATAATGCGAAACTCAATTCAATCCCCTATGAAATCGGAATAGAATTCCTGCTGTCTGGTAATTCCTGATTCTATTTGGTGCGAAAATCGAAGATATCTCCTCGATTGTGTTGTAAACTCCAGACCGAGCAATGAATAGTCGCGTGAAAATAACCGGGGTTATACACAGGGTAATCATGACCACGGAATGATGAAGGGGTGGAAGGCGAGCACCTTGGGTACTAGCATACACAATACCCAATGCCGGACCAAAGACAAAGGGTCGCACCCTGCCATACTCAGAACAATTCGAGCGAGTGTTATCAGCAAATTCTTAAAGCAGAAAAGAGCAAGGAGATTCAGTGGCTAACACAGCCACTAACCGAGTACTGTGTCACAGTCCGGCGAGGTAACCAAGCCTGGCCCAAGGTGCTCGCCTGGAAAATTATCGGCTCTGCGCCGGTCCAGGGAGCGGGTGTGCTCTGCACGCGCGGGTTCAAATCCCGTCCTCGCCATTTCGTCTGAAAGATGACATTGTGCGAGGAGATAATTTGAAACCTCGCGTAAAGGGTTCTATTGAAATGACTTCTTGACATTCATTTTCTGTAAGTTCTTTCTCCCCAATCTTTCAAGAACTACCTGTAGTGGTTTGTGAGTAATTTGAAGAATGTCTCACAGACATTATTTCTTGTGTAATAGTGGTCGTTGATTGCTTTTGTGAAGTCAGAATGTCTTAATGCTATTCCTTTGTATGGTAGAGACTATGACTATCTGACTGAGGTAATAACTAACACGAGTGTTACTCATTTCTCCATATATCTTCTGGACTTTCTGAGAGCGATATTAACACTAATTAGAATAAGAGCAGAAGACACAGATACAGCGAAGATCTCACTTGTACTCGAGAATGTCTGGAAGTTGATTTCGGGTCCTAGATTTGCATTGATAATATAGAATGGATAGAATTGGAGAACTCCGTAATATCCCAGAATGTATATTACGGGAGTCACAACAATCGTCACCCACTTAAGATTGCTGAGGTCCTCGAAGAATATTGAGAGTAATAGGTAGTAGAATACAGATACTATTGCGATAATGGTGGGTATGATGTATCTGATTAGGAAATTGTCCATATTTACTAGTGTGGATCCTCTTGCGAACATAAGGTGGGTGAAGGTTATTCCTCCTAAGGGCAGGAAGAGGAATAGGTAGACGAGCCCTCTTGCGATGTAGCTTTTGAGGGGATTGATAGGATAGGTCTTGTACATCATCCTCTCACGTTGGAAGATTGCTCTCCTTACTGGAAGAAGGATCAGCAGGAAGAAGACTATGGGGAACATTGATGTTACCATCCCGTGGAACATAGCCCTCTGCTGTAATTCGATAGATGTGAAGTCCAAGAACTGTCCTCCTTGTAACCTCATAATTTGCCATAGGATGATTAAGATAATCGTTAGACTTGTCAATGATATGCTTTCAATCTCATTTGATATAATGGGAAATGATAATTGTTGCTTTCTGACCAAAATTTCAATACTTAGCGAAATAATTACGAATATACTTATTAGCGTTAGACTGCTTGTTGTCTCTGTTGATAGTCCCTTTGATCTAACTGTCAAAATTGCTGGTTCTTGGGACATAAGCTGGAATGTTACTATGTCAAATTCCGAAAAGTACATTTCAATAACATCGCCACTCTTCAGATTGTATATACTTTGGAAGCTTCCATTATATCTCCGTCCTGTCGTAATGGCTAGAATTACATCATTACCTGAGACTTGTATTGTGATGGTTTCTCCTGTCATTACCTGTATGAGTGGTGCCTTCTCGTCGTCCTTTGTGACAGAGGTATTTAAAATTGGGGTCTGCAAACTTAGAAGCGAATAGATAGACATTACCAAAAAGAGTATAATGTAGAATATAGTGATCTTAGAAAATCTCATCTTGTCGCCTCCTGTACGAGGTACATCCGAATTACTAAAACTGTAAGAGCAATGATGAAAATGGGCTGAAACCATAGTGTAAGTCCGGTGTTAACAGAATAAAGTGTCTGGAATGGGATCTTCAACATGTATAAAATCGACAATATGGATATTGCAATTGTCCACGTAACAATAATCTTCTTGATCATGAAGTACAAGAGGGCTATGAGGAGTGAATTCACGATAAGGACTAGCGAAAATTGGATACTCACGATGATTAGACTAGTAGAGAATTTGAACTCTCCGAAGACAATGTAATTGAGATATGTATAGGGCACAACTGTTCCGAATGCAATGAGTGCAAGTCTAAGGAAAAGCACAGGGATCCTTCTAGAGAGTATCTTCTCCCGACCATTGGGAATAGTCCAGAGATATTGGATTTCACTCAGTCTGAGTGTAAGATAAGACATTGACATAAATGCAACAACACTCCAGAGAACAATGGGAAATAATATTGTGCTTCTTAGATTCTCGATGACAAGGATACTCAGGTTGATTTGAGGGGTTGCGATTGGGGTAAATTTGTATCCCATAATAGTAAGAAAGCCAATAGAAGTGACTTCCGCAATGTCCATTTGTGGTATTTGGCTAAAAATCATGTAATCTTCAGTTAGTTTTCCTCCGAATCTATCCCAGATAATCGCAACTATGACTCCCGCTATTGAAAGGGCTATCTGTGACTTGAGCTGATCTAATATTGTCTGTAATGGTAGTCTGATCTCTATTGAGACATATGCCCAAACTGAACTCACTGTTTCTGGTTCTGATATCTCTACCCTAAACTGAAGTATAGATGCTCTCTCAACTCTCATGAATAAATTCGTGGGTTCCCTTCCCTCCCCCTGCCACATAATAGTCTGATTGTACAGAATATTTGTTCCACTCTCTGAGAAATCGAGTATCAAAACATTATAACTGGTATTTAGGTAGATCTCAGCATTGATTTCTGAATGTGAGTATAAGGAAATGCTCTTGTTGTACATCCAGTCGCTACCTTCAATGGTCTTCTCTGTATAGACCTCAGTTCTTAACCCGACGATCATGGTCCATGTGATCATGATGAGTAGAAAACTAAGGCAGAACCGACCTAAAGGGTTAATCCCCCATCCCTCCTATCTTATCAACGAAAATCTGCTCCAACAAGCTTCGTGTGGGGGATATCGATAAATTACCTAATTCGGATGTAACTCGATCCATTTCATCCTTATAGGCTTTGAACTCAAGGGTAATTCCTTTCCTCCCTGAGATTTTCACCCCTAATTTCCTCAGTCTATATTCTACTTCTTTAATTTCCTCCTTTGACCTAAAGCGGATACTATATTCCCTCCTGTAATCAGATTCAATGAGGTCAGACATTAATGAATCCATGACAAGTCGCCCTTTATTGATGAAAATCACTCTGTCACATATTCTCTCTAGATCATGTAGTATGTGACTGAGAATAATTACTGTAATGTCCTTCTCCCAAGCGATCTCTTGGAGGTACTCAAGGATCTCTAATCGAGCCTTGACGTCTAGGTTTGCCGTTGGTTCATCTAGAAAGATGTACTTTGGATACCCTATTATTGCCTGCGCTATCCCAAACTTCTGTTTCATTCCTGCTGACAATTTTTGAAAATTCTTGTCTTTGTAATCCTCCAAATCAAATCTCTTCAGGAGTCTTTCTGCTTCTCTCTCCGCAGTTGGTACATCGAGTCCTCTTACTTGGGCCACAAAAGAGAGGTACCTGAACAGACTTAGCCATCGAGGGAATTCTGAATTCTCAAACATTGCTCCCACAAGTTTAAGTGCTGCATTTCGCTGTGAGCGTATATCTAAATTATCAATCTTAATTTGACCTGATTTAGTATAGAGTATCCCCAGCATTAGATGAACCAAAGTTGTTTTTCCTGCACCATTCTGTCCTATTAGGCCTATGACTCTACCTTGAAGATTGAGGCTAAACTCCTCATATATCTTTTTTTTCCCATAGGAGAATTCAATTTGATCAACGGTAATCATCTGATATTTTTTTTTCGAAACATACATACTAAAAAACGTTAAGTTTATTTAATCAAAAAAAAATCTAATCAATGGCAAAGAGGTATTTTGCTAACAAACTATCAACACTGGTTATTTTGATGATTATCGTTATAACCTTGCTACCTAACTCAATGGTTAGTGGGACGACCTACTGGTCAACAAAAAAGACTGCTTCATTCAGGTCGGAATATTTCGATGGATTTTCTCCTTCTGTACATGGCACTGGCGAGGCTAATTGGAGGCTGGTTTATGGTACGACTACATTAGATTTGAGAGCAAAAGTCGAGGGCGCATGGTCAACCTATAGCTATGCCTATGTAAATGCTGATTGGGACACATCTAAATACCAATCGGGTGGAAAGTACTCTGGTCTTAGTGGTAAGGAGTATCGAGCAATAGTTTACTTTGATGCAATAGGGGATATCAGGGGATACTATGCATATATGAGGGTTTCTGCAACTCTTAGGAGTGCGAGTCAAATATTGGGCACCGGATCAAGAACATTCACCTCAAGTTATGACGGTTCTTTTTCTGTAACAACTACATCTTCAACGCTCGCTTCTTCAAGTGATATCTATGTAGAGGTGACGGTACGTGTATATGCTTATACCCCGGTTCTCGGTCCATGGACTGATAGTAATGCGTACTACAATGGAGCGGTAGGTGGGCAACCTGATTACAATGTAACACTGACTTCATTCAAAATACAACAGGGGTATAATTACAGTTGATATGTGGAAAAATCAGTTTAATATAATATCGAACATAATCTAAGTGGTATGTACCATTTGTCCGATCAACTATCAACAGGTGATATTTCGCTACTGGTTCTTCCCTCCTCTGAGTTCTTCTTTTTCTAACTGATCACATCGGTTTAGGGGGTGTATGTCTGTATTCTGCTCGAATAAAATTTTCCCAAGATATATTAAAATACATTCAACAACTGGGATATTTTCAGTTGATCTATTCTTCTAAAGTACTGGAATATGTGTTTGAATATTGCATCTGACTACTTCTTAATTTCGTATCTTTCCCTCCTCTTCTCCAGTTTATCCAGTAACTCTTCTCCGAGTCTTTTATCCCGTTCGAGTATAGTCTTGACACAGTGATCTAGCATATCCCACCACGATGAAATCCCTTCCCACTTGGGGTGGTGGAGTCTTGTCGCTTGGTAATATGGTCTGATCTTCCAGTCACTCACTACTGGGATAGACCTGTTCTTAGTCATGTACTCGATGAGATTCTCGATGATCATAGATTTCCGTTTCCCGTAGTACGATGGTAGGTCGTGCTTTGAAACACATATTGGACATCTGTCGAGGCCGAAGTGTACCCTGTTGTGGACGGAGGTCTTGGTGGTATGGCCACAGGGGAAGCGGAATTTGATGATCCTGTCGGACGATGAGCTCACCTGTGTTGGCTGAATGGTATTGGAGCTGTCCCAAATCGCGACGATCTCGGGGTGGGTGGACGCCACTGACCTCTCCGGGATCACAATCTTGTTCACGCAGACGCTACATCCTGGGTGTCCCTTTCTCTCGACCGTCTGCATAAATGTGCTTGCGGGTCTGTCGTACACATGACCTTTGTCGCACTTGAAGGTGAATTTTTTGGTCGAGAACGGGCTCATGTACTCCGGCCCCAATCGGTTTGAGGAATGCCAGTATTTTCTGACCTCCGGGAATACATCGCTGATACTTGGCGATTTCTTTTTCGGCCTGTGGATACTGGATTCTAGGTGTCTCAAGAGTCGTGACGGTCGATTAAACATTACGTCCTCCCCTTCAGCTGCACAGATCTCGCATTTGTATGTCCTTTGAGATTTCGCCACGTATCATCCTGTCAATATGCGATTTATTAATAGTTTCTGTGTTCATAAGACGATATATTTAGTTTACATGTTTCTGAATCGGAAGGTTAGTTTACCTCTTCTTCTCTGCAAGGTCAAGTGCCTTTCTCAGAATTTCTGGGTTAAACTTGCTCAACTGCTCGATGCTCAATGTCCTGACTTGGTTCTCGCTAAGTGCTTTTCTCAGGATC
Organism: Candidatus Heimdallarchaeota archaeon; assembly: GCA_015522385.1. The sequence goes on from WAMJ01000054.1 coordinate 19,347, forward strand.
TCCAGATCAATTTTACTTAATTGCTCAACACTCAATGATCTTATCTGTTCGTTGCCCAATAATTTAATCTGCTCATCGCTCAGATATCCTATCTGCTCATCACTCAGATATCCTATCTGCTCATCGCTCAGATATCCTATCTGCTCATCACTCAGATATCCTATCTGCTCATCACTCAGATATCCTATCTGCTCATCACTTAATGATCTTATCTGCTCATCGCTTAAAGCCCTCAGTTGCTTTATGGTCAGTCCCCGCAGTTGCTCCGGCTTGAATAGCTTGATGACTGCTACTTCCTCTTCATCGATGAATTCTTCATTGTCTTCGATCTCTGCCATCCTCTGTTGATCTCCAAGCATAGGTGTTCTGCCGATGATAAATACTTTTTCCAACTCCGAGCAGTGAGTTAAAGAGGTTCTCTATGCTTGTTTCTTGACTGAATGGTAGCTACTCTTTCCTCTCTGCACGGTCGAGTGCCTCTCTCAATTTCTCCGGATCAACCTTGCTCAACTGATCAATGGTTATCATATTAATATGTTTCTCGTCCAGAGTCCTTATCTGTTCCTCGGTTAATGCCTTGAGTTGTTTATCTGTCAATGCCTCGATCTGTTCATCGGTCAATGCTTTGATTTGTTCATTGGTCAATGCCCTCAGTTGCCTCGTAGTTAGTCCCCGAATTTGCTCTGGCTTGAATAGCTTGATGACCTCTACTCCTTCCTCGGCAAGGGTCTCATCGATGAACTCCTCTTCAGATCCGAATTTCTCGTCGATGATCTTCTTGATACTTGCTTCGATCTCTGCCATCCTCTGTTGATCTCCAAGTATAAGTATCCAACAGGTGATAAATACTTTTCCTAACAACGGGATTGATACCGAGTTCATGACCCGGTGATAGTACTCCTCGTCCCAATTCTTCAGGAGGGTCTGAAGTGAGTAGAAAACTGGATTCTCATCCTCTTCTAGCTCGATGGTGTATTTCGGATCTGTCGGGTAGATGGCTCTGACATCACAACTAGGTCCATTCAGTAACTCGGTCTTTTCTCTGTCAATCCCGATGGAGATCATGAGGGTTCGGATATAAGGAACCCTCTCCACTTGGTTCAACCTGTACGAATTATATCTAGCTCTGTAGCAATAATGGGGCACTTGGACTAGAGTGTATGCCTTCGGTGTGGTTTCGAGCTCAATGGGGAGAATATTCTGCTGTCTATCCATTAAACCGGAGTCTACCTCAATGGTGGTTTTCCGAGGCCATCTGTTAAGGATAGCGTTGATCTCGTCAGCGTTCTTCACGCTCCAACCTTCATCAAGATTGAAGCTTCTCCTGACCGCGTTCTCGATATCTGGAAATTTGATGAAGAGGTACTGGAAGAAGTTCTCGGTCTTGAACATCTTGATTAATTCCACATGTTTACTAGACAGGAGAGCTTCATAAACTACTTGGTAATCTTTTCATTCTCCTTCCTCGTTGGATGTTGATGGCCGAGAGTCTCTGCAATGTGGTCAATGAAGTCACTTCTCTTGATCTCTCTTTGTCATTGATAATTACACATTGTTAATAATATTCATTTATTTCGATTAAATTAAACCTCAAAATAAATTATGCACGCAACATTTATTAAACATAGTTAAGTAATGGATATAGTGAAGAACTACACATTGTTTCTTATCACACTACTCCTGCTAGGGTCGGGACTACAGAGCTCTGCTCTTGTGTCACAGCCCTCGCAGTCGACAGGGGCAGTGGTTGGAACAGGGTATCCGACGGATGACCCTCTACTTCCATCCATCTCTCCTGAACCCCGGACGGAGTACGTGGCTACTACCACGGATCGCTCGGGAAACGAACACCCTGTCCCCAAAGTGGACAATTCTAAGGCTAGCTCCGTAGTCATGGAGGGTCGTGACTCTATACCTGATGATGCTCCGCAGTTCCTCAAGGATATGGATGCAGACGCAAAGGGTCTCCCCGAGATCTCCCGTGACGTACTTCGGAAGGGCGTACTTTACCAAAGCAGTGATTTCACTGTAAATGAGATCAATGTCCTCCCTCTAAACTACACGGTCAGTAACAGCTACGAGGCATTGAGGATAATTATTTCATACACTGCTGGGACATGTAATGTAATAGCACGTGGTTCACTATATGCAGATCAGCCCCTTGCATCTGCGGTGGGGGTGTCCTCCATGTCAAGCATTATTCTCGACTTCGACGGCGCAGATATCTGGAACAAGACTACTGAGCAGACATGGTCGGTTTCACTCGACTTCTCACTCTATTGTGGTACATTTAGTCAATTCACCCTCGACGTGGTCTTGGACGGAACATACTCCTCACTTGATTTCAACGCACCTGGGGTTGATCTCCTGAGCCTTGATACAAATGTCATGGATGTGGATGCAGACTCCATCGCTGATGGATTAGTCTATAACTTCACACTAAGTTCTCCCATACGCTCCTATGAAATTATCTCATTCGACCCGTACGGGGGGATGAGGCAGGTGACTGACAAGGATGAAGTTCCATTTGGTTCCCTAAATGGCTCCTCGGTTACGAGCATACTTAGGGTAGAGACCAGTTACAAGAGTTTCAAATTGTTCGATCTAGGTGAGACCAACATGACTACTTGGGAGGCTGGATCATCAGGGTTTGGGATGCGAGATTTCAGTTTTACTCCAGTTGACACGGATGGTGATGGTAGGTACAACCTGCTATCGATTGAGTTCTTTGCAGATGTGCTTGATCCAAAAAACACCATGTTCTGGATCCAGACCCTTATTGCAGGTACACAACAGGTTCTGTCTACCTCATTTGCTGATACACCCATGTCTGGGACAGTAAAGGTAGTTCGTGAACTCAATATGTACGACTCGGTGGATGTCTCTATCCAGATTGTAGGTGGGGTTGACGGAGAGATAGAGTTATATATCATCTCGACATTCAGTACCTCGGGCTTCGAGGAACCTCCGGGAGAATTCAGAGATGTAAAGGTAGAGTCTTTAGCTGGACTGGATATTCTCACATTCAAATTCACATCCAAGAGTCAGGGCTATTTCTTCCTCTTTGCAGATGTCTATACAGCAGAGGGTGTACTCATCACAACACTCGTTGACACAAAGACCTACGAGGCAAGCAAGGCAGGTACGGAGATGTATGGGAGCTTAAGACTGTCCTCTGCAATGGCATACTCTGGGGTAGCGACCATAGTTCTCACTGCAGTTTCTAGCATGAGTCTGTTGTCCACTGGTTCTCAGTTGTACTTCACCACAACAGTTGATTTGACGATAGACCTAAGCACAACCGATGGGATGACTGCAGACGTGACTGTCTCAGACATCTTCAGGGGCGGTGAACTTTATGCCAAGGAAATCAGGGTCACCGGTACTCTTTCAGCGTCATCTCAATTTAGTATCTCTCTTTACAGTCCGTCTTCTGAACTTGAGACTTTCTTCGTATATTCCTATGGTCAGGAGGGAGAGACCTATGATGAGTCGTTATATATAACAATCGGACAGATCATCAATTCTGGCTTCCAAGAGGGTTTTGTACTTGAGATCGTGGATTTCCAAGAGGGTTCTGGACGGACTAGGCTCAAGACCCCGATTGACTTCAAGCTTACACCCAGAGATCTCGGGATTGTCGAGACGATGGACATAACTTCAAGTCTTCAGAGCGACTCTTCCAACGTCGACATTACCATTAATCTGGCATATAACTTCACCTTTGCAACAGATGTCAGCATTTC
>WAMJ01000055.1 GCA_015522385.1 Candidatus Heimdallarchaeota archaeon
AATCTGACCAATTGTTCTATGCACCACTCCAAGGCTAACGGAGTCATTATAACGTTCGAATGTCTCCTTGGCTGTAGTAATATATTCCTCAGCTTCGGTAAGCCTACCCTGCATACGATAGATCTTGGCAAGATTGGCAAGAGCATATGCCGCCTGATCTTCAAACCGAAACTCTCTACTTATCTCCAGACTTTTCTCAAGAATACCCTTGGCATCTGAGAGAAATCCCGTCTCTATCTTTACCAGACCGAGATCGTTGTAGACCACTGACACGCCGAACTGATCCCCAAGCTTAACAAAAATCTTCAAAGCGGCCTCAAGGTACGACTCTGCTCTCTTCATATCCCCCTTTTTCCAATAGACTAGACCAAGGTTGTCAAGGATGAATCCCTGCGGTCGGCTCACCTCATCTGTTAAGTGGAGTTTGGCAAGATCAAGAGCTTCGTTATACCTCCCCAATCTGTACAAGCAGTAGATCTCGTAGGAGATGTAAACAATAGCCTGAGGACTGTCGGGATACGCGTTGACGAATTCCTCGGACAATTTCACGATTTCCTCATACCTCCCTAATCGGATCAGGTTCCTGAGGAATTCCACAAGTTACATACTCAACAACTTTGATATACCTTTCTATGTGGCGGGTAGCACCGCGAAAACTGCACTTATCAGTCCATATGCCATGGTCAGGACTGCCAATACCATCGGACGAATTCCCCTTACTTCAAAAACCCTCTTGAGGGCTATGTAGAGGTAGAAAGATGATATAATATAACAGACTATAAGGACTATTCCGACAACGAAGAAGTACTGATTTGAGAAGTTGGAGACGATCTCAATAGTTTCTGTTGAAGAGAATAACTCCGCTGGATCAACCGTGAGGTACCGGATTGTTCTCGACTCCCCGAGCAAGTACATCACTGTCTTGGCAATAGCCACTGGGATGAAGATCAGTGACCTGATAGCATTGAGCTTGATGGTCATCGCCCTCACTCTCAGTCTCATAGGAGAATTAATCGGCATATGGTTGCGTATCAGGGCAGCGAGGAAGAACGAACCGATGTACACCGAGAGCGTAACTGACAAAGCGGTGAAAATCCCATCGACAACCGGGGAGGGAGAGATATTGTCAGGTGTAATGTACGTCGTACTCTGGTTCATGAAGTAAGCCTCGATGAATGCAAAAAGAGCAGAGATGTAGATGAGAAGCTTAGCACTAGGTGCAGTGGGATCCTCAAAATCACCCTTCGATTCTGAAGGTGAGATGAAGAAGTTCTTCACCATAGTGAACACATTCGAGGATCTCCTAGGGACAGGTGCTCTGATTGCAATGGGGGCGATCCCTTGGGGATGATACATCATCCCAGTTCTAGGATCTATGTATCCCCGATGTGGATAGTTGGGATCAACATAACCTTGTTGTGCGTATCTTGGATCTACATATCCCTGCTGGTTCGGTTGGTACTGCTGATTAGGAGATATCTGCTGATTTGGTTGGTACTGCTGATTAGGAGGTATCTGCTGATTTGGTTGGTACTGCTGATTAGGAGGTATCTGCTGACTTGGAGGCATCCATGGTTGATGGGCAGCCTCACCCGATTGCCTTTTCAGTGGTTTCTGATTAAGCTTCCTTCTCATCATGTCACGGAAATCCGGTGGAAGGTAGTCAGGGTTCTGGTCATCTTTTGGGGGTGTATCACCAATCTGACCCTCTTGGGCTAAGGTGTGCTTCTCCCCTAGGGGTACTCTATTGTACTGTGACTGGGGAATGCTACCCTGAGTTCCTTGTGCAACTCCTTGACTAGCAGGAGTCTGGTTGCCGACTCTCTCGCCCTGTGTGAGATCCGCATCGCAGATCCTGCACTTCAACGCGTTCGAGCTATTGGTATTTCCACAGATCGGGCAGTACTTAAGATTGGCCACAATTACCTCTGCACACACGTGTTTAAGGACATATTCATTCTTCCCTGATGACTCCGATTCAAGAAACAATTAGCCTGCCCCAGACATACTTCTCCCCATTTTCAACCTCGACAAACCTTGTGTTCCGTGGTACGGCCTTGGTCGTGATACCATTCGGGAACTCCAGTTTACCACTCTCGTAGAGCTTCTTCAGGTATTCCTGAATCTCATCACTGCCCATGCCAATACTCTCTAGCACCTTGAAGTACATCTCGATCGCTGTATACGGTCCGTCTCTCATATCCGCAGAGGCGACGAGTTCTGCGGTGCCCAATAGGAGGATGATCTGGTTATCCTCCAGACCACTCAGTGGCTCCTCTCTCATCTCTGTGATCATCTGCAAGAGGTTCTCAATCCCGTCGAGTGACTGACCAATACCCTGTAGCATACTGATAATCTCCTGAAATTTGCTGGTGGTCTCTTCCAGTGTTCTCCCGACCTTCTTCACGACCTGCTTGGTGGATATACTGTTGTTCTCGACTAGATCAACAAACCGCTTACCTAACAGGGTCAGCACAAGGCAGTTAGGGTGAGCTGGGGTCTTCCTTGTCTTGGTCCGGTGTTTGTGCAGTTCGATGAGTTCAAGCTGTCGGAGAATGTTTATCTCTCTCTGCGATAGACCCGAGGTAGATTTCAAAACGTGTGGCTCCACGGAGAATACATCCACGAGCTTATTGACAAGACTCATCTTTTCTTATTTCAATAGGGGGTTATATTTGGTTTTCTAGTAACTAAATGAACAATGTCTTCAATTTTCAGAATCTCACAATAGTTACCTAAAACGTTGAACCCCGCTAATACGAAGCCGGGAATAATTGCATGTCACCCTGCACGATATTCCACAATTTACTCGGTAAATATCCAAAATTACCGTATGTCTTGCGAATATTTGTATAGTAAAGATAGTACATGCTCTCGATGGCAATATACAAACTTACACTCCCTCTTTCCGAAGAGGACGTACGTAAACTCAAGGTTGGTGACAACATCTACGTCACTGGCAGGATTGTCACGGCTCGCGACGATGCGCACAAGCACGCCCTCGAGCTCAAGGAGAAAGGAGAACCACTACCTGTGGACTTCTCCAAACTCGGCATCTACCACTGCGGTCCCATCATGCAGAAGGACGAGAACGGTAAGTGGAGAATGGTCGCGGGGGGACCAACGACCTCTGCCAGGATGGAGATCTTCCAAGACAAGTTCATCGAGGAATTCGGCTCAAGGTTGATCATAGGTAAGGGCGGAATGGGACCGAGGACGACCGCGGCCTGCGAGAAGTTCGGTGCCGTCTACGGGATGTTCACAGGAGGTGCTGCCCTTCTTGCCGCAGACCGTGTCAAGGAGGTCGTTGAGGTCCACTGGCTGGAGCTCCTCGGGATGCCCGAGTGCCTGTGGGTGTTGGAAGTCGAGGAGTTCGGCCCCCTGATGATCGGAATTGATGCCCACGGCAACAACTTCTTCACTGAAAACCAGAAGAAAGCAGAGGCCACTCGCGATAAGGCCTACTCGATTATCGCAGGAGCAATGGAGTGATAGCAATGACACTAGAACAGACTATTGAGGACACCGCAGTAGAACTGCTGAGAATATCTGCGACACGGCTTCCCACAAATGTCGTGAACTCCCTGCAGCAGATCAGGGAGACCGCGACAGGAGAGAGTGCCATGCTGCAGCTGGGGAACATCATCACCGATATTGGAATCGCCAAGGAGCAGAGCAAGCCTATGTGTCAAGACACGGGTATCATATCCTTCAAGCTGGAGATAGGTGACGACTTCCCGATCAAGTCCAAGCTCAAGGACATCCTCGTCGCAGCCACACGGAGGGCGACCAAGGAGATACCGCTACGGCCCAACACCGTAGACTTCTTCGAGGGCAATCCCAAGGACAATGTCGATGTCAGGGGTCACATCCCGTACTTCTACATCGACATGGTACCCGGTGACAAGCTCAAGATCCTCGCCACCACGAAGGGTGGTGGTAGCTCCAACGTGGCTGCACTCGGGATGCTCAAACCCGGTGTGGGTCTGGAGGGTGCGCTCCAGTTCGTCATCGACACGATCATCAAAGCAGGTCCCCAAGGATGTCCCCCTTACAGGGTCGGAATCGGAATCGGTGGAGGCGAGGACATCTGCATGACACTGGCCAAGAAGGCGATATTCAAACCCATCGGCGAGAGACACCCCGATCCCAGGGTTGCCAAGCTGGAGCTGGCGGTAATGGACGCTGCCAATGAACTCCCGATCGGTGCGATGGGAGTCACCGGGTCCAAAACCGTCATGGACGTCAACATCGAGCTGGCGAGCAGGCACCCCGCATCGCTCCCCGTCGGCGTAGTCATGTCCTGCTGGGCCCTGAGGTACGGTGCCGCAGAGATCGACAAGGACGGGAATGTAAAAATCATCGAGGGCTAATCTCACCTCTATTAATCTTTAAATAATCGTAAAAACGCTTACCCACATGGGCCTACTCAGTCTGGCTTTCCAGTTCTCTCACGTCATGAACGTGATCATGAGCCTCCTCGTGATCATCGCTACTCTCGCAGTCTACCAGAGGTCAAGGGTGAGACTCGTCCTCATCGTCACCCTGCTCTTCCTCTTCTGGGGGCTGACAAATGTCACCCTCATTCTCCCCATCTACACCGATGTGCCTATAGATCCTCTGTCGACTCTCAACGCTTTCGCATCCTCGTTCGCCCCTGCTCTCTTCCTGATCTTCGTCGATAACTTCGAGGGAGAAACCTCCCCCACCAAGACTGCCGTGGCCGTCAGCACCGTCGCCGTCTCGGGATTCCTCGCAATCGCTGCCAATGTCACAGGGGTGTACTCCATCACCTCGACCATTATCTACCTCGAATCGGAGGATCTGTACACCATGAGGTGGTCGCCTATCGCATCCCTCGCCCTCTTCCCCCCAGTGCTCATGACCGCATACTGGCTGAACCAAGAACTGAGCACCGCCCGAATCTACTCCACCTCTGATCAACAGGCCACCCAGATCTCGCGCATGAGGGTCGGAGGTCTACTCATGTTCCTCGTAGGACCAATATTCGGGATACTCGGCGTCGTCCTTGTGGAGCTCGGCTACCCGGTACTCGGAAGCTGGGCATCAGAGATCGTCGGCTACCTATTCGTCTCACTCGGGATCCTCGTCTTCGCAGTCACATACCTGTCAGGAAAGGAGATCGCACTGCTCCTTCCGCAGAGGATCGAGTCCGTGCTTATCATCCACCAGACAGGTCTCCCTGTCTTTACACACAGCTTCGTCTCCGACGTGGACAAGAACGATCTGAACCTCGCCTCAGGTGCTATCACCGCCATAAAGGCAATTTTCGAGGAAGCATTCGCCGTCCGATCCGACATCGAGAGCATCCGCTTCCACGAGAAGGATCTGATCCTCACCTTCAGGGACGACCTCGCATTCCTCGTCGTCGCTGGAAGAAGATCCAATTACCTCAGATTCGCCCTCGACAGATTCGCAGACACCTTCCTCGACGAGCTCGGGGACACCTTCGACGCTGACCACGGAACGATGGTGGACGAGAAGGACACCCAGAGTATCATGCTGAGGTCATTCGGGTTCTCGGCATAAGTGTGTTCCAAGGACATCAAGTTCTAGGAACAGAATAACTGTTATATCCCTCCGATCCAACCAACACTGTGAAAGCGGTATTCCAGTACCAGAGACTGATCTCAGAGAACTACAAGAGGACACTCAGGGAGGCACTCCCCGACATGGAGCTCGTCTTCATCGAGGAGATCGGCAAAGAACCACTCCTGAGAGAGATTGAGGACGCAGACATCCTCGTGGGGTACTCCCTCTTCGAGGAACTGATCGAGCGAGCCAAAAAGCTCAGGCACATCCAGATCCCGTGGACGGGATTCAACAACCTCGGAAAGGAACATCTCGCAGGAAGGGACATCACCGTCTCAAACTCACACGCAAACTCCTTGGCCATCGCAGAGCACGCAATGGCACTACTCCTGTCCGCGAGCAAGCTGCTGTCTCGGAGGGACGGTGACATGAGAAGGGACGACTGGTCATCGAGGTACGAGGACATCGACTCCGTCTGGGTCACCGGGAGGACCACCGCCATCGTTGGATATGGAGCCATCGGAAAGAAGGTCGCAGCGATGATGAAACACGGGTTCTCAAACCGCATAGTGGCAGTCAAACGCACCCCCGCAGAACCCGACGGCACGGCAGAGTTCATAGGTGGTATGCAGGACCTCAACACAGTGCTCCCCGACGCAGACTTCGTGGTAGTCGCAGCACCGCTCACAGAGGAAACAAGGGATCTCATGTCCCACGAGCAGTTCGCCCTGATGAGGAGGAATGCAGTCCTCGTGAATATCGCACGGGGTGAGGTCGTCAATGAGGAGGCACTGTTCAACGCCCTGAAAGAGCACAGGATACACTCCGCTGGTGTCGACGTCTGGTACAATTACCCCAGAGGAGAGCAGAGAAACGTGGAGCAGAATTTCCCGTTCAAGGAGCTGGATAACATTGTCATGAGCCCCCACTCAGCTTTCAAAATCGTCGATAGGGAGACCGTGTTCCTCGAAGACATCATCACCAACCTCCGGAGAATACAGCAGGGCAAGGAACCGATCAACCAAGTCAACCTCGATCTGGGGTACTGAGCCCTACCCGTACCGATTGTACCCCTCCCGAGAACCCATGTAAGCACCCCTCTTCCAAACATGTGGGCGAGTACCAAGCATTTAATACCCCCTGCTCGATGCACGTCCATGGAAATTCGGATTATCGAGATGACACCCGTTCTCCAAGTCAACAACATGAAGAAGAGCCTCGACTACTACCAGAAGATCGGATTCACCATCGACTGGCTCTGGCCCGAGGACGCCACCCCAGAGAACGCTGATCACGCATCGGTGTCATTGGGAACGGGGCACACCCACTCCGACCACACCGAGAGTGGAAATTCGGACAGCGAGCACTCCGACAACGAGCACTCGGATTTCCATGTCCACATCCAGCTCTCTCTCGCCGACAACACTCCCATCCATAACTCAGGTTGGCTTTACCTCTCCATCGAGGAGGAGCCAGACAGGTTGTTCGAGTTCTTCGAAAAGCGGGGAGCACTCATTGTCTCGGAGCCTGAAGACTACCCCTGGGGGATGAGGGAGTTCAACATCAAGGACGTGAACGGCCACCTCTTCAGATTCGGTAGACCCACAGCTGAGTTCCTTAACTGAGTATCTCCAGTTCCATGACCCAAGAATGACTTTACCCTCAACCAGCTCTACCCTGACCTCACATCATCGATATGGACGACTCTCTCTAGCGTTCAGCGTCAACTTGAAATATGATACATTTAATTTACAGGATCTGAATTCCCCTCACATTTCTACTTGTTCTCGACCACCCAAGACGCCCAGTTGGAGGGAAAACAATGCTGAATCTTGACCACGACTGACAATTCCAATCCCATGAAATAAGGAAACGTGTAGACATTCCACAAATACCTTTAAAGAATTCGAATAGATTGGCCGGGTTTCAATCAAAACCGTCGCACAGATTGACAAATGATGAGTATGGGCTAAGAGGAAATAAATTTCCTACGGCCGGGATTGGATCCACCTCTCCAAGATCACCTAAAACGGTTATGCATTCGTGTGCGTATGGTGAAGATATACACTCGACATAGATCATAAAGTGAGTCCTTGGGAACTTCGATTGAGTATGTACGAGAATATAATGAAGATATACACTCGACATAGATCATAAAGTGAGTCCCCACATCTCGTGGTTACAAATCTCAATCATGTATCCCATCCAATAAATTGAATAAGCAACTCCTTCATCTCGTGGTTACAAGTCCCGATCATTTCTCTCATATCACATCGAGGGTTTAATACAAACGATGTCTCCAACTATGATCCTCTCAACCCACATAGAGCAGTCACATACAATAAACAATCCAATTCCACCCAATGATCCAATACCTCTCTGCCCCCACAACACAGATCACAGCTGCAGGACGACGACGATAACCACGTACGCAGTCACATAGGTCAGCACGTAGGCGAGAATGGCAAGCGCCGTCAGACCAACCCACCTCTGATCCCAGTGCTCACTCCACGCATGGAGCAGGATGATCAGCAGACCCAAGAACTCAGTCACCACAGTGTACGGATTGAAGATGCCCATGAGAAAACCACTGACATCCATGGGATCAATCGGACCAAGCAGCGGCCACAGAACGACCTCCATCCGGATCCCGAAGTCCTCGACCAAGTGCAGCAGAGAACCTGCGTACAGAATCAGAACCACCCCTCGACCGTCCTCCCCGTCCCGAACCACACTGCCCCACGTGAACAGCACCAAGGTGAGAAACAGTAACGCAGTCAGAACCAGTACGGAGTGACCAAACCAACGCCCACGGCTGAAGAAGATCGCTCCAATCGGCTTGTCGATCAGGTCAGGAATCATCGATCCGATGATCATCCAAAGCCTGAACCTCCCTGTCGCCTCACCCCTCGCTCGATTGTACAACGACAGAGCCAAGATGCTGAAACCCACGTGCCCCAGTAGGTACATGACCCAAAACAAGCCCCATCCGATATAAACCAAACTGAATTGACATATCGGTTTAAGCACAACAGAAACATACTGAAAGATATATTAACCTCTTCGAGAATTGAGGACTGAGCATCCCTCACAACGCGACGGTGGTGTTAATGGTTAGCATTCTGGCCTTCCAAGCCAGTGGTCCGGATTCGAGTTCCGGCCGTCGCATTTCAAGACCTGTACATATAATATTTTATATTTCACACTACTATTTCTCTCTGTTTTTTCCACATCGAATTCAACAAGTTGTCACGTGGACTATCTCTCAGAAATAAGAGATTGAGCTGGTTAAGACTAATCATATCATCATTAAGCGGAGAAGGATAGCTCTATTCCATCTCTCTTCATGCTCTCTAATCCCCCTCCGTCTATTCTTCAGGATGATTTGGTACTGATCTCTGAGGTTACGGTTACGGCCTTCTTATATTAGGTGAGGTATGTTCTAACTGTTTTCTACCTTGTGGTCATCACTAGTCAGAGTATCAACCTTGAAAGTCGGTGCAGTTCCTGTCAGAACTCTGCTATTCCATCACTTGTCACGTTCTCTCAGCTCCCCCTCATCTCATCATCCATTTCTGTCCTCTACTCATCTCTGGCCATCTTCTAATCATTCCCGTTCTCTCTACCGAGTTTCCCGTCATCCCTCGTACATTGACAAAAACAGCAAAATCGTGTAAATCGTTGGCGATTGCTGGAATGCCATTCCTAAGATACTTATGGGGCTAACATTCCTGAAGGTCATGGACGATATACCCACGCTGTCCGAGATCGAGGAGATGGGTAGGGCTGAGTTGAGCCTGCTGATGGCACGGTACGGTGTCGACACGGTGTACTTCGCCGTGGACGGTACTCATCGCTTTGCCCACGAGGTCCTGCGTGACCGGTTCTCTCCTGAGTCGTACTTTGAGTTGGTGAAGGACGCGTTCATCCGCTCGATCACGTCGCTGATCACCCATGGCTTCAGGAAGATCATAGTTCTTCTGCACGACGCTACGTCGTTCTCCCGTGGGAGGGAGTATCTGGATAAGGCGATCAAGCTGGGAGTGAGGCCCCTGTGGGCTGATCGGTCGTACGGTGAATTCTACAGCCGCTATGGTATCCAAGTCCGTTTCAGCGGGTTCAACGAGCTGTACTCCGAGGGCGGCTATCCCGAGGTGGTGGAGCACATGCGTGAGCTGGAGGAGGAGACATCTGGCAACACCGAGGTCATCCTGTCGTTCTACTCATGCTTCCTCCCCTCCGATGATGCAGTTCGTCTGGGATGGCTCATGCAGGAGGATGGTGACAAGGAGGCTCTGATCGAGCGGCTGTACGGTCCCGGTATCGACTCGGTAGACGTCTCTCTGTACTTCGGTAAGCCCCGTGGCAAGGTTTCCCCGCTGCTGATCGGGGACGGTGCACTTCACTTGTACATGCGTCAGCCCTCGCTCTACCTCAATGACCTGATCGTCCGGCGTGCGATCTGGTACACGCTGCTGAACAAGCGGTCGGTTCGGGACAGCTACACTGACTACACAAAGATGACGCAGGTCTTCCTCGACCTCCCCGAGTCCAAGTTCTTCTGGGGTGAGGGAGCGTATCTGCAGGACATCTACAGGGAATAGCCGTACTATCAACTTGAATTCTGCGGTGTCTGTACACGCTTCCAACATAGATATCGAACTCCTGAGGTTACACTGAGAACAGATTGTACGTGACGCACTATTGTCTTTCAAGAGCTCCTTTGGATCTGCAGAGAACAGAGTGTGCGTGATGCACTCTTGTCATTCAAGAGTTACGGGAATTCGGGAAAGATGAGAGAGATTGTGACGCAGTCTTGTCGTCCAGTAGCTACTGGATACCTGCAGAGATGAGAGAGGATCGGCGAATCCTCGTTCCATAAGCGGTCACTATGCAGTTGACTTGGACACTGTGCCGTTGAATTGGAAGTAATGGCAGTTGACCTGGATGAGGTATGTGGTCACTATACCGTTGACTTAGAAATAATATCCGTGGGTCAGACTATCGTTTCCCCTTATTCCCAAACCTGTTCTGGCACGGATGGGGAGAAGACGGTCATGTATGCTTACCGGGACATGTATGCTTACCGGGACATGTATGCTTACCGGGACATGTATGCTTACCGGGACATGTGTAGGTAGTAACTAGGGTCTATCCCAACTTTGTCAAGTGTTTCTATGTGCAAGGGTCAAATGGTCAGGGGCACATCGGTGTTCAGTCTCTATGGCCTGTCCGTGAGGGGAAATTGCCTGTGTCGATGCAAGGTCCCATGCTTCTCCGTCTGATCATCGGGGCAGATCATGGATTTTCCCTATACACGTACCCTCTCTGGCATTTTTCAGCTGAGGAATGCACCCGGGGTGGAGGTTGTTCTTTCCTGAAAAAATTTTAATGTAGGAATAAATGCTATAAATAGGGGGTGCGTAGGATATGCGGAATTGCTTTCGGTGAAGAAACCAAACCTCCTTATTGCATATTTGTTGTAGAACTCTGTTCACTTCGAAAGCTATAAAAAGCTTGGGGATAATTGTATCGGTATGAGGTGTTCGCATTAAGAATTGGATCGAGTACACGATAGACAAATCCGTGTCTAATCTGAGGACTGGATCCATGGAAGGGGTGATCTACGACACCGCTGTCATCGCCTCTATCCCCAACAACCTCGGCTACAGTTACTTCCCGGACCAAGTCAAGAAGGTTCTGTCCCTGCAGTTCACGGACGGATCGTGGGGGGCGAACTTCTACCACCCGTTCGACAGGCTCCTCACCACCTCCTCGGTCCTGTACATGATGTCAGAGCTGAACCTCCACGAGGGAGCGTACCAAGACCAGTTCGAGAGGGGACTGGGCTGGATCACCGAGAACAACAACCTGATCTACAACTCCAAGTTCCCGCTGCCAGTGGGTTTTGAGTTCCTGTACACGCACTTCCTGAGCACGATCATGGCCAAGATTGGTGGGGCAAATGTCTCCTTCACCAAGCTGGAGAAGTCGAGGCAGAAGAAGCTCGAGCTCCTCGGGGGCTATCTCTACGCGGTGTACAACCCGCTGTTCTACTCCATGGAGGGCATCGTCGACCGCAAGGAGGAAGCGGAGCAGCTGGCCACCTACCTGAGTAAGAACGGTGCACTGGCCGCCAGCCCCGCCAGCAGCTCGGTGTTCCTGAGGTACAAGGTCAAGAGCGTGCTCCCCAAGGTCATGCGCTACCTCAGGCAGGACGCTCTGCAGGACAACGGGCTGTTCTACCACTTCGGGGACTATACCTACTTCAACATTGCCTACTCCCTGTACCCGCTGGTTAAGTCGGGCTACAAGTTCCACTCGGGTGTTCGCAAGCCCATCGAGCTTCTGGACAAGTACTGGCAGAAGGAGGGCATCTCCTTCGGGTACTCCTTCCCCGTGCTGGATGCGGACGACACGGCAATCGCCCTCTTGGTCAAGAATTATCTGGGAATACCAGGGACCCGGGAGAAGCTGAAGGCGCTGAAGTACTACGAGGACGAGACCTACTTCAAGACGTATTTCGTGGAGAACGACCCTGCACTCCTGACGAACATGCACGTCCTTGAGGTACTGCTGAACATGCCCGACCCCGACTTCGAGGAGGGCAGGGAGAAGCTCATCAGGTTCATCAAGGGAATAGGCAAGAACGTCAACTCTAACAGCAAGTACATCGGCTCCCCCCTGATCCAGCAGTCGTCCATCATCCTGTCCTCCGTCCCACACCTCCCCGACATCGGATCGTTCTACTGCCGCAGGCTGGAGGAGGGGTTGAGGAAGCAGTTGCACGTCAACGAGCGGATAACCACAGAGGAGATCTCGCACTCTCTCCTCGCCCTGCTCTTCTCACGGAGCCACGGCATCGACGTGGACGACGGACTGATCCACTCGCTCTACGTCATCGTCCTCTCGCGGGTGGACAACAACGGGGACTTCAGGCGGAACTTCCTCTGGACCTCCAAGGTGCAGTACACCCCTGCAGAGGTGGACAAGAGCTACACGCTCTCTGCCATCTACCTCTATCAGAAGACCTTCGAACGTATCTCAGCAAAGACACCGGCGTTCTCGAAATCTAGTATTACCGAATCTCTTTTCGGAGACTGAGAGCTGGCTTGTTGTATAACTTAATCAACAAGAGTCTACCCATGCAAATATCTGAAGAAAATATTGAGAAAAATCTCTTTTTCATGAATAGCCTTATAGGAGTTAGTACCACCGGTAGGGATAAGGATGCTCGAAATCTTCCAAATTTTCTCAATTGTCTCCCTGGTGCTGATCACTCCCAGCACGTACCTCTTCATGAGGGGAAATCGAACTGTGGGATACGCCCTCGTCTTCGGGCTAAGTACAATCTCCTACGTGTTCTTCGCACTCAACATAGGGATGTCATACCCGTGGTACACCTACTTCTATCCCCTCGTTCACCTAGTTATCGTTACCTCTACCGTCATCTTCGCCCTGAACAGCATCAGCAGGTTCTACGAGTCATTCAATGACATCGACCTCCTCCTCGCTGGATTTTTTACTATCAACTTCTTCGTCTGGACACTTATGTACTTCCTCGATGTCATCACGATCGGGAGAACCACACAGGATCCGTTGGTAGGATACTGGATACGGTTTATCGGCACGCTCATCTTCTCCGTGGGTGCGGGGAACGGCATACCAGTCTACCTCATCGGGAAAAATCTCTTCGGCAGGGACCAAGGAGTCAGCAAGTTCTGGCAGTATACTTTCATCCTCATGTACGGGATGTCCATCGGCTCGAACCTCTCACACGTCTCGGAGCACCCCGTCATCACCTTCGAGCCTGGATTGCAGTTCGTCTTCTCCTCACCCGATATAGCGACTGCAGGAGCGGTCGTGAGCATACTCGTCTTTATCGCTCCGTACATAGTCTTCCTGTCCCAGGTAAGATCCAGCCGCCGATTCATCAGATCACTCAACAAGGGAAGCAACAGCATAGACCCCTACAAGTCACAGCAACTCTTCATCCTCGAGGTATCAGTCTATGTCTACCTCCTCGCTACCGTTCTCTCATTCAGCCTCCTGATCGTTCCGTACTACATCCCGCAGCTCATCCTGCCCCATGCACTCAACCAGCTCCTGAGTACACCATTCATCCTCGCCCTCGTCGTGATGTTCTACCTCGCCTTCCGCAACCCGCAGGAATTCAGACCGAACATCTTCAACTGGGAGAAGTTCACAAGGCATGAGTCCACAGAGTAAAAATGATGAACTGGTAGAAGGTTAGCAAAGTAAGGAGACTCGATCTCCAATGAAACTACTTATATTCTAATAGATTCTAATATCATAGAACATCAAGAGCATGAAGAATTTTGTAAATATTTTTCACGATACCAGTTAAGCCCAAATATGGCTGAACTAGTCAACGCTTGTATTATGCCCAATTATCTGCCATTGGCAAATCCAAGGTGCCTATAAATCATATGGAACTTTTCCTCCCAGATAACTTTTAAAGCACCATTCTAATTAACTCCATACAGGTGACAATATGGCACTAGCTGAAATCGCAGACTTAATATTTACCATTGCCGCCGCAGAGGTAAACCTGATCCTTATTATAGTAGGGATCTACCTCTTGGTTAATGGTACGAAAAAGCAGATGAACAACCTGAAGATCCTTGGTATCGCATTCCTCCTTGTGGGATTGTCGGTCTTCGCTTTGGTCGCTTTCGGATTGACACTCTCGCAGATCACAATTCCTACCTACTTGGGGATCGCCCTGTACGGACCGTTCATCTACATGACCTTCCACCGTGAGAAGGAAGACTCCAAGGCCAAGCTGATGGTCGCCCTGATCTTTGTCTTCTTCCTGCTAAAGGCATATTTCGGGACTTTTGAGAACCAGTCAACGCTGTACTTTAATCTCAGTCAGATCTCGACTATTCTGGTAACAGCAACTCCAGCTGCATGGCTTGGATACTCAGCTACAGACGCATATTCAAAACTGAAAGACGTGGACGTAGAGCCTTATCTTCGAAAGAGACTATGGATTATGGGATTCGTTTCATATGTATATGCGATTGGGGTTACTGTCGCCCGGGTCTTGGTTATCACTTTCCAGACCAATACCCAATCAGGTACAAACCTCACAGGTGCTGTGATCAGTATACTCATCGCGTTCTACCTCTCGGTCTTCGCCATCGGGATGCTGCTGGTGTGGGTTATGCCAAACTTCTTCAAGAATTTCCTAAATAGGGGCTACCAATCACAACAGGAAGTGCAGGTTGAGATAGATAACAAGGATTCTATCGAGAATCTAATCACCGAGGAGATAAAGACCCAGCAAGAGAAAGCAGACATTCAGGACAAATCTTTTGATGACTTCAAAGAGGAACTAAAGCAGCTGGTAAAGATAGGATATGATGTCAAAACAGATATTGATATGTTCACATACCTAGGGCAGGCGCTGTCACAAAAGACTGGAAGAATGCTTATAGTCTGCAAGGGTATTTTCAGACATGTCGTCCTCGATGAATTCGGTGAACTCAGACCCAATATAGACCTCTCCCAGTGGATTCAAGCACTGACCAATCACCTCCCTGATCGACTGAGCAAGATAAGGGTTGATAACTCAGAGGAGATATCGAGGGAGATAATAGACGAGTTACTCAAGAATCAGTCTATTATTACCATAACCGCAATCTAGTATTCAAACTGGTAAGCCCGTTAATTACTGCACAGGAGTATTATAAGGGATAGAGCTAACATAGTGAAGGTACTCATCGCACCATGGAGAAGGGCGTGAAGGGGTGTCCAGCATAATTCAATCCTAATTCTAGGAATCTGCCCATTGAGACGAGTGGAATTCCACGGAATTCCGCTAAGATTATCCTACAGATTTCAATCCTAATTCTAGGAATCTGCCCATTGAGACGGGCGAGCCAATGATGGTCTCGCTGCCGCCCCACTTGATTTCAATCCTAATTCTAGGAATCTGCCCATTGAGACAACCGCCACAAGGACATCATTCATGAATTCGAGATCCAGAATTTCAATCCTAATTCTAGGAATCTGCCCATTGAGACAAAAAATTACTCGATGTCTATTTCATCCTCTAAGTTATCATTTCAATCCTAATTCT
>WAMJ01000056.1 GCA_015522385.1 Candidatus Heimdallarchaeota archaeon
ATAGAATTGTCTTCCTAGCTAATGAAGTAGAGTATAGCTGCAATTAGAGACAGTATTCCTCCGAAGAATACCCACAGGACAATCAGGAGAATGAACTGTGTTGACTTGTCCAATTTGAAGAACATATCATCCTTCCCTAAGAAGAAGAGGATATAGTATATTCCGACAAGCACAGTCAGAACTTGGTTAACAATTCCAAGGTTTAACATCGTGAAGATGTTGAAGACACCACTGGATAGGTAGGGTATTGGAATTAAAGCTGCAATTATATTGAGGATTCCCTGAATGAGCATCAGGTAATCCCCTATTTTCTTTAGGTCTGCCATAGTGATCAATATGTGGCGGAGTTCTTTAAAATGATTCTGTAGTAAAAATATCGATTATCCTGTAATGATCGAATCAATAGTATAAATCGATTTATCCGTTCAACTCACTATATCCTAGTGTAGTGAAAATTAGAGGTAAAAGTTGTATTTAGACTTATACTTACCATAGCTGGATTGAGCTCTACTGATAGTTGTGCAGGTGAAAAATAGTGCGAAAATTTAACCTCTTCACATATTCAGAAAAACAAATGGGAAAAAGGATTTATAGTAATATTCCCAATATTATTTGGTAACAATGGCGGGGAAGGAATACACCATAACCCTACTTCTGAGAAATGAATCTGAGCTTCTAAATAAGGAAGTTACAACTAAGGGAAAGATTGACAATTTAAATGAGCAACTTTCCAAGAATGGAAATAGGTATGTATCATACTATCTCACGGATGGACTAAATAGAATACGGGCTACTGATTTCCATCCTAACGGTCTAAATCTTCAGGTTGGGGACTATATTCTGGTTGAGGGAGTTCTTGAATCCTATAATAATATCCCATATCTGAAAGTGAACACTTTGGGAAAACTCGAAGAAGATCCTCAACTCGATAAAGAGTTTGAGCCAAGGCACACCACAATAGGGGACGTGCTTGACCAATGTGAGCGGGAGAACCCTGAAAAATATCTCGTGAAGACAGCTGCTAACTACGTAAGGGTCTCTGGTGTAGTCACAATGAAATCCTGGAAAATGGCCAAGAACGGAAATAAGTACATTGAGTACAGTCTTGAAGACAATGGGGTCACGATGATCCTCAGGGATTTCAGCATCGTCAATGAGGTAGAGCATGGAGATAAGGTCTCGGTTGATGGTTTTGTTCAGATCCTAGCAGGTCTCCCCAGTATCCTGATTGAGACCATACAGTCCGAAGAGCAGGACTATGTTGCTACCGATGATGACTTTGCCATCCAGAAGGAGGAGGATCTAGAATCCATAGAAGTTGATGGACAGGAGCAGGTAGCTGTCAATGACCTAGAGCTAGGCGTGGTTGACGGCGAGGTAAGTTTTCTTGACAAGGATCAAATTGATGAGAAAGCCCCTTTCCAGATGGTGATTAATGAAGATCTCCTCAAGAAAATTGAGATTCTAGAAGAGAAGGACAAGAAGAGATTAGACAAGGCTCTGTACAATGTCCAATACAAGTACTGGGAATTCGGGGTTGTGGTAAAGAAGCTCGCGGGGATATCTGAACCGATATTCGAAGCTAGGTTGGATAGATCTCGAAGAATACTCTTCCAGATCAAATCAGTACCCATTGCCAACAGCTCTGTGACAAAACCTACCATCATTATCCATGACCTTGTCAGGCACAAGAAGATATCAGATGGAGCGAACAAGATTGCTAAAACTCGAATAGAACGATTGAACTTACAGAGTTACAATGTAAATCTTATCGGAAAGGCCATTGAGGAGGAGACAGTCACCAATATCAAGGACGTTTCCATTGATGGTCATCCCCTAGATGAGCTCTTTAAAACAAGTGAGGTCGCAGATGAAGACAGTACTGGTCTACCAAATGGGATCAAGTACTTCAGATTCGACGACGAAATCAGGAAGGAGTGGATTGATCACGGAATCCCTAGAAAGGTACTGGCTCTCTCACCAAGGCAGCAGAATCTTGTTTTCACGCGAGGTCCACTCATGATCAATGGTGGGGCAGGAACGGGTAAGACAACTGTACTCACACACATCTACTCATTCAAATCTTTACAACAGAAAGAGAAGGGACTCTACATCACACTCACTAGACCTCTGAAGAGTTTTATCGAGGAAATCCTGCGGACTATGGTCACACGGGAGGAGGAGGCAATTCTTGGAAGGGTTATGACCTTCAATGATGTCTGTAGAAAAATACTTGGATCTGATGAGAAGCAGTTTCCTCAAGATAAGGAGATCAATCTTCTAGATTTCATCAGGTGGATCACTAAGTTCCCCCTCTACAGAAAAATGGATCCCTTGAAACTGTGGCAGGAGTACTACGGCATCATAAGGGGTGATTGCAAGGATTATAAGAAGGGTGTCATTTCGCGCAAGGAGTATCTGGAAAAGGGAAACAAGATCTCTCTGTTTGAGGTAGAGTACCGAGACGATGTCTACGAAATCGTCACCCGTTACCATGATGAGATGAGGAAGAAAGGGTACTGGGACTCTGTCGACCTCGCACAATTCACACTTGATCGATTGGAACAACGAGACGGGGATGATAGACCAATCGAGGCAATTGTCTGTGACGAAGTCCAAGATTTTGTTGAAGTTCAATACGCTGTCTTCACCCGGTTAGTTAGACCAGACAAACTCTACAATCTTTTCTTTGGAGGTGACGTTCTTCAGTCAATAAATTCGAGTAACTTCAGGTGGGAAGACCTGCGATCATTCATTCATAGATACTACGAAGGACTGGGTAAGGCTTATCAAATCAAGAAAGTCGAATACATGAACAGGAACTTCCGCAGCACCAGTAAGATGATTGACATCGCTAACAGATTCATTGAATTTAAGCAGGAGATGGGGATTAAGGACAGCTACGATCGACTGCAATCGGCAGCGGACAGCATGGACGCTAAGCACGCTCCAGGGATGCTAATCAATCAGACAGATGAGGAACTCCGAGAGACCTTTGAGGAACTCAAGGACAAGGGCGAGGATCGGATACTAATTGTCTATCGCGATGAGTCCAAGGAGATCCTCAAGAAATACTTCAAGGAGACCTACATATTCACTGTAGCGGAGGCCAAGGGTCTTGAATTCATCTCTACTTTCCTGTACAACCTCGCCACTGATAGTGGTGTCGACTGGAACAAGTTCTTTGGTAACAAAAGTAAAGAATACATCAGTGAAAATCATCTCCTCGTTAAGTATGCCTTTAACAGAATTTATGTTGCACTCACTAGGGCTCGGAGACATCTTATTGTCTATGAGAGTGACAACAACGCGTTCAAATTATGGGACGGATTGAAGAGTGCCTCGTTCAAACTCACTCCTCTGAGCATAATGAAGAGATACTGGACAGAAGATCAATCCCCAGAAGAACTTCTGTCATCTGCAATGTACTTCAAGACGAACATGCGGTATGGTACTGCGGCAGACTACTTCCAAAGACTCAATAAGACCCGAGAAGCAACGGAATGCTTGGCACTTGACGCGAGAGAACACAGGGAGCACGAGAAAGCTGCAGAACTTTTCCTCAAGATCGAGATGAAGGCTGAAGCTGCTAAGGAAATGGAGCATTTCAACCTTGTCCATGCAGAGGGGCTTTACCGTGAACTCAACGATAAAATCGGGATTGGCAGATGTAGGGCGAGACGGGAGGAGGAAAGAGGTAACCGGAGGAAAGCCGCAGAGCTCTTTGAGAAAATTAAAGAATATTCGGAAGCAATCAGACTATACAAGATACTGAATGACAAGACAAATGTCGCAAAGAATCAGGCACTACTCCATGAAGAGTATAAGGAG
This sequence comes from Candidatus Heimdallarchaeota archaeon, assembly GCA_015522385.1. The sequence goes on from WAMJ01000056.1 coordinate 3,832, forward strand.
TGGAAAAAGGCAGCTGAATCGTGGTCGAAGATCGGAGAGACTTTCAGGGCGAATTCTGCTCTAGTGAAATATTATCTCGAGAAAGGTGACCACAGGAATGCTGCCACATACGCAGAAAAGACTGGGGATTGGACTCTAGCACAGTCCCTGTGGCAGCAAGAAGAGGATCAAACAAGAGCCAGTTACTGCTATGCCAAATCACTCGTCGTGGAAGAGAAGTACGAAGAGGCAGACCTTGAGTTCAGGAACTTGGGAGAGTGGGATGAACGAATATCCATGTGGGGGGCAGTAGGTGACATGTATAGGTTGGCTGATGTGTATTTAGAGAGGTCTGGTGAAGACACAACCTATCTCGCGGACGCAGCAAGGATCTGGGTTGATCTAGGGGATATCGAGAAGGCGCTTGAGCATGTAGAGAACATCAATAATTTTGACCTTAGACTGAATATTTTCCAGTCTGCAAACATGTTCTCCAAGGCAGCTGAATTGTGTGAGAGTAAAGGGCGTCATCTCCAAGCAGCTGATATGTGGATTAAAGCTAACGAAAAACCCCGTGCACTTGAGTGCTACCGTAAATCTGGTGAGAAAACCGCTGAGGCCGAGTTGTTAAAGGAGTTGGAGCAGTGGGACGAAGCTGGTCTTGTGTACGAGGAACTGGGTGAATGGGAACTTGCCTCGGAGATGTACTCAAAATCCAGCAATCAAGAGAAACTTGCCCTATGCTACACCAAACTGGGAAGATGGGGTGACGCTGGGCAGGCATACGAGAGCTTGGATATGACTTCCGATGCACTTGAAGCCTATATTAAAGGGAGGGTCTGGGCTAAAGCCGGGTTCCTTGCCGAGAAGATGGAAAATTATGGTACTGCTGCAGAATACTATCTGAAAGCTTCAGAACAGTCGAATAGAGAGGCTAATTTGAAAAATGCAGGTGCTCTTTTCCTGAAATCTGGCAACAAGGAGAAAGCAGCCGAGGCATACGCCAAAGGTAGGGACTTCGATACAGCAGCCAAGATCTGGGAGGAGCTTAATGACTACGCATCACTGGCAAAGCACTACAAGATCGAAAAGAAGTTAAAGCTGGCAGCTGAGAACTACGAGAAGGATGGCGACATCAAGCAGGCAGCTCAACTCTATTTTGAATCGAAGACATATGACGAAGCGATCAGGCTCTACACCTCACTAGATATGATGCACGATGTGGCCAAGGTCTACCGGTCAATGGGCAATTATGCAGAAGCTGCAGGTATATACGAGAATCTAGAAGAGTGGAGCATGGCTGCGGAGGAGTACAAAAGGGCCGAGCTCAAGCTCCAAGATCAGATAGATAATAAGGAGGATGAGGTCAAGAGATACGAACAAGATGGAAAACTCACCCTTGATGAGAAGAATGAATTAATCTCCAAGGTGAAGGCAGAAATTTCTCCGATTAATAATGAACGAAAGAAGCTAGCTAAGAAGTTAATTAAGTGCTACGAGATGGACAAAAACTATCTCGATGCTGCCGAAAAGGCGGAGAGGGAGGAGATGTATGAAAGAGCAGTTGGTTACTACCGAAAGGTGAATCGATTGAGGAACGCGGCCTCGATAAATGAGAAGATAAATAATTTCTTAGAAGCAGCAAAGGACTGGGAGAGCTTAGAGGAATGGTCGAAAGCTGCTGATAACTATGCTAAAGCTGGCTCAAACGCAAAAGCTGCAGAGATGTACTACAAGGACAAAGACTGGAAAAAATCATTGAGGTACTGGAAGAAAGAAGGTCGATTAAACAAGATTGCCGAATGCTACGAGAAACTGGACAAATTAGAGGAAGCCGCTAAGGCTTGGGAAGAATCTGCTGAGTTGAGTGGGAACATGAAGGAGTGGAGGTATGCTGGGAAAAATTACGAGAAGCTTCAACTTAAAGCAGACGCGATCAGATGCTACGAGAAATCAGGTGACAACGAGCTAATAGACGATCTTCTCGAGGACGAAGAGGCACTCAAGCGGCAGTTGGATCGGGCAGAGAAATCTGGAAACAGGAAGAAAATGGCCGAGATATACGAGAAACTGGGTGAATTTGATGCAGCTAAAGACCTGTGGATGGACATGGGGAACAAAGTGAAGGCAGCGAAGTGCTTCGAGAAACTGGAGCAATGGGAAGAGGCCGAGGCTCTGTTCGAGGACAACAAACATGAGCTAGCAAAGTACTATGTCCGAAGAAAGTATTGGGTTAAGGCTGCGAAGACCTTCGAGGAGATTAAGGACTTCGAAAAAGCAGTATTATATTATGAGAAGGCTGGAATGATGGAAGATATGAAGAGGGTCAAGAAATTCGTCAGACCAAAGAAGAAGAACAAGAAAAAGAGTAAGAAGAAAAAACGTGGTGTCTGATCAATAAGCCAATCATCCCATTGACAATTTTCCCTATCTTCTGGAAGGATTAATATTGGCAACGTCAATATTGATTTATGATAACAGAAGGATATATATCTGGTATCGGAACTCTCATTGACCTGTTCTTCTCCCTCATAATTGCGATCAGGCTCTACAAGCCAGCAAAGGAGGATGACTTCAGGTACGACTCATTCAGAGGTTCATTCTTCTGGACATTTGTCTTCTTCTCTTTGTTTTTCGCATTCATGAGCATGAATCTATTCGTGGATGACGTCAAGTTTGTAGGACTATGGGGATACACTTTTGGACATATCTTCCTCTACCTCGTATTTGCAGTAAATATCTTCGTCCCCTTCTCAGTGATCAGTGAGAGTAAGATATTTCCCAAGACATACGCCGTCCTGACACTTATCTCAGGTACAGTGGTGACCTATCTGAACTGGATTGCATACGAGACAGAGGAAACCCTCCCTGTCTTCGACAATGGTGCGACAATCTGGAACCCACCGTTGGTCGTGAGGATCTACATACCGATAATGTCTATGCTAACATGGATGGTATTCGGGTTCCTGTTCTTTATGTATCATGCTTTCAACACCAAGGAGACCTGGTTACGAAAACGCTCTCTCTTAATCGGAATAGGCTTTCTGATCGTCTCAATCGGTGGTCCCCTCCACGATCAACCCTTTGCTGGATTCATGATCCTCATTGCTGATGTCGTTACATCCTTTGGGATCTTCATCCTAAGTCTTGGCATCTTTACGAGAAAACCCAATGAGTAATTGTCCGACCAGAATATAGAAGAAATTTATTCCTGAACGTTCATATAGTGATTCGATATACATACAACTAATGATTCATCAAGTTCTTGTGATTAGCCCAGAGGGTCTATGCCTTGTGGACAGAACTTACGATGAAAACTCGATCGACCCATTTCTTGTGTCGGGCTTTCTAGCTGCCGTCCTCCCAAGGATGGAAGAATTCGGTTTCACCCTAGATTCCATGATGGGTGAGCTACACTCTGATAAGAATTCACACCTCAGCGTTCTGATGCACAATGGGCTTATTTACGCAGGGATTGCCTCAATAAGTGTAACAAGGGATGAGCTTAATTTACTTCTTTCCTCCCTCTCCAAGGAGATATCCGCATACCTCAGTGAGATCCCTGACTTCCACTCAATGACGCAGGACCAGTTGGCAAATCTAGAAGACCAGATTGATATTACCGTGAGCCAAGAGGGTATTCCCTCTATTTCTGATGGTGAAGGACTGGGTATTCTCCCAATTCTTGAGAAGGTTTATGCAGGCAAGATGAAACCAGACAAGGCAGCAAAAACCATCCTAAAGTCTATCGAGAAACACAAGAAAACGAAAAACCTTGAGACCATCAAGCACTCTCTCAAATTGCTCGATCCACTCTTTCCACCGACAAAAGGGAGCAAGATGGATCCAATTCAGGTGGTTATTCAGGCGACCTACAAGGGTGTCTCCAAGATGACCGTCCGGATGGACAAGGCTATGAGTTTCTGATATCACAGATGTTATTAAATAATTGAGTAACTGTCCTCGATCAGGTGCCAATAGTGGTCCTCGGGGATTTCATTGACTCTGTTGAGAAAGCTTACTCCCTCCTCGTATCCCTTAATATTATCACCATTGTCTGACACTCCTTGCGTGTTTCCGTCATGTATTCTCTTCGAGAAAAGCATGATCTGGAGGAAGGCTCTTGTCTTCAGAAAGAAGCGAAGGTGCTTGATCTCCTTTCTTCTCACGGGAGCTGTGTCGAGGTATGTGAGTAAAAATCCTCTTGTGACTTTCTCGACCTCCTTGTGGTAGAGATTAGCGAACATCATGAAGGTGGCGAGATCGTAGAGGTAGTACCCGAAATGAGCTCCAAAGAAGTTTGTGAAGCCTGAGATCTGTCCGTCCATGTGCAGGATATTTGCCCGTGGTCCAAGGTTCCCGTGAATGACACCCTTCGTCAACTTCTTCCTCGGAAGGTGCTTGTAATCGTCCTTCCACGTCTCGAACTGGGTTCTTATCTCCTCATCTTGGGGTAGCTGCAACCACATAGGATTGACATTCATGATCTCTTTCAGCAGGGCGTCTGGATCTGTAAACCCCTCTCTAGTAATCTTCCATGTGCGTTTATCAGCTTCGTACAGTGTCCTGTGGAGAACTCCAAAGAGCTGAGTAAAACCCGTAAGATTCTGGAAGAAGGTCTTCGTATCTATGTCTTCACTTCCCTCAATGAAGGTCTGGAGGACGTAAGTACTTCCCTCATGGCTAACCCAGAACTTCTTCTCACGGGTCATAATTGAGGCTGGGACATTGAGTCCTACCTCGTAGAGGTAGTTGTGCACCCTGGAGCCGTCGTTCAAGACCTCCTC
>WAMJ01000057.1 GCA_015522385.1 Candidatus Heimdallarchaeota archaeon
AGTCATCACTATGTCTCGAAGTGTCATGAAGTTGAAGGTGTTGAACACAGATGAGGACAGCATAAGCTCTAACTTATGTGTAGTTGATGAATTACCAACAAGGAGAATCCCGGTATGGGCGACATCATGAAACCCTTCATCTGAACTCAAACAAATGCACTGACAATCTAATTTTATCTAATTGCTTATTAATAAGCATTTGTTTTCAAATGGGTGCGGTAAAATCATCTAGAGATGTGGCGACTTCCCATTTCCAAGAGCCAAACTGATAATGGGATGAACTTCTGCCTCTATACCCACTTAGAGAGAATATCAATGAATTTTATCCTTAATCTCTTCCTCGTATTTTTTCTTATTTTTTTCTAAAAATTCAACGATAGTAGATCAAGGTATATACTGTCAAGCTCACCTGAGAGTTCAAAATAGGTTTCGGGATCCTTATTTATCATTCCCCTAAAGATAATCTCTGTTAAGGTATCTGCCTTCTGCTTGAGGTACTTTACACCCTCATCGTACCTTGCAGCATCTGCATTTTTCACGATGACAACATAGTCAAATGCAAATCTCTTGAAAAAGAGAAGTGTATAACTACCAAACTCAAAAAGAATGTAATCGTCATTCTCTGATAAGTCGAATGAAAGCGCCCTAAATGAATCTATAAATTGGAAAATATTCTCGAAGAGTAAACTCAGCGTCGTATCCCTTTCAACCCATTCGTAATAGAACTGCATCTCCTTCTGAGAGAAGATGTATATCGATGCTAATTCTATACCATCAATCGGAATGTATAGCTTTCCTTTCTCCATCATGGCTGCGGTCATGTATTTCTCCATGGATTTCAATAGATAGGTTCTTGGTATGTCTAGATCATAAAGCTGGGATGTGATCAACTCACTTGAAACCATGTCAATGATTGAGAGCCATGAGGACGTCGACTGTGCTGACAAAACCAGATAGTCAATCACCTTAGACTCAAAAAGTTCTGTGAAATCCACACCCACAGTATCTATTAAATAGAGAATTACCCTTAGTGATGGATACAATCGATAGTAATATTCGAGTTTGTCAACAAGGTCTCTGTAATATGTAGCATTTGTCTTGATAAAAACGACATCAACAGGTTCAGATTTGATCATTTTTTCGAAAATGGAGAAAGAGGGAACAATGCTGAACTGGATATCCACCGGGAAGTCCCCCACACTATCTAGGAGATTATCTGGAGGGTTGATAAAGACAAAATTAGGTACCCTATACTCCAATTTGGACAGATTTGCCTCCAAATTCAAATTTTTTATTTCCTGATCTACCGCTTCTCCATCAGAAGGTAGGACATAGCTGTCGTACAATAACTTATCACCCATTGTGCGGTAGATTCTATCCATGAGTTTCTTTATCTTATCTATAATATGTATCCGGTCTACATCTCTAAGATATCGATACATGAGGACAAGGAGAATGTCATTGTACTCGTGGACAAAGAGTTCCAGATCACCTAAGTTAAGCACCCATGGTTCGTCTGACTGAACACCGGAGTAAATCATTTTTTCACTGATGGCAGAAAGATACGCTCCTAGAAGAATATCATGCTTCGAGAGATTTTCATCTCTTAGTTTAGCAAGTTTCACAATCGAGTATACAGATATTATGTATCCTAGATACTCAAGAGACTTATTCTCATTCATCTGCATGATCCCGTAAGCAGGAGAAAAAGGATGTGGATTTTTCAGCGTCTCACCCATGATACGAACAATTTGATGATCAGCTGAGATCTTCTTTATCTTGATAGCTAGATCAGGACCAACCAAGTCAGAGTCTATGATGAAATGAAAGGAACCGTAATTCTTGATACGCTGAACTTCAGATATCTCCAGTGGTTCTTCAGTGTAAAGAACAATTCTCGCATATGGAAATTTTATTCGGAGCAGGTGAGATATCTCTGTGTGCTCAAAGGATTTGTTATTGAAGTCTAATATAATCATAGTTGGGTCTAATGAAGGATTGTTGAATAGTTTTGAAAGTGTGGGGACTTCAATTATTTTTACCTCTTCACCCCAAACAATTTTTTTAAGCTTTATGAGTAGCGTGCAAGTTTCATGAGCCTCCCTGATGAAAACTATCCGCATCTCTTGCATACTATTACCTTGACACAAGATTTTAACCTTCAACCTATTTAAACGTAGTTCTCGATTATATTTCCTAGAGCTAAGAGAATTTTTGATTTTTCTGTGGACGGAAGTGATATTGTCTGAGGATTGTTGACAGATCAAAACAAGCGGATCTGGGAGACGGTTATCTCAGAATCAGAAGGAATATTGCAGTAGTCCAAATATTGTAAAAACTGTAGATTACACGAATTAGGTAGTGAGAATGCAATGATAAATCTTTCTCAAAAAACTGTACTAATAACCGTAATTTTCCATAATTTGTGGCACAAAATTATTTACATAGGTAGGAAGAACAAGAATTCAACATTAAAATTAATGAAAAAAATGTGCATGTATCGCTTGTATATTCTGTTTTAGAATTGTCCCATTTGTACCAATATTGCGCAATATGTACTGGATATTTATGACTTGGTCTCTTCAGATCATTTCAAATACCAGAACTCAAATCGTCACCTATGAGCCAAAAGATCAACACTTTGATACTTGGTGCGGCAGGAAGAGACTTCCATAACTTTAATACATTCTTCAGGGATGGTAAGTACGCGGATCGATATGACGTGAAAGCATTCACTGCAGAACAGATTCCAGGGATAGACGACAAGATGTATCCTCCAGAACTAGCTGGTGAGAGATATCCCAATGGTATCCCAATCAGACCTCTCAAGGAGATGGAGAAGATCATCAAGGAGGAGGACATCGAACTGGTGGTCCTCGCATACTCCGACCTCCCGTACAATTACGTTATGCAGCAGTCCGCAAGGGCAAACGCTGCAGGAGCAAACTTCATGCTTCTCGGCCCCAAGGACACCATGATAAAGTCCAACAAGCCTGTTCTCTCAATTTGTGCGGTCAGGACTGGATGTGGAAAATCTCAAACTTCGAGGAAGGTCACTGGTTTGCTGAAGAAGCACGGGAAGAAGGCTGCTGCGATCAGGCATCCTATGCCATACGGTGACCTTGTCAAGATGACATGGCAAAGATTCGCCACCTACCAAGACATGATCGACCAGAACTGTACCATTGAGGAGATGGAGGAGTACGAACCCCACATCAAAGCAGGCAACATCGTCTTTGCGGGTGTAGACTACAAGAAGATCCTCGAAGAAGCCGAGAAAGAGGTTGATGTCATCCTCTGGGATGGCGGTAACAACGACTTCCCGTTCTACGTCTCGGATCTGGAAATCGTTATCGTGGACCCCCACAGAGTCGGTGACGAGATCACTTACTACCCCGGTCAGGTCAACTTCATCAGGGCTGATGTCATCGTCATCAACAAGGCTGACTCTGCACCAGAAGGTAGCATCGAGCAACTCAAGAAGAACATTGCTGAGTGGAATCCAGATGCCACTGTCATCGTCGCAGACTCCAAGATTATTGTAACAGACGAGGAGGCGATCAAAGGAAAGAAGGTACTTGTTGTCGAGGACGGTCCCACCGTAACCCATGGAAACGTGACGACTGGTGCGGGGACAATCGCAGCTCAGAGACTTGGATGTGACATCATCATGAACCCTGAGGAGTTCGCGGTTGGTTCTATTAAGGACACATACGAGAAGTACTCACACCTCAAGGGATCAGGTATCCTCCCTGCCATGGGGTACGGTAAGCAGCAGATGAAGGACTTGGAGGCCACCATCAACGCCTCAGGAGCCGAAGCTGTTGTCATCGGTACACCCATCGATCTCTCGAAGATTGTGGACATCAAACTACCCTACTCACTCATCAAGTATGATCTGGACGAGAAGGATGGGAGCCTTGAGCCAATCATTGAGGAATTCGTGAAGAAGCACTTCTCATAAATGACGTAATTCTCTATATCTTCAAATGTAAGGCTAAGTTGATGTGAACCCTCAGGGGATCCTAATCTTTCTTCTATTATTGGAGAAGTGGAACTCCATTATTACCACACGATACACACCAATAGCTTGGTCAACCAGAAAAGAATAAGCTATCTGAAAAATCAGGATTGTCTCTAATAGTTGGAGTAGAGGGATCGTAGACATGTTTGATGAAAGAGAGATTAAATTGGGGTCATAGACTACGCTCTTAAAGCCATCAGAGAAGTACGATCAGTGAAAGCTGTAGTCTTAAAGAAGTTCGGTGGGCCGAACGTACTGGAGGTCACAGACATCGAGGAACCCACTCCAAGTGAAAATCAGATTAAGGTCAAGATGATTTACGCAGGTCTGAACTGGGCAGAGCTCCTATCCCGAAAAGGGTTCTACTCTTGGGCACCACCACTACCTTACACCTTGGGTATGGAAGGAGTCGGTGAGGTTGTTGAGTGTGGAAGGAATATAGATGAGGTAGAGGTAGGGGATACAGTCATGGTGGCAGGTCAGTATGGCTCGTACGCACAGTACACCCTCGTGGACAGGGAGAGGATAGTGAGAAAGCCCGAATATCTCAGTATGAGAGAAGGGGCTGCTTTCACCTCGAATTTTATCACTGCATGGGTAGGTCTCAACGAGATGGCCCGTGTTCGACCAGGAGAGATCGGGCTTGTCCATGCTGCTGCTGGAGGTGTGGGCACAGCGACCCTACAACTCGGAAAAGCCATGGGTCTTACCATGTATGGAACCTCCTCACCGGGTAAGAAAAAGATTGTCGAGGCCCTTGGAGCAACCCACTTGACATACGAAGGTTTTGTTGAGGAGCTGAACGGAGTCAGACCAGATGTCATTATGGAGTCGATTGGAGGGAAGGTATTCAAGCAGAGTTTCGACATTCTTAGTCCTATGGGAAGAATCGTCTTGGTCGGAGCACTCTCCTTGAAGAAGCCTCCTTTCTGGAACCCGTTGGCTTGGATTAAACTCTACAGGGATTTACCTAAGGTGGATATCCGGTCGGTTCTTCGGAGGTCGAGAGCATTTATGGGACTACACGTGGGTTATCTCCTAGCAGACCCTCCGAAATTGAGGAGGAAGTTCAATGAGATGGTCGAAGTATGCATAGATCACGAACTCCGCCCAATTGTTCGTGACGAGGCGATCTTCCCTATGAGTCGGATACAAGACGCTCACCATTATTTCGAGGATAGGAAGAGTGTGGGGAAGGTTCTGATTGATCCTTGGAAATAGAGGTTGTCGGTGTTGAAATCGATAGGTATTTACCGAAGATTATAGTAAACCAGATTAGTGAGTTTTACCAGTAGGCGTTTCAAGACGACCCTTACCCTCCTCATGGTGGCCCTTATATTCTCAGTGACGTTAGGGGTATACTACATATATTTCCAGATTAATGAATATGACAGAAATGGTGTACGGGTTGGGGTGGTAGACTCTGGGTGTTCAAGTACCCAGTCAAATATAGTTAGAGCAGACAGCTTTGTCAATTACACCTATGGCTACAAACTGAACTCACCGTATCCCTTCGATGTCCTTAATCATGGAAGTAAGGTTTGTGGTAAGATACTGGAACAAGCACCCGATGCACTCCTCTACTCTGCAAGAATTGCGGGTGATACGGGTGAGATCACTTATGACGGTCTGCTCGCCGCGATTGACTGGCTGGCAGAGGACATGGAAGTAGACATAATCAACCTCTCCCTCGGAGCATTCTTCTACCTGAGCTCTGAGTTCGAGATGGCCCTAAGAGAATACACAGATCAGGGGATCATCATTGTCACTGCATCGGGTAATGATGGTGGAGCATCAAGCCTCGCCAACCGAGGAATAATCCAGTGGCCCGGTGTCATGCCATGGACAGTGACTGTCGGGGCAGAGGAAGAGAACGGCACCGTCTCTGATTTCAGTTCGGTCGGATCAAGTATATACCAGATGAATGTCGTAGAGTTTGCAGCGAGTGGAGTCAGTGGTGGAGCTCGGGGAACCTCATTCTCCGCACCTACAATAACAGGAATACTCGCTTATACTATGGCCTTCGGTCGAGCTCTTGGCTACGACCTCAATTCTCAGCAACTTCAAGCCATTCTAGCCCTGTCTAATAGTAATCAATACTCTGCAGAGGTGGGGTGGGGTCTTCCAGATATCGAAAAAATAACCGATAGTTTCGATACCCTCCTCTCTGCAGCCAACACATCAGTCCTTATCGAGGCCTCGAATGGGATAGACCCATCAATTCGATTTCCGGGGGAGAATGTATCCTACAGGTTCAAGGTCATCCATCAGACCGAGCTGACTTCTGCCCTGAGACTCGGAGGAGATGTCATCGATCCTACATGGAAAATTATTCAGTCGGGTAACTGGGGATCGATCGTAGAGGTGAGGTTCACTGTTCCCCAGAATGTCAGTAGCGCTACAGTTACAATCTCTGGAACAACTAGGGTAGAGATATCGATGAATGTGACGGACAGGCCGTTCAATAGAGTACTGATGGATAACTCCCTATCTGCAAGTGGGTATAACTTCCCTCGAGGTGAGCTTCGGTTCTTGGATTCGGTCTTCAGGGAGAATGGGATTGTTGCTGACTACGAGCATTTTGGAATGGCTAACCTCACAGAGTACCAACTAGTCATCCTTCTCGATGCAGGCCAGTTCGTCTTTACTGACTCTGGTAAGACATTCACACGTACTGATGACCAATCTGTTTACACCCCATATCTTGACTACCTGAGAGCAGGTGGGAATATCTTCGTATTTGGGAACAGCTCGGACAAGTCCAAAGACACGTTGAATCCACTGATGAATGAGCTGGGAATTAAATTGACAAACGAGGTGGAGGGGCAACCGAACCTCTTTGTATCAAGCAGTAATTTCACCACTGACTCTGAGTACCAAGATCTTTTCGATGGAGTATCACAGTTGTACTACAAGGGTATGGGTATGACCTCCACCAATGAGAATAGCACCGAGCTAGTGTGGTACTCTGAAGTAGTGGACAAGGGTCCAATCTCCGAGTTGGTCGACCATGCTCTGGCTATCGGTGGGACATACGGGTCTGGGAATTTCATAGTTTTCAATAATCTGGATGCCTACCGTAACTCCCAGATCGGGGGTAAAGAGGGGAATGTAAAATTTCTACTCAACTCCCTTATCTGGTTATTTAGTAAGACCTCACAAAGTAATCTTTAAGTAATTCCCAACGCCCCTTTAGTATGTTAAAATACGATGAATTGCTCATCAAAGTACCTGTCTCTGCTCATAATTTCCCTCATTCTCGGTGGTGCCTTAGCAGGTACCAGAGTAAGCGCGGGATCGGCAGAAGGAGACCCTGCACCTCCAAGTGGTAATCCGGGAGGAAACGGAGGAGGTGGAGGCGGAGGCCCCGACATCTTCTACTACTTCATCCCGCTAGTCTTCAATGAATCCCACAGAGACGGCGAATCGAAGGTTGTTGTCTGGACCTTCCAACCCACAATCATCCAGACCTCATTTTCCATCAATGAAGCAGGTCTGAACTCGATCAGGCTGGACGCGCCGGGTAAAGTTGAGTTCTCGCCAAGTACTTCACCAGGACTTACCAATGGCTCACTAATCATCACCGTGGGACCGGCTCAGGTGGTTGGGATGAGAGATAACCAGGATATTTACTCCGACATTTCCTTCTCCTACTCAATTCTCCCTGCCCGAATGATGGGATACGAGTATATCTCACCGTTTGATGGGTACCTTTCTGCATTCACAAGGTCTCAATCTACCGAGTTAAGGACATCAGACGGAAGATTCGTTGTGGTCGATCCATTTACTACTGTGACCATCCCTGTGAAGTCTGGAGAGTATATCAACTCGACTCAACCTATCCTCGGTGCATTCTACTCACAGGACGGAACCGGCACTTCTACAACCATGGCAGTACCATTCTTCCTCCAAGGTAAGGAGTACATCTTCAAGACGGACATATCTGCGAATCGTGCAGAAGAGATCGACCTCTCCTACATCAAGGTTGTTCCTGAGGTGCCTACAGAGCTTAATATCACTTATGTGAACGGCACGGTCCGTGAAATCACAGTCTTTGGAGAAACTTCCCTGAAAGCATCAGAAAACATCAGGGGAATAAGTGCTCTCCGTGGCAGGATCACTGTGAGCCTTGAGAAGATCGTGTCGTACAGTTACATATCACGGAGATCAACTATTGAACTAATCGCTGCACCAGAGATGAGAGCAGGTGAGCTCTTCTCACTATTCGATGGATTCTCCACAAGCTGGTCAGTTCTTAATCGGAACACCAACACCACAATAATAGATTTCACACAAGGAGGCTACGCACTCTCCCAAAGGGAGGCAGGTCTCTACGACAAATTTGAGGATATCACCTATGGCAAGATTTTCGACCGGAAATTCATATTAGCGAATAATTCGCTCTTCGGAATAGCAAGTTCTCCCGGCTACTCGGGTTATCCTATGTCTCCAAGTATGAGTTTCATCCCACTCCCAATGAACACACAGACAATCTACCGTAATGTCACAGGTGTGCAAGCTACTTGGTACAGATTTACCAATCTCTCCATCAAGAGCATCGAATATCTCCCAGCAGATCCAGAGAGGTTCACAGGTGAAAAGATTCGGGTGACATTCATATCGAACGGATCCCTTCCCGCGGGAAATTTTGATCTTCAGATCTCAATTAATGGTGAGATCATCGTAGATGAGTCGTATCCGTTCCTTCAGGTAAACGATACTATAGTGTATGAATTCGACCAGTTCCTCCAGCTAGATGACGTAGAGCTCACAGTCCTTGCAAAAATAGATACAGGCGACACGGTCTCTGAGATCAACGAAGATGACAACGAACTTTCGAAAACAGCACCGGTTGAGGAGAATCTGAGGATAATCGTCACTTTGTACCTCATCGTATTTTTGATCCTCTACTTTGTGGTCTACAAGATTTACAAGAATTGGAAGAGGAGAAAGAAGATCGAAGAGTCGAAATTCGATGCAATTCTGGAAATTCAGGAGGAGACAGATAATGAGTGAACCACAGGGACGATTTACCCAGTTTCAGGGAAATCTCTTCATCAGCCACTATTACAAGATCTATTTCCCGGCTTTCATATTCTCTACCATCATCTCGATATTTTTCGGAGATCTGCTGATTTCTGCAATTGTAGGTGTTGAGCCAGTCAATCCTGCAGACACTCTGGCAGGGAACTCTGGACAGGGACTCATTCACGGCTTCCTCTCCATAGGTCTGCTCTCACCAATCTTCGTCATCATTCTGTCGGACATGGAGATCAGGAAGCTCGGGTTAACATACAACCACCCTAAACAGACGATGAGTAAGAAAATGTCGGTCCTGATGCTTGTCATTGGATTGGGTCTATACTTCCTCTTCTCGACACTAGTCAAGTTCCTCTTCGCCTTGAAGTTCGGAAACTACTTCGTGGTCAAGGCTCTCTTCAATCCCGGTTCCCCGGACTTCAGCGTGATCTTCGCAGCAGATCTGATCAGAGTGAGCAATGCTCCACAGGTCTACAGTAACCTCGTGATACTTAGTTTCGTTCTGACCTACATCTCGATAGAGTTCATTCTCAGGGGTCTGATCGCCAATGACGCCCGTGCATTCAGATACGGAATAGTCGGTGGGGTATTCCTCCCGGCATTCATGCAGGGGGTGACCTATACGTACGGGCTGCTCCTCTTCACGAACCCGGCCCAATATTTCATTGCCTTTCTCGTCTACTTCTTCCTCGGGTTCTTCTCTGGCCTGATCTATTGGAAGACAGGGAGGTTCTGGGTGTCAGCCATCTACTCAGTTTTGGCATTCCTTCTTCAACCAGGAAGTGATTTCCAGTTGAATTTTCTAACGGGACTTCCCGATTTTCTCGGAGAATACAATCTCTATGATAGTACTACAACCACTGTGGAGATTGTTGGGGACTATCTTGGATACATCAACGTAGCCCTGATCATCATTGCCCCAGTCCTCGCACTCATGGCATATACCGATGTTTGGAAGATCCTAAAGGATATCTACGTTGGTCTCCGGAAGTACTACCTCGGGATCACCATAGTTGGTGTATCATTCATACTCATCGACGTGATCTTCTCATTCTTCACCTCCTCACAAAACCCGCTTGGATCCATTGTCGGTTTTATCCTTGCCTTGGTAGTTGTCAGTTTCGTTCTGAACTACGTCATCAAAATACTTCCCCCGCCAACCTCGCAGTTAGATATCATGCGTACTGTAGACCTCCTACCGAGAAATGAACTGTTTCCAGTAGATGTCAGGGCAGACACATTGTACCTTGACTCTGATCAACCATGGTGGTACAACACCACTGTCGTCTCGATCCTGTTGTCACTCGGCTATCTCTACCTTGTTTTCCTTGCAGGTGGTTTGAGACAAATCGAGCTACTCGACTTCGAGAACAAGATTAGGTATGTTGTCTTCTTCGGTGTAATACCGTCTGTGCTACTTGGTCTTGGCAGTTACTTCATGGTGCGGTCAATAAGATGGGGGTATTTCTTCCAGAAATCATGGAGAACAAGGTTGATCCAATCACTCCAAATACTGCTAGTGATGAACCTGCTCATCTGGACAAGGAGCGCAGCCATCACGACATTCTCTTGGTCCGTCATCCCACTCTTTGTGGGCTTCGCCATTACCGTCTGGCCCCCCGATATCGAGAATGCTATCAAGGAGTTCAGTTTTGGATTTGTTGAGAATAGAATCGCCACATTCAGATGGATCGAGTACTCCCAGATGGAGTTCGAACAGGTGTACAGAATCCTGCTCAACTCCCAGCTCCACAGGGTAGCAATTGGTGCTTACATCTCTTCCGCTAAGCAGGGTTGGTTAAATGTAGAGGAGCTGATTGATGAACTTAGATCAACAGACGAGTTTCAGCGCAAGATAGGTGTAGCAATTGCCCTCGGTATTATGGCGGATAGATCTGCGGAGGGTGTCCTTGTCGACCTCCTGAAGGATGAAGAGCTTGAGGTAAAGAAAGCCGCGTTCTGGGCTCTTGGTAGGCTGGGTTCAGCCAGAGTGCTCCCGATCATGATCAGCATCATCGAGGGAACTCCGTCGGAGTCACTCGTAGAGATTGCAGAGGAGTCCATCCTCAAAATCGATCCTGATTTCCCACTAGCTGGATTGAGGGACAATCTGACCCTTGTAATCTGAGTTCATCACCCAAACGCATTTCATCTAGGTCGAAAAATTAGACATTGACTACCTATGTCACAGTGGGCTATAACCGTCGAATGTTCCTCATTCGGACTCGATAATTAGCACACTTGAGGATAGGTAGTAAACTTAATCATAACTTTACATATTTTGATTCTACCTGTCCGGAAGGTAGCAGGTCGTGAACCTAATGAAAAAACAAGCGTACTCGAGGAACAAAGTAACATACCTAATCGGTAGAATACAGTGGCTAGTGCTCGTAGTTCCCTCGATATTTGTCATCTGGATACAATCAGGTATGTCCTTTTCTGACATCCTATTACTCCAAGGACTATTCGGAGTGGTAGTCCTTCTATTCGAGTATCCTTCAGGCATCATAGACGACCACTTCACCAGAAAGAGCGTCCTCATCTCGTCAAAATTTCGAGATGTACTGGAGACACTGATCTATTCATTCAGTAGGTCGTTCGGAAGCTTCCTAGTCTCCGAGATAATTCTAGGTATTGCTCTGGCACTCAATTCGGGTGCGGAAAGTGCGATGATCTGGGACTCTGCAGACATCTTGGACAGGAAGGACGCACGGGAGATCCTGACCCGTGGTGAATCTATTGCCATCGGTTCGGGAATCGTCCTCACCCTGTTGAGCGGAGTCTCACTTCTTGTTCTGGGATATTGAGGATCATTGTGGTTGACCTCTGCTCTGATGGCTACGGGTCTAATCACTGCCTTCCTGATAACAGAGCCAGTCCGAAAAAAATCAGGGACGATGCACAGAATATGGAGGGATTCCCTCGCTTTCCTAATGAACAGGACCTTACTCAAGCTTGTGCTCATTACCACAATCTCGACCATGGTGCTCAAACCACTGTTCTGGGCTTACATTTACAAGTTTGAGGAGCTCGGCTATGGAGAGGTGAGGTACGGATTGACCCTGGGCTATGCTAACCTCGTGAGCTACCTCGCGATGTCTGCGTCAAAAAGGTGGAAGCTCTACCGCGGTAAAGTGGAGTTGGTCATCCTCCTGTCAGCCTTCTTGGGATCCTTGGTCTTCATCCCCAATCTGGGAATATTCGGTGTCCTCTTCGGAATCGCCCACCACCAAGTCGCGAGAGAGCTTATCTCCCCCGTCGTCTCGGTTCAGACCAACGGGATAGTGGCCTCCGAGATCAGAGCAAGTTTGATGTCTTTGCGGAGCATGGTTGCCAAGTCGTGTCGGTGATCTACACCGTGTCTGAGCTGGCTATAGGGAGCATCTTGTACATCACATCTGTGATCGCGGTAGTTATTGCATCCGGTGTTCTCCTCCTATCTTGGCGAGGTACGTCTTCCTTACAAAATAGATTGGAGGTGGAAGGTACAATCGACTGAGACGGTGAAGTCTAGATATTGTCCGATTATCTGTCCAATAGTGGCAATAAATTTTGAAGAAGTGTGTACGATATCAGCTGAACCTATCGTGTGTTGAGAATCAGTGAACCAAGATTTGAGTATCCTTCTATACCTTTTGATCCATCTATCTCGAGAAATTGATTTTGAAGACTCAGTGATTGAATGCTATCCACTTGTCCATCCTGAACTCACAGATGACGTCGTATGCAGAATCGTAGTCTGTCCAGTCGTACTTGTCATCGAAGAGTCGGTCGATGTCCTCCCGATCCCCTGGTGGGAAGTGAGCAGTCATCTTCCCCTCACCGATAATCGGTTTGGAGCCATCCTGCATGGAGACAGATACAGCCGGATTCTCCAGCAGGTTCCTGTACTTCACACTCTTGCTCATTGTCCGGATGTATACGTATTCTCCGTCGGTAACGAACCATATCGGCACGAGGTGAGGACGACCGTCCGATCGGATTGTCGCCATCCAGATTATACTCTCCTCCGCGAACTTCTTGCGGAGATTATTTCCGAGCTTCTTCACGCCCTCTGTAAGATGCAGCCAATTATATCAATTCTGACATGAGCTAACCTACGAACTCTGTTGCTAGTACCTCCGACAAAAACTTCAATGTGACCTCAAACTGTACAAGCTGGTTCTTACGTTTTGTCACCCCGTGACCCTCATCAGCAAACCTCAAGAGCTCGCACCGTACTCCCCTATGAGTGAGCTTTTCGTGAATTTGGATAGACTCCGAGAGAGGAACCCGTTCGTCGTTGTCTCCCTGAATAATAAGTGTAGGTGTTATGATCCTGTCAACCTTGTGGATAGGACTCACCCTCCTCAGCACCTCCTCGTCACGATCAAGGAAGCCGTACTCCACCTCCCGTATCCGTCTTCGCCAAGGTGCAGTGTTCTTCAGGAAGGTGTAAAGGTCACTAATGCCAACGATGTCCACAGCAGCAGCATACCTCTCCGGATACTCCGTGATGGATGCCAAGACCGCGTATCCCCCGTATGACCCTCCATATACCACGAGCTTAGATCCATCGACCTCGTCCTTGCCCTCGATGTGATCCGCGAGGTGCTTGATGTCTGCGATACTGTCCAATCTCTTCTCAATATCATCCAGAGAGAGATAGAGTCTCCCGTAGCCATTACTTCCTCGGATATTGGGAGCAACCACGTTGAACCCCAGCCTCACGAACATCTGTATGACCTTGGAGAAACTGGGTCTGAACATCCCTTCGGGACCACCATGGATCATGAGGATGGTAGGACGTTCAGGACCTCCTGAGGAGTAGAAGAAGTACGGGACTATCAACCCATCGAAGCTCGCAAATCTCTCTAGAGTAGGGTTAACGAAGTTGTAGCTGGAATAGTCACGCTCCTTACCAGTCAACTGCTTCCAGCTCCCGTCGTAGAGCATAACATTCGTCGGACTGGTCGAGGAGGAGAAGGAGACCACAAGTTGTGAGCCCTTAACGTCGTAGCTGCTGGTGAAGGATCTGAAGTCACCCGATACGAACACCCCTATCTCATCAGGAGAGGCTATTTCCTGCACATCTCGGAGTTCTCGCCCTTCTAGTCTGCCCATGTAGAATCGTGAGGAACCATCGACATTCTTCAAGTAGTACAGACGTCCGTCCTCGAACTTCACGTCAGAGGTGTCCCATTCTGTTTCCTCCAAAAAGTGGATCTCCCCGGTCTGCAGGTCGAAGAGAGCGAGTGTGAGAAAGTCACGGTCGTAGTCTGACACGATAAGAAGAGTGTGCGTGTCCACAAATTCCACAGGAAGGAACCTCGGCTTCTTCTCGGTATATCTATCCGTCAGGGAGGTGAGTTCTCCGTCAAAGATGAACATCTCGTTCCAGAGATTACCCAAGCTCTTGATCAGCACTAACTTACCATCCTCAGAGACACATCGCGGGCTCAGTGGGAGGAAGTCGAATCCCTTCGTGACCAGCTCCGGCTCCCCTCCTAGAGGGATCTGCATTCTGTAGATATCAAACCGCTGAGGCTCCTCCACGTTAGCGCTGTAGTACATGTGCTCCTCCGTCGCGAATGCGAACCTGAACTTACTCTTCGGGTGGTGTGTAAGTTGAGTCATCTCACCGTCCTTGAGAGCGAATATTTGGAAGTTCTCATCTCCACCCACATCGGAGGAAAAGATGAGGGTTCCATCATCCAGATACTTCGGATTGGTACACCTGTTCTCCGTCTCCAAGAGACGACTGGTCTCCCCTGTATGTAAATCGTATTCCATGAGCTGGTAGTGACCGAATCTGTCCGAGATGAAAACTATCCGATCCTCTGTCGGGTGGAAGACGGCTCCACCGTTGGTGTCGAACTCCATGTACTCCTTGATAATATCCATAACACGAATGTTCTGTAAGAAGATATAAGCGGTTTGGAAACCCTAGTTCCTACTTGGTGACCTTAACTGCTGAATCTGAATAGCAGTGTAAAATACATTCATGCTATTCTTCACAAATACCTCGAATTCCAGACTCAATGGAATATATTCAGAAATAACTCCTATGAGTACCGACAGACTTTCTAGATAACTACAAAGGGCGATGAGAAGTGGGAAGGGACAGAGATCGGATTCTCCGATGATTAATGAGAAGAACCAGCATCACTGGCAACATCGGGACAGTAACAGTGACCCCGGTTGTCACGGGTGGTGATACATCAGGTGATGTCATCGTCGAAATATTGCTTGTCTGCTGTGGAGGCTCGTACCTATCTGAAACCACCAATGCGGTGTACCAGAGATTTGCAATGTTCTGCACCGCAAGTTTGAACCTATTGCGTGTCATTTCCCCTAGTTCCTCGTACATGACCTGATAGTACTTGGAACCCCGACTAGGATCAGCTGCGTCAGCTTTATTGTCTGCTGCCATGATATCAGGAACAACCTCAAGACCCGAAATGATTTGCCCTTCAATAAGCTCATAGGGGTCGTCCACGACAATGAGACCATCGAGATCTCCGGTGTCAAAGAGCTCGTCGAAATACTCATAAGTGAAAGAGGACTCATAACGGGAGTGAATTCCCCGGTTACCCGTGAGCTGTCCGTCGTAGTTCTCGGTGCTGTGAAGCGGTTGGGAGGCATCCCCGACATAGTGCGCAAGATCACCTGCATAGCGGATTATCCCAGCAAGGTCGTCCGACTCCAGAGCCTTAATGAGCAAGATCGTGCTGTTCTCCACAGCCCACGCTACTACTCCCTTCCTGTAGTCAGGCGAAC
>WAMJ01000058.1 GCA_015522385.1 Candidatus Heimdallarchaeota archaeon
GTCTTCTATCGTCCTTATAGACCCCATTAGAATTCTGAGCAAACTTTTCAATTAGACGGTCGATGGCAATTTCTACATTCCCTGGATCTTGTCCAAGAGTGGTTAGAATAAACTCGTGATAAATATCTGAAATAAGTGTGCCTAATACATTGTTCAATTCCTCAACACCTTGTTCGAGAATGTTTTGAAAATTAGGATCATACATATCCACACCAGAAACCTCTACAATAGTCTCGTTCTGGTTATTGACAAACTTAAGTAACGCCTCTTTAACATTTAACGCATTTACTGATAAATAATGAGAGTCTTTTGTTCGTCTTGTAAATGGTGGAAGCGAAGTGTACCATTTGTTAATTGCAAGATTAAGACGTGACTTTGATATTTTATTATCACTTTCAGATCCAAAGAAGTTAATTAACATCTGCTGCCCTGATTGACTGCTATTTAGAAGAACACTGGCAATAACACCATATGCGTTCTTCATCTCATCTGTAAGTTTTCTCACAATTATTGAATAGTCAGCCTCATCCTTTTGAGTCTCAATCAGTAGCTCACCCGATAATTCAAAATGATCAAATTCTCGGGTAACATCAAAGAAGGTGACTTCATAGTCTTCAAAGGTCAAAATACCTATTCCCACAATTAACGGGAGAATCCCTCTTCGGATCCCATATGGAGGATTTTCCAATTTGTGATAGAGGTCTCCCAACGAGATAGGACCATCTTTGAGTAAGTACCCATGGATGAACTCAATCGAGGGAATGAGGTTCTGAGGATCCATTTTATCAGGAAGTTTGATCTTGAACATCCCAGCTTTGTCAATAAATTTTATACTCCCATTAATCGTAATTGATCGTGATAGTAACCAGCGAGGGGGGTTTCCTTTAATAGCTTGATCAGGGTTCTCAGAGTTGATAAGGTGGTTTAACAGGAGCAATAGCTCTTTCTGATTACCTCCAGAAATTTTTTTCTTATTAAACAACTCATTTTTGATCTTTGGGGCTTTGCAGTAAACCTCCTTGAATTTACGGTAGATGATTTTGTCAAATTCTGGGTAGGAGTCAATAGAATATTCCATTCCATCATTTATTACCGTGCTATTTGGGAATGATTCAACATATGGAGTAACGACCTGAATTATTTCATCAGAGGCCATGTCCCTTTCAACAGATAGTTCACCCTGAATTTTCTCATCCTGTTTGATGAAATCTTTATCCTTCGAAAGAACGGACAGCGCGGCCAAACGATAAAGCATATCTTTGACCTCAATAGTTGTTTTGGGTAATACGAAGAATAATCTGCTTGAGAACTCACCTAGATCTAACTTCTGGATCTCGGATGAAAGAGCTTGTGGGTCCTCAACTAAGGGAAATATCAATACAAGACCGTCAGGATTGTTTCGCTTGAAGAATTCAGTCACCCAAGTTTTCATCCCTAGTTTTTTGGGAGAATTAGGCTCAAAGATACAGAGTAGGTATCGAGTAATATCGTATTCAGAATTGAATTTACGGGAGTAGATCGGAAAAGGGGGAAGAACATTTGAGAGATGGCTCAATAGAGCAGTTTCGGTGAACACCTTCTTATCTAAGACAGTCTGAATTTCCTTGTCCCAGTCAACATGACTTCCATCGGATAAACTCCATAAATCCCTAGTCTTGTGATATCGTACAACACGGAATTCGCTGAGACGGTTCATAACTATCGAATAGGACTTATTCAGTTTCTTGATGTCTGAACCAACCTCGGCACTGAATGCCAACTCTAGCAGATTAGAGTTAGATACTATACCCTTGTACCCAGAACATACCGCAAACACTCCAATGATTTTGATCATCTTAATTAGCAATTCATTTCTTGGTTGGTGAATCACAACAGCAATTGCTTTCTGAACCTTCTCCCATTGTTCACTTTTACCTCCAAAGCCGATATCTTGTCGTATAGAATCTTCGAAATAATCCCACACGTTGGAAAGGGAGATGGTTGGGAATCTCTCAAAATCGCCTCCATCCTTGAAGTGGTCGATTGTCTCATGGTACCATGAAACTAGTGAATTCCCTTCAAGGGAACTAATAAAAGAGGAGAGAGACCTCTCATTTTGTCCCACCTCTGCTGACATCAGGGGAAGAACAATATATGACAGAGGATGGAGAGGTAAAATCGATTGAAGACGGGTTAAATCATCGGTGAATTGAATGAAAAGATGATTGACTTCGCATTCCACATTCAAAACATTCTCCCAATAAACAAGGTACTGGGTAACATCGAAATTGTCAATCAAGTTATTTCTCATCTCGACGATTTCAGGCGCCTGTAAGGATTGATAAAGAAGTTCAAGAGAGAAATCAAGATCTATGTTCAGGTGGAGTTTTGTGAACCTCCCTTCGATCTTTCTCCAGTCACTTCTATAGGCTTCAGGGAGCTTTGTGACGTATCTTCCAATTTCCTTATGTGTAACAAATAGCATATTACAATTACTGGATGAATTCACCTGTTCAGTAAGTTGCTGGAGAAACAGGATGTCAGGATGCTCTGGAGACAATGAGTGCTTCTCCAAGTACTGACTAAACTCATCAAATAGAATGATAATTCCATAATTCTTCTTGCTAAGTTCTGCAAGAAGTGTACTTAGTTTGTTCTTAGATCTATTGACCTTAACAGGATCAATTCCGTAGCTGTCTACTATTTCATAGATGTATTTCTCGGTAATTTCCTCAAGATCTTCAACATAGCCATAGAACAGCATTGGGATAAATTCTAAGTCTACCTTCTTCGAGAAGACAAAATCAGCACTCTTACTTAGTTGCTCATGCAATGTTGGATATAAAATCCTCAGATTCTGCTCATCTAGTCTAAGAAGGGTGAGAAATAATAGAACTAAATAGGATTTCCCAACCCCATATGCTCCTGAGAGCAATATAGACCTCTCACTATTCTCAGGGCTTAAGGACAGGAATAGTTTCCGAAGGATCTGCCTTCCTTGATTTGTGAGAATATAATTGTTCAGAACCTCACTGTCTTGATCCAGTAATAGATTGATTGACCTCTGGTTAAAAACTATGATTTCCTCAGATTGATCCATCAAATCCCCTCCATTGCACGGTGTAATATGACATCTTGGTCTTGCCCTCTGACATGAATTGTTAGGACATCCATGCCCGATGTTCGGTTGAGCTGGATTTTGTATTTTGACTCTTCATCTTTGAGAGTCGAGAGGTAGTTGTAGATCATAGAAGGTGAGACCCGGAGAACTCTTCCTGGAGACCCATGGTCATTCAGGAGCTCCCATACGGTCTTCTGAACCCTAACAGGTTCACCCAGTTCTATTTTCTCTTTCTCGCCCATTACCTCCGGAGTGTTAAGGAGGTAATCTATAAGGGCATACTCAAATATAATCGGAGGAACTTTATTAGACATTGGAGGTTGTATCCTCAGTTTTGAGCCATAATCTTCAATAATTGACAACCGTGAGAGAGGGGAGATTACATTGTCGTCTGGATTTTTCTTATCAGAGTTCTTTGTGTATAATTGAACAAGGCACCGGATATCTTTCTTTAGAGTTACAGGAGACACGGTTGGCTTTGAGATCCCGAGAGATTTAAATTCCGAGGAAATCCATGAAGATATACGATCAGGAAAAATATCCAATTCTAACGAAGATCCACCGTATATGTTGAATAACCAATGCCATGTGGAAGTGTAATTCTTAGATTTTAGGAGATTGATGTGGATTAACCACAGTGTGTTAAGCTTTTCAAGGTAGATATCGTTGTCCCTAACAAGTCTCCCGAATTGTGTCAGAGCATATGTATGGGTTCCACGGTTATAACTAATTATCCTACTGGCCAGTCCCCAATACCGAATAGCGGGAACCATATTCTTACCTACACCAAAGTATACAGGTGCATCATTCTGTCCAAATATCTTCGGGTTTTCCTCCACTGCATGGATGAGTTTGTACATCCATCCATCCCTTAGGTAGAACGAACCATGGGTCCCAAAAGTCATCTACTCTCATATGGATGTAAGGCTAATAAGGATAATCATATTTCGATACAGGCCCGGTAAATCATATGTTGATTTCGATCTTGACAACCACCGTAGTGGAAAGCTTAATACATAGACAATCTATCTAGGAGTGACCTACTATGGGGAAGAAGAATGAGATACTGTTCTGCAAATCCTGTAAGATCCCATTTCGGAATAGTGCAACAAGAAGATGTGGTATATGTGGGGGTATCGGTATAAATTTTGAATCAGATCTTAGACCTGTGTTTGCTGCAGAAAGGGGGATACTCGAGTACTTTGGTCATGATGTTATGGAGAAATCGGTGTGGACAAATTCAAAAACGCGCCTTTACTATATAGACGGTGAGAAGATTAAACTCCCTCCTTACAAGGAATATCGTGAGGAAGCAAACATTATACGTGAGTACCTACAGGACAGTTCACGGAATTATGATATGTTGGATCAGGTAATTCAGGAAAGGTATAGAAATGAGCTTAGGGCAAGTGATTATCATTTATCTACCCTCGAGCAAAGGTCATTCGACTTTATTACTAAGGTCGTTGATAGGTACAAGAAGAGAATGATAATGGTATCTTTCAGTGGAGGTAAGGATTCAACGGTGGTATCTGATCTGGTGCGAAGAGCCTTGGGCAGAGACAACATTCTTCACGTATTCGGAGATACTCGAATTGAAGACAAGAATACCTACAAGTACATCGAAGAGTTTGGGATGCTGTACCCCCAAGTCCCGTTCTTTGTTGCGCAATCCCAACAGAAGTTTTTCGACCTTGTTGATCAAATGGGCCCCCCTTCACGAGTGATGCGATGGTGCTGTACAATTGTGAAAGCTGGCCCCATTACCAATTTCCTACAGTCGCTGGGGTCAGACCTGAAGGTATTGACCTTTTATGGTATTAGGCATGCAGAGTCAACCCAGAGAGCAGATTACAATGCGGTCACTGTGGGAGCAAAGATCGGAACCCAAGTCACTGCATCCCCCATAATCGAGTGGTTGGAATTCGATGTTTGGGGATATATAATCCGAAATGAGGTATTTTACAATAAGTCATACAGGTTGGGCTTCTCAAGGGTAGGATGCTGGTTATGTCCTCTAAATTCATCATGGTCTGATTTTCTCAATTCGATTCATTTCAAGGAGGACAATGATCAGTGGCAGAACTACCTTATTGAATTCGCCAAGAAGATCGGAAAACCAGACCCAGAAGTGTATGTCAAGGATAGGAAGTGGGCTGCTCGACAAGGGGGAGCTGGCCTTGCCAACAGGTGGACTGGCATAGACATCAAACCATGCGGCGACATGGACAACTCAATTGAGATTACATTGACGAAGGCTGTCAATAAGGATCTCTTGGAGTTTCTGAAACCGCTTGGGAAGATAGACGAGATTCGATCCAACCCGTTGGAGGGGAAGTATTTCATAACCAAGAATAAGAACGCGGGGAACAATATGATCGTTTATGCAAAAGAAGGGAGTACAAGAGTCAAGGTAGAGGCACTGGACACAGATAATGTCGAGAACATACATAGATATGCTAAATACCAGTTGAATAAATTTCAGACCTGTATACAATGTACGGCCTGCGCTGTTGCTTGCCCACACAATGCCATTAATGTACGAACCGAACACGATGTGTATGAGGTCGATGCTAATAAATGTATCAACTGCAATGAGTGCGTGACTCATTTTGGTTCCACTGGTTGCTTGGTCGCAAAAAGCCTTTCTTCATATGGAGAGGATAAGAAGGATAATGTTCTGCAGGAGCAGATAAATAGCGACGATGGATTACCTACAATTCCATTAGATGTAATAAATAACTGAATACCGTACAAAGAACAATTTCAGTATTCCAAATTACCCAACTTCTCAGTTCTATCGCGATATCGGATAATCTGAATCTTCTTGGGATCCTTTTCGGAGGAGGATTTATAGTATCCCTCACCTGGGTTTTTAATCTTTAGTAAGTTCCCAACTTGTGTGTTTATTGCTCTAGCATTTATTTTGGCTTGATTCTGGTTCATAGGTTTAAGGACACAAAGTGCAGAAGCGTTAGCTTTGAGTTCATTTCCAAAGTGATCCATTAGTTGGCTTGCCAGTATCATACCTATCCCGTATTTTCTACCTTCTGTAGCAATGATATTCAACATTGCTTTTGAGTCATCAACATCTCCTTTAGCACCAGATAGAATTTTTGTTTCATCTATAACAATAAATACCCTAAACTTTGAGTTCGTTTCTGATTTATCAATTGGACCCCTGATCTTTAGTACTTGGAATATCTTCTTTAATAGACTTTCAACAGCAACATAGGTAATTTCATTATCAAGAACTGAAAAATCAAAACGGTGAGATTTAGTGAGTAGCTCCTCAATTGATATTATTTCACTTCGGTTGAAAATTGGATTCTGTAATATATCTTCAAGGTAGTTAAGCAAACCTGTTACAGCATTAGATTCCTTTGGATTATTTTCCTTATACCGTAAAATTATTCTATAGAGTAGTGTGAAGGTAGGCGGAGGGTTTTTCCATGTAGAAGGATCAAATTCATTGATGCCACACTCCCGATAGGATTCTTTAAGACAACTGCCTAAAATACCTTTTTGATTATGGCCTAACTTTCCACTTATTGCATTATCTATTAAATATTTTATTCGGTTTACTTGAGGTATCGGCCCACCCTGTCCTTCCACGAAAGAATCCAGTTCAAGGGGATTTAATCCAAA
>WAMJ01000059.1 GCA_015522385.1 Candidatus Heimdallarchaeota archaeon
CGCTCAATCTGGGGTTTTGTGTAGGGGTCGAAGGTAATTTCTCGCTCTGTTAAGGTGCTCCTCACTCTTGCATCCATCAGGTGCTTGAACTGAAGGTCATTGGTTATTCCAATAAGACTGATCGATGAATTCTGGAGATCCGAGTTCATCCTTGTCAGCACATATAATGCCTTTGACGACTTTTTAACAAGAAAGTCTATTTCATCAAGCACGATTATATTATGTGTCTTCTTCTTCTCTAATTCTGTCATGAACTTTGAGATTATTTCATCCGTTGGTAGACCTGTCATTGGAACTTCCACATCAATGGAATTGCAGAGGTGCGCGTAAATCCTATATGTTGTGTCGACCACTCTGCAGTTTATATAGGTTGTAAAGAGATTAATTTCCATCTCATCAGCTTTCTTTTTTAGTCCTGCAATGACAGACTTTGTAACTGCTGTCTTTCCGATCCCCGTTTTACCATAGAGGAATGCATTTTGAGGGGTTCCACCTTTTAGAAGCACACCCAAGGTTAGTATTAATTTCTTCATCTCTTCCTCCCTATTAGGAAGGCTCTTTGGGATGTAACTTGAGGTCATTACTTTTCTATTCTTGAATACGTTAACCTCTGGCTTCGCCATTTTGTCTAGGAGGTCCTCTATTGAGAATGCTTTGTCTGTCATTTAATTCGCCTGCACATATAACCGTTGTTTCCGCTGGAGCTACTTATGCACCTTCTTCTTTTTTAAGATTGCTGTGACGATCAAGCAGATTCACATTATTTCTTTAAGCGGTAGTCGCGAAATATTCAAGTTTGTAAGTGGGTTATCTACCGTGATGATTTTAAAACCTGTTGTGATATCCCATTTAGAATCAAATCAAGGTACGATTCATATGACTAATGTATATGATGTCCCTGCATGGGATCTTATAGAAAGGGCAGCTGAAGAGCTGAAAAAATATAAGGCGATTGTTCCACCCGCGTGGGCACCATTTGTCAAGACTGGTGTTCACAAGGAACTTCCTCCTGAAAGACCAGACTGGTGGTATATCAGAGCAGCATCAGTCCTGCGTAAAGTCTATCTCCACGGCCCCTTGGGGACGAGAAGGCTCAAGGCCATGTATGGCGGAAGAAAGAACAGGGGTGTCAAAGCTGAACACCCTAGACCTGGAAGTGGCAGCATCGCACGTCACATCCTCCAGCAACTTGAGGAGGCTGCTTTGGTTGTTGGGAGTTCCGGTGGGAGACAAATCACTGCAAATGGGATGTCTTTCCTTGACCGGATCGCATACAATATAAGTCAGTAGATGATGAAAAAATGTCTGAAGATGAACTCGATGCAATCAGGAAAAAATATCTCTCTCAAATGCAATCTGAGAATACACACACTGCGAAGGACGAGCAATTAGAAGCTCAACGGCAGGCTCAGATTGAGGCTTGGAAGCAGAGTATCCTACGGTCGATTTTAAGTGAAAAAGCCAGATTGAGGTTAGCTAACCTTAAGCTGGTGAAACCTGATCGGGCTTCTGCGGTTGAGAACCATCTCATCCAGCTCAAGCAATCGGGTAGGATTCCCGAGCAGTTGAGTGAAGAGCAACTACTCTACATCTTGAGACAAATGAATACTCACAAACGAGATTCAAAAATAGAATTCAGAAGGAGCTGAAGAAATTGGCACGAAACAAAAACTATCCAAGAAAATTGAGATATGCCGCAGAAATGCGATCGAATAAATCTGTTCCAACATGGATCATGATTAAGACAAACCAGAGAGTTAGGCAATCACCTGTCCAGCGACACTGGAGAAGTGGGACGATAAAGAGGTAAGATAAGATGTCCGAACATGAGAAAGAGACCGATGTAATTGAGACGATACCGTTCTATCCCCGTCTCAACTCTATTCCAAGAAACAAACGGGCCCCCAAAGCTATGAGAATCCTCAAGGAAAAAGTCTCAAGGCTTATGAAAGTAGATCTTGAGAACATTCTTATCGACGAGGAGGTGAACAAGAAAATCTGGAGTAGGGGGATACAGAAGCCACCCCGAAAAATCGACATACGAGCTATCAAGGCTGATGATGGTGTAGTCGATGTATACCTCGCTACAGATATTCTTGAAAGTAAGGCAGTTGTGGAAGCTCCCGTTTCAAGCAAGCCTCTTGAATCCGATATCGATGAGGACGAAGAAGAAGAGGAAGAGGACGAGTAGAAATAACTCGCAAATACTGGTGATATTATGAGGATATTTCCCGGAGATCGAATAGATCTATTAGGTAATTCAAGTATTGGCATTTTTGGGATGGCCACTGATAGCTATGCACTTGTTCCACAGAACACGAAACCACAAGTCAAGGGAAAAGCTGCAGAAATCCTGAATGTTCCTATAGTTGGAGGTACATTAGTTAACTCTCATTTATTGGGTATCTTCGCTGTAGGGAACTCAAGAACTTTGCTAATCCCTGAACTGACAACAAATGACGAGTACGAACACCTCAGGCATTCACTTCCGGAGAATATTGAACTTACTATCATCGATTCAAAGATATCTGCATTAGGGAATACCATTATACTGACAGATAAGGTCGCTCTAATCTCTGATGAGTTCACCTCTTTGGAAGGTAAATTCATTGAGGACGAGACGGATGTTGAAGTAATTCGAACAAGTTTGATGGGAAATCACGTCATCGGTTCCCTCATCTTCCAAACTCAGAATGGATTTTTGGCACATCCGAATATTTCAGAGGAGGAGCTGGATTGGCTCAGTGATAAGTTAAGAGTGGAGGGGAACTACACGACTGTGAATCGAGGTACTCCTTACCCTCGACCTGGAATCATTGGGAATTCATCTGGGGTACTTGTCGGGAGTGATACAACTGGTCCTGAGATGATGCGGATCTATCAGGTTCTTTCACCTAACTAATTACCCACCTAATCCTTCCATCCTTCTCGATTTTTATAAGTTCCATATCACGTAAGTCATTTATAAATTTGCGAACCTGTGAGATCGATGTACCTAACGCAAATGCCAACTGGATTTCTGTCAATCTTTCATGCGATTTCAAGGCTTCAATCATCCTGAACCTAGGGTCTCCTTCGGCCATAGACTCTAGCATCTCTAACTGGTTTTTCCATGATTCTATGACCTGATTCAACCTTTCCAATTCCACAATCAATGCATTCTTCTCTATGGCAATTGTCTCTATCTCAGAGTTGTACTCAACAATCTGACGATCTTTCTCTAAAACCTCCTCCTTCTTTGATTCGAGAAGATCATGAAGAACCTGAATTTCCTCGGGGAGGTTCTCAACGATCTCGAGATCTGGGGTAATCGTTGATGTCTTAATTGATATGGTCTCTTTCTGATTTTCTTTTCCTCCAGATTCGAACTGTCTTTTCATCTCCTTCAGAATCTCGAGTATCTCCTCATTTTCGCTATTTCCTGATTCCGAACTCTTGTATGATTCAATTAATTTCGTAATTTGATTCAGTAGAAGTCTTCTCTCTTTGTCCTGCTTCTGAAGGAGTGTATAGTATTCCTCCAGTACATTTTGTTTAGTCATCTCGGATACTTGGGGGAAGTCCTCTGAATTGTCGTCCATAGTTCTGAAATAATACTGACTTCCTCAAATTTAAATGTAGAATTTCCGGATTAATTTATTGCAAACTTATAGGAATTTTGGTTTACCATCACCCTCTGTGCATGTAAAATCATACTTGAATCGTTAAAGATTGGAAGAATCGATAAATTGAAATTCATGTGGAATATTCAATTGTCGATTCACAAAGTTAAAATTCAATGTTATCCGATTTAAAACTGCAAGGAAAAATTGAGGATGATATTTAATGGATGAGATACTTAAAATTTGTCACAACATCCTAGTTCAGACACCAGGGGTATCGAGAGTTATATTGGCAGACAAAACCGGCTTGACCCTTGCAAATTTGAGCAGATTTGATTTTGATCTTAGAGATGTCGATGCACTTGGTGCAATTTCATCAGCAGTATATTTGGCATCCGAACAACAAGGGTCAAATGTGGGTCTGGTCGATATGGCCATGTTGGTTGCAGAATTTAGAGGTGGCAATATCATGGTTGCTTCTTGTGGAAGCGCTGTTTTGTGTGTTATTACTGGCAATGACGTGACACTAGGTATGGCTCGGATGAATATCATTCAAGCAGCAAAGAAAATTGAGAAACTCTTGGACAAACGATTAGATACCTCCTTGGAATTCGAGTCGTTGGAAGATCAACTTTCTACCGACCTTGACAAACTAACTGCAAGTGATGATGTTGAGGATGAATTCCTAGCAGATCTTCAAAGTGCTTTGAAGGAACTTGAGGAGTTCTAATCGCGCGGAATTTGACTCCGTTCAAGTTACCTATCTGCTCGAATTTATGAAAAGATTAAAAACGTCTCCTCTGATTTTTATTTGAAGATAAATGGCCCAGACAGCGAGAATTAGAATCCTCTCCACTAATCCTACCTCCTTAACCCAGATATGTGGAGAACTTGAGAAAATATCCAAGAAAACTGGTGTGAGAATGAAAGGACCAATCCCTCTCCCAACAAAAAGGGTTGTCCTCCCGATTCGGAAATCACCTTGCGGAAATGGAACCCAAACGTGGGAACACTACGAAATGAAGATCCACATTAGATTGGTAGACATAGATGCCGATGAGAAACTTATGCACATGTTAATGAGGGTTAATGTACCTAAAGATATCAATATCAAGATAAAACTATAAGTGCAGAAATTCCCGAATTATGGAAAAAATCTGTTTACGGTTATTCTCGAATCTCTTTGATAGACTTTTGTAACAATGATCTCGTATAGTGTACTCTCTTGCCCCGGTTATTTTTGCTACTAGTGCTTGAGTTAGAACTGGTGTTTTCCTAAAATATCGCGCTATTCCTCGATCTGCCAAGTATATTACTGAAACTGCGTAGCCATAGGGTTGAACTCCTCCTCGCTCTCTTCGGCCGATTGTTGATAGGAAATATTCTCCTATTTTAGTTAATAGTGCTTGATAGGTACCTGGGGAGAGACCATATGTATCCAAATTGGACACTACCGAATCATGGTTTGAAACCTGTTCTGTTATTCTTCTCAAATAGTCCTCACTTTTCCTTACTTTAACTCTATTTAAATTGACTTTGAGGTCATTAGCTAGTTGGAGAATGTTACGGTTTGTCACTCTGTGCCCCCCCTTTTCAAAGGCCGCAATTATCTCTTGGAACTTGAAGGGTGATTTTTCTTGATTCTCCCTGACAGCATACAGAAGACACATTGCAATTAGTAGGACATGGTTGGAGATGCGATGTTCCTTATTATTCACATATTTCCAGTAAAGGTACGAGGTTCTCTCTCTCAACGAGCTTGTCAGCTGGAGATGAGAGGCAACGCGGTTAAAGATGGAAAACGTTCTCAAGTGTGTCTGAGTTGACGCATTCTTGATCGGTCGATGGAATTTGACATTTAATCTATTGAATCTCATTGCAGTCTCAGAGCTGATCTTTCGGCCTCTTGTTGTACCTCTGATCCTTGAATTAAAATATCCAATTTCGGATCCAAGCTCACCGACCCTGTCGATTCTTTTCCCAATACTGGTGTATTGTGTCGGTCCCTCGTAAGAATTATCTATCATGGAATGGGTCGACTGCGTATAGATTTTCTCTTGTACCGTGCCACATTGAATACAAATTATCTCCCCTCGTGAATGGGCAAATTCTTCTGAAGAGCAGTACTCACACTTCTGAATGTCACTTACACTAGAACTCATAGTAGATTAAAGTATAACTCCCTTGGTCTTGATCCATTGGTTTCAAATATGTCAATCCTGATTGACTATCTGTATTTCCTGAATTCATCAGTGACTGTGAGAACCTAGTATAGCTAAGTGGAGTATGGGATAGACCACCGAAAGTATTCTCAATTCTGAAAACCCCAATACTGCAATTTCAGTAGGTTATTCAGGCTTTGTCGAAAAAAGATAAATAATGACCATTTATGTATTGTTTAAGAAATTCCTCTCCTATCTTATGAGAAAGAGTTGAGAATATATAGATACGGTGATTTTAATGAGTTTCAGAGAATCTGGTCGAAGGGACAGACCGAACAGAAGACCTACTAAGCAAAAAAAATATGAGAAAAGTGCTCTTATACTAGATATTTTGGAGAACACTCATTCTCGTAAGGATAAGCATAAAGACAAGACCATAGTTCAGGCCTTGGGTACTAGTTACCTCACCCTATTAGAACTCATACCCGTAAATGCCTCCAGCCTTACACTAATGGACGAGCTTGTCCTTGACAAAGAGCACAGGTCCAATGTCCAGACAATAATTGGTCGGATATCATATGATTCCCTGTCAAATGTTGCCCAGGTACAATTGGATGCGGCAATCTCAAAGGTCGTTGAAGATAATGAAGAGCGTTATGTAGAATGGTTGAACAAGGCTCCCTCAATAAGTATTCGACTACATTCTCTGCAAATCATAAAAGGTATCGGTCCCAAAGCAATGGAGTCAATACTTCAAGCAAGGAAGGTAAAGAAATTCACGAGTTTTGCTGACTTTGAAGAGAGAACTGGTGTGAAAGATATTAAGGAACTCATAATTGCCCGTATCCAACAAGAAATAACCGACAATACTGAACGGCATCATCTCTTTACCAGACCTCCACCCAAGGAGGATAGCTATACTAAACGACAACACGGGCGTAGGGGAAGCTTTTACTAATCATAAATCATCTGGGATCTGACTTTCATCGATTTCCTTTTCTACTAAGTCGAATTCTTCTTCCTCCACCGTATAATATTCTTCCTCGGGTATTTCTTCGATTCTTTCAACAGACTGTATTATTTCTAAGATTTTCTTGATTGTCTCGGTCTCCATTTTTCGAGCTTCGACATCCAGTATCTGCCGAACCTCATCTATTGTTGTTGGCAGTGTGTTTGTCAGGGAAATCGCACCGAGAGGGGAGATCCCCATCTCCTCCATGAGTCTCGTCGACAAACTACTTGCATCTTCGCCAGTTAACCTAGTTGTGAACCTGGCATGATCCATCGCTTCCTTTTGCATGTAGGAGAGTTCCTTATCCTGGGCTATAGCATCTTTTTCCCTCTCTTTCAGGAGCTCAAATGCTTCCGCGATTGTGATTGGCTGAGAACTATGGATTTCCTTCGGCATTGTAACACCTAACTATTTCGCCATCCTCAGATGTTCTGGACGAGCGATCAATGTAGTGGTCTTTTTCCCTTGTGTGACTGATATCACGTATGCCTGCCCTTGTTTTTTGACCACAGTGCCAGTTGACGAGTGGTATCGTCTGTGTGGTCTTCCTTTTTGAGATTGGGAGTTGAGAATCACATCTACTTTTTGCCCAACCTCATATTCTTGGAGAAGGTATCTCAGAGACTTGAGGCCTTTCTGTCTGCTTGATCTTCGGAAGAGCTTTCTTGTGTTGCTGTTATAGCCTTTCGTTCTTTTCATTCAATAATCTCCTTAACTCCTCATATGTTACTAGCTTTTTAATGAATTTGATCGCGATCAGGGTTCGGAGATATATCTCTCACATTTTTTCACTGTGACAAATCCATGAGCTCTCTTGACTAAATATCTACTTTGGTATATCTTTCCTGATTCAGAAATAGTACCGAATGGTCTTACAAATCGGAGTCTCCTTCACAATTTATTTAAAGACGATCGTGATTCTTGAACTTGAAGATGAGCCAAGCGGATTATTCAAAACATCTAGAAAAGATGATCCAAGAGATTACTTCACTTTCTGAACAGTCAAAAAGCCAGATACTTAGTGAAGCTGAAATGCGGCGAAAAGAAATTCTCGCAGAAGCAGAAGCAGAGGCAAAAAGAATTGAATCCGAAATTGCTTCAAAGGCCGAGGAAGAAGCTCGCCAGAATGTCAGAAGAGATGTTTCAAAGAAGAAACTCTCAATCCAGATGGATTATCTGAATCTAAGGGAACAAGTTATTGAGGGAATCATGGCGAATGTACATAAGGAACTCCAGAAACTGACCAAATCAAAGTCATATTTACCGTTGATGGAACGACTTCTCGAAGAGAGTCTGTTTGCAATTAACGGTGGTGACCTCGTACTTACTCTCAGGAGTGAAGACAAGGGTATTTTCTCACAAGACAAGCTTAACGAGCTGGCATCTAAGGTTAGTGCGGAATGCAAAATTTCCCTATCCGACAAGGATCTTAACTCTATAGGTGGGTTAGTACTCACGCGAAATGATGGTCTTATTTCCGTGGACAATACCTTTGAGAAGATAATTGAACGCAAGAACGACGAGATCCGGAAGGTCATAGTATCTCAACTTCTGAACTGAGGAGTTAAGATGTCCCGTAATTTCGTATTCTTTACCAGCATATTGCTTCTTCTTACAGGCTCGATTGTCTACAACGGGTCTGCAGAACCATTTCTAGTGGTTGGTGCTAATTATTCAACAGATAGGATAGACTCCGGTGACATCGTCCGATTTACTGGTTCTCTGTTCAGCAACAGCAGCAGTGGTGACACGAAGGTGATCTCAATGAACGTGACCTTGGGTCTGTTTGGCAGTAAGATCACTGCAGCACACTACTCGAAGGTCTATGACTTGACAAGGCAGAGTTTTGAGCAGAACTCAACAATCACGGGCACAATCACCGAGAAATTAGATCTGGAGGGTGGTGAATACAATGTCTCCATATTCTTCGATATAAGAGATGGTGCTCATACCACGCCTAACAAGATCGAGTCCTACTATGTGATGATCAATCAATCCCTTCTAGTACGGGGTATCAACGATCCTACCCTAGCCATCACAGTTACCCTGATCCTTGTAATCGTTTCCATTGTGATGTTTGTCGTATTCTCCCGGAAGTCATAGGTCAATCACCTCTCTTCGCAATAGAAACCGCGGCATTTTCATGTACCCGTGGCAAGTTCCTCTTAGATCGTTTTGCACTACTTCCTGTTTCGTCAACTATCTCAATTCGCCCAAGGTGGTCAAATTGTTTATGGATATAATCAACTATCTCCTCTTTATACTTCCCTCCAGCATTCCCAATTCTAATTGTCAGTTCACTGTAGACCATGGATGAGAGGTTTTCCACAATCCACCTCTCCATGGTAACCACCTTATTGAAACTCGAGGTAATGAGTACGCTTGAATTCAAAAGGATAGCTACTCCGATCGTTTTTCCTGGATCAATCCCGACATAGGCTGTTTTACCCTTCTCCGTTAGTCCATAAATTACAGACAGAATCTTGGCTTTGTTCGCCTTATGGGTTAGCACAATCCTCCTAGGATGTGCAACTTCTGGATCCCCCTTCGCTTGGACCAATATATCGTCCTCCCTGAGCTTTGTCTCAAAATCTTCATGGAAAAACTTGAACTGGGTGGATTCAAGGGCCACCCTCAGATTGTAGGCAAGCTTGAAATCCAGAGTCTTGGCGATCACTCGCACCATATCACTGTGTTTGTTATTGAAGTACATGAATATTCTCAAAAAGGGCCAACTCTTGTACCGCGCCTACCGAAAAGACAAAATAATAGCACAACTGAGATAGATTCGGTTAATACCTAGCGGAGTAGCCAAGTGGTCAACGGCGGGGGACTCAAGAGACGGGTGGCTGATTGTCACTGTGTTTAAGGCATCCTCTCCTTAGTGGTTCATGGGTTCGAATCCCATCTCCGCTATTTTCTATGACTCTCTAAGTAGATTCATGAGGGCTCGTGGGACATCATCGTATGACGACACTGGTGCAAATCTTCCTTTAGCTTTCCTGGCCATATCCTTGCATAACCTCTGTCCCCATTCGTGTTTGGATGGTAATCCAAGAATATGGAGCTTTGGAAATCGGTGGAGATGCTTTCGGGGATCCCCTCCCTTGTTAAACACTCCATCTGTTACAAGAATAGCGAACTTATTCCTCCCTTGCATCTTATTTAACTCAATACCAGCAATCTCAAGAGCCTCACTGATATTAGTATACCCTGCACTTTCTGCATCAAGGATACGGTTGACGAGTTCGTTGATATCTACCTTCTCATTCACCCGCTTGATGAAATATGCCTTTGTGTTGAAGAGGACAATAGCATAGTTATCATGGGCCAGATGGTAAGCCATTACCGCAATTGCTAGGGCTGCAGTTGTGAACCTCTCTCCGAAGAGTGATCCTGAAGTGTCAAAGATCAGGACACCCGACTTAGTCTTCTCCCTCTTCTCGAGTGCGACGATATTCTCGTAGGAGAGGTAGCCCTGTTCCATATAGTTTTCTAAGGTCAACTCATCGTCGAAGTCATCTGCATCTGGTGAATATTCAGTTTGAACCCAAACATTGCCCCGGAGACCTCTCCCCAGAATTCCCTGAGACACCTTAATTATACTCCTCCTCGCCAGTCTCCTGAATATCGGTTTTGCTCTCTCACTTAGCGTTCCTCTGAGCATGAAGAAGAGATTTGGTGCAGTATTGTCACCCGATCCAGCACGGCGATCCAATAATTGATAGCCTTGGGGGGTAGAAAGAGCATCAGCAGCGGCTCGTTGATTTGTGAGGGCTAATCCCTGTATTGCAGGAATATTACCTGCTTCTATTGCTGTCTCTGTCTGCTTATTGATCTGAAAATAGTCAAGGCCTTGGGCAAGCTTGTTGTAGGCCATTCTGGATTTCTTACCTCTAATGATCTCCGCTTCCAGAACTTTCTCCTGATCGTACTGACCCCTCATGGAGGGAGGCATTCTCTTCCTAAGATCATCAGGGATTTCTTGCTGAAACCCTTCCCCTAGAGAAAATCCTCTTCATCCAAGACCTCGTTAAGTATCTCCTTGATCACTCCCTCAACTCTTTGTTCGACTCCATCTTCCAACTCAATTTTTGTCGCGAATGCCATGACTCCTGCTTGGAGCCACGATTCTCTCTTCTCAACATCAAGATATTGGAGGATACTGGCAAAATCAATTGCCCCTCGAATGGAGCTACCTCTCCGTAGATCTGGCCAGTTCCGTGTCTTTCGAGTCACCTTCACCGCTACTCTAATGATGCGATCATCGTCTACTCCCGATCGTACTTTTGTTATCTGTTGCTCTTCATCCTCTATTTGGTACTCGAGACGAACCCATGCGAACCTGTCCTTCAGGGCTTCTGAGAGAGGAGTGGTCGCCACAAATTCCTGTGGATTCATCGCACTGATTATGTAGAACCCCTCCTGAGCTTTAGTTTCACCCAATTTAGGTACAATTATCTTCCCCTCGTCCATGGCTGCAAGGAGGACGTTTTGAGTCCCTTCGGGCATACGATTCAACTCATTGAGAAAGAGAATAGATCCCTTCTCCATTGCGCTAACCAGCGGTCCATTTACAAATGACTCGCTGTTGTACCCAGACTTCATTACCATTGGTGGGTCAAAATGACCAACAAGTCTTGATGCACTGTATCTCTCGTCTCCGTCAACCCTCTCTAGGTTTTGTGAAAAATAGCTAGCTATGGCATATGCTAGGGTAGTTTTCCCCACTCCTACGTCACCTTCTAGTAGCAGGTGTTTAGCTGCCAATTTGGCAGCAAGACATTGCTTCAATTCGGTGTCCCGCCCCACAATTTTATATTTCTCCTGTATCTCGGAGATCATCTCGTCCATCGATTTATCAAGTAACTTATTAGCCATGTTACGCGCTTGGTGTCCACATTATTTTAAATTTTCAATAAGTCGCACTGGTGAAATTTTTACTTACAAAGTGTGAAATTGAGGATTAAATCAATCATTAGTACATTCTGAAGCAAAAAGGTCTTAATGGATTTTTTTCATCACAGTGTGTGTGAAAGTATCTACTGTTTTCCTGACTATTATTTGCATCGGGATATTCTTCCCTCCTGCAGTAGGTGGACATTTAGAAAATTGTGTTGAGGTGCCATTATCGGGTGTCTCGATCTGGAAGAGTGATCCGCAAATGTTCAATATCACATCGGTTGAACTACATCCAGTATTCACAGCTTCCGGACTACCAATTTTTGGTGACCTCTACATAACGTGGATGGTTGAGGGTGATGATGGCGTATTTCCCGTTTTCGCTTATTTTCAGCAGGGTAAGCTTGTGAACATAAGGGTATTTGGACTCTCGACACGTGCCTCGTGGTTTGTCGCTGGTACTGAAATCTTGCTTGTCCAAAGTTTTGCTTATACCTCAAAGCTCATTTGGTTCTCTTCACTACACGAGGAGAAATCACTTGAACTGGATGTACCGATTGGGATTGTAAACGCTCGTCTTCTTTTCGATTCTGCTAATCTTGCAGCAACGCGCTGGGAGATTCAGATACGGGAGAATTCTACTTCCCCTCTCTTCTCGGGCGAATGGGGGATATTGGGGTCTCTCGAATTTAACACTGCGCAGAAAGAGCTATTGAGCTCATGGATATTCTCTGGTCTCTATCTCAACCTAAGTAGTGGTGATGTATATCTTGAGAACTCTGAGAGTACAAAGATTCTGAGCGAGAAGTTCACTAAGCCAGAGCTGTACTTCATGGGATATAATCTTGATGATATTTACAATCCTGACTTAGCCATTGTCGATGGGCAGAATGTGTACTCCATTTCCAATGAATCCTATATCAAAACTAAAGGAGAAATTAGCGCTGTTTACAACTTTGGGCTTACATCGTCAATATTTAATTTCCCTGACGGTTTCTATGAATTCTCCGGTGATGAATGGCAGAAGTTGCCCTACGTTTCTGACATTACTACCGATCTTATGTTCTTTGACATCAATCTCTATGTGGGTGTAGATGTATTTGAAGGGTTAAGAGTAAGATACTATGGTGAAGATGAAGATGGGGATGGCATTCCATCAGTTGCAGAGACCTACTATGCATCCGATCCAACTTTAAATGATACCGACGGTGATGGTATTGGAGATGGGTTTGAGATCAGCTATGGGCTCTCTCCTAATGCCGATGATAGTGACCTCGACTATGACAGGGATGGTTTGAGTAATTATGATGAATACCTTCGCGGACTGGATCCACTGAACCCAGACTCCGATTTTGGTGGTGCAAATGACGGTTTCGAGGAAATGTATGGTTTTGATCCCTGTCAAAGAGAGGACGATGGATCTGATCCAGATGGTGATGGACTTAGCAATGCTGTGGAATCGACTCTCAGGTCTTCGCCAATTAACCCTGACACGGATTCTGATGGAATAAGTGATGGTGACGAGTTTCTCAACAATCTCAACTTGCTTGACCCATCTGACGCAAGGTTAGACTACGACGGTGACGGAATAAGTAACCTCCAAGAGATTATCATGGGAACTGATCCCTTCAGTAAAGACTCACAGCCTCCACTCTCTGATCTCTGGATTTGGATTATACTTGTCGGAATTCTTGTGTCTACTATCACATTTACCCTACTTAGAAAACGTTTACAAGGATTTTTGAACTACTAGTGTATCTCAGTTTTGTGGAATCGTTAAATATTAGTTGTAAGACTTGCAATAGGTACTGGAAATTAATACTCCCCAAGGTTCAAGCCAATATCATTGTATTCGCTGCCATTTGCGATTGTGGTGAGGTTTTTGCAGGAAATTTGAACCCGGTTATTAAGGGTACACATAGTATTTACTCAAATGGTAGTTTCAATATTGTAGATTCCATTGGGGAATTTCCAATCCTAAAATCAGAATAATTTACTCCTCGAATTTGAAACTCAGCTTCAGTCTCACGCGGTAGAGGATGATTTTCCCATCCTCAACCTTGGCATCCTGTTCCTTTATTGTCACAATTCTGATATCCCTGAGCGATTGACTTGCCTTGGCCACTGCATTTTGAGCAGCCTCTTCCCACGAATGCATCGAGGTA
This sequence comes from Candidatus Heimdallarchaeota archaeon, assembly GCA_015522385.1. The sequence continues at coordinate 13,844 of WAMJ01000059.1, forward strand.
CCTACCAGTTCGATAACCTTGTATGTGGAGCCTTCCATAGGTATATATCCTCCAGATGTATCTTAAATCCGTTGGTGGCACTGTGCTCAAATGAACATTTTTTAACATGAGGGTTCGTTGGAAGCTGTGGTAAATCGATCCTTAATGATCACTAGTCAACTGACCCTCATTCCAGTGACGATAGTCTTTTTCATCCTCTTGAGTCGGCTCGTTCTGAGTAAATTCCCCTATCTTTCCCCTTACTCTACAGTCATTATCGTCACCGCTGTTCTCCTCGGTCTTATCATCTCAGCAGTTGAGCTATTCTTCATCCTAAGAAGGCTTAACTCTGAGCATGATGACGACAAAACTAAAGAGGAATTACTTGAGAGACAGAGGAAGATGATCCTTGAGGTATTCGGAGATACGATAGACGAGAGTGACGATCATGAATAATACCTTTAGTTTGGGCGAACACGTCCTAATTATCCACAATAAAAAGAAACGATGGCTAGTGAAGATCGAGGAAAGGATGTTCCACTGTGACCTTGGAAGAATCAACTTGGGGGACTTAATTGGACAGTATCCAGGATACACCTTCAAGGTAGGTGGAAAGCGTGTGAATATTGTTCGTCCTACAGTTTTCGACTGGATGCGGAATATGAAACACAGCAGTCAAATTATCTACGAAAAAGATGCAGCGATGATTTCACTTCTATTGGACATTGCTCCTGGAAAAGTTGTATACGAAGCAGGGACGGGAAGTGGAGGGTTAACTTCTGTCCTCAGCCAATTGGTTGGGGAGACTGGAAAGATAGTCACGCACGAAATTAGGAGAGAGGCCTATGAGGCTGCTAAGAAGAACCTTGGACGGATGGGTATAAGCAATGTCGAATTCAATTTTAAAGATATAAAGAATGGATTTGTATCTGGAAATGCCGATGCGTTAGTTCTCGATATGGTTGATCCGTGGTCAGTGATCCATCATGTGACTGATGTCCTTGTTCCTGGTGGGAATATCGTTATCTTTCAACCGACCTTCAATCAATTGGAAAAATGCTACAGGGAACTTGACCTGAACAATTTTATCGATATCAAGACCATTGAGCTCATCGAGAGAGAGATCGAAATCAAGAATAACGCAGTACGACCCGCAACCCGAATGGTAGGCCATACAGGTTTCTTAATAAGTGCCAGATTCCTCGGAAAACCAGAATGAGCAGTCGTGTTTATCTTGGAATACTTGGAGATCCAGCCAAGATAGAGCTTTATCCCGAAGAATTCTATAAGTTCTTGAATTACGATGAAACGAAGTCCTGCTACTATCTCCTCGGAGCGTCAGAACGTGATGTCACAAAGGATGCATTCGCCATGATGTACCAGTCAATCAAAGACGAGACAAGGGACATTTTTTTCCCTTCTATTCCCTCGCTCACTGAAGGGTTGTCAAACAACTTTACCTCCCGTGTTGGTCTCTTCCCGAGTAGTGCTTCCCACCTAATTGAAGGACCTGAATTCACTTTCTCACCCTACCCGATAAACTCTACAAGCAACTGGTTGAGATTCAAATCTCGATTTCTTACCCATGTGCTTCAGCCTTTTGTAAAGATTAAGATCATACCATTAGGATACCACCCAATGGGGGGTATGGCTGCTCAACGGACCCGTGCAGATACTACTTTTGACCCACAGCGCATCAGTAATAGATTCATCAAGGCTCATCGATCACGGTACCTCCGGTGGTTGTACCTCGAGGGTGGGTCTGGCGAGGAGTTTATGGGTATTGACCGAATCGAACAGATCCTCCAACCACTCTCTGAAAAAGGTGGGGTGCTGGAACGTTTCATCTATGGTGGAGGGATCAATCATCCCCAAATGGTGGAGGAAATATTCTCTATGTCTTCAGTCCCTCAATCTATAGTTGTGGGGAACATCTCTGAATCCAACATCACACTGACCTATGATATCTTGGACAAGGTTGTGGAGCTAAACGAGACTCTGTAGGTCGTGTCCGTCGCGAAAACTCGCAACTCATGGTTGAATATAGGGGAAATAATTTAAACTCACATTTCTGCAAGGAGTTAATGACCAAAGTACCTTGGGTATTTGTAGTAAGAAGACCGAGATTCTCATTCTCTAAACTAAAAATGTCTTTCCCCACGTCAGTTCCTACGTGGCTGATTTACTCACTTATCTACATCAGCGTCTTTTACATCTACATTGGTGGTGTGTACAATGTGCTGGAAAACCCCATCGCCTTCGCGAGTGACGCCCAGAATAATATAGCACTTATTGCTAATGGTATTGACCGGCAATTTCTCCTCGAAGGTGTAGTTGCTGGACTCTTGATGTTTCTTGGGGCATTTGGATTCTTCCTCATGAAGGACGCATCTAAGGATTATAATGACAAATCTCGATTCTACTACAAAGCTCTTCCTGGTTGGATACTTGCCATTGGTTCTTTCTTTGCGATCACTGCAATGATGGGTGTTAAACTCTAGAGGGTGACTGTTTCTCCATCTCTCTGGAACTCAAACGAATCCTCATCCCTATCAATTGAGATGATATTTGTACTGTAATACATGCATGCTGTGGAATAGGACGGTCTTCCATCTGCTGTCTGGTAAGTCTTCACGAGTACTTTGACCTCTTTAGAGACCTCCTTGAGAATTGAGATCAAGAATGTTGCTACCCTATTATTCACTGCTGCTTTCAGAGCAGAGTACCCTCTAAAATCTCCGAGAAAGGTTGGGAAGCCCGAAATATAGATCAACGCAAGGCGTGGATTAATGTACTGTGGAAGTTTGAGAATAAGTTCTATCTGTTGTTCGAGGGTGGTGACTCGGAGCAATTTCCACCTAGGAGGAATTGATTGGATCCTACCATCAAGATCGAGTACAAGTACTGTATCCTTACCTGTGGCGGTCTTCACGATCGAGATCACGCTTCTGTCGATATCTGAATCTCTCCTAGAGTGGAGAATGCAGAGATTGTCCACTGAAAACAGCCACTCATAGATCTCGGTGAACACCTTGTTCTGATCTTCTCTTGAATTCTTAGAACTTTGTATTCCCCATTATCATACTGCTGAATTTTTTCACACCCATTGTGTTTCACTCGCAGACATTCAATAGTCCAGAGATATTGAACTCAATCGCGAATTATTAAAATCAGGCTGAGGAGATCAAATTATCGTGTAGCAGATTCAATTGGTCTGCTAACTGGAGTGTTGCAAAAATGGTAATGCAAGGACAACCAGTAATTATCCTAAAAGATAATGCTGAACGAAATACGGGGCGTGAAGCCCAGAAGAATAACATCGCAGCAGCAACAGCCATCGCTGAGGCCGTGAGGTCTACCCTCGGTCCTCGGGGGATGGACAAGATGCTTGTGGACAGTTTGGGGGATGTGGTCATCACAAACGACGGTGCCACCATCCTCGAAGAGCTAGATGTTGAGCATCCTGCTGCGAAGTTGATCATACAGGTCTCTAAGTCACAGGACAAAGAAGTCGGTGACGGGACTACCTCTGCAGTTGTAATCGCAGGTGAACTTCTCAAGAGAGGCGATGAGCTCCTCGAGAAGAAGGTTCATGGTACCATAATTGTAAGTGGGTACAAGAAGGCCGCTGAGGCCGCAATCAAAGCACTCGACAAGATCGCCCACAAGGC
>WAMJ01000060.1 GCA_015522385.1 Candidatus Heimdallarchaeota archaeon
TAGTAGTAGTTCTTCTCGCAGACGGTTCCGTCCTTGTTCTTCCATTTTCTAGCTATCTTACGTATATACATAATTTCACCTCATGAGAGCCCGCCTGCACGTAGCGAACTCTCACCAAGTATAGTGTTGAAAGAAAGTATATAAAAGGATTCGGAACTCCTATGTAATTATAGCAAATAAATCGACTCCCCTCTCCTTTTAACACACATTAGGTCACCCAATAATTCCGAAAATCCCCACTTGCGAAGGTAGTTACCATGATTAGCTTGAGTAACTACTGCGATTTATGAGGAGGTTTCCTAGTTGAAGTACTATTATGATCTTCCTGACTTGATACCTGCTGATTTGTTTGAGACGCAGGGGGAATATAAGAGGCATAAGGGCCATATGTAGTTGGGGAGGATTGCTGGCCATGTCCCAATGCCCGCTTGCTCATCTCTTGTATAATTGCGTCTCTGTTAAAATCACTAATGACCTTGTATCCATGAATGATTTGACCGATATAGAATAGGAATCCAAGAGTGTTAGTTGGAGAGAAGGAGACAAGAATTATAGTTACTATAAAGACACCTACTGCGGTTGGTAGTTTACCGACGTAATAATATGCGAAACCAGGGATGACAACTGAAAGAGCAACACCTAGCCCGAGATCCTTGGGGGGTTTTATACTCTCGGTAGTGGTTGGAAGAGCAGCAGTTGGAGATGGATAAGCGTTTTGAGGCGGAGATTTTTGTGGAGCTCCCCAAGATTGTGCATTATCTGGATGCATAGTCTGAGTAGGGGCACCTGACAGTGGAGCACCTGATTGTGGAGCAGCCCACGATTGAGACCCTAGTGGGGGAATATACGTATTTGGGGAGTTCTCAGATGGTCGAGGTTGTGACCCTTGTTGTAGGGTAGTCCATGGAGCTTCGGGGGATTCACCTGCTGGAGAGGGAGTAATAGTCTGATCATGAGGTGAGGTTCTTTGTTGATTATCGGAGATTGAGTCACTCATATCGACCTTCGATCCACATATATTACAGAACTTGACCCCTTCTGTAATCTTAGAACCACAGTACTGACAGTACATAAAAGAGTGATAGAGGTAGGATTAAAATATATTTTCACTATATGATAAATATCATACTGATATACCAAATTAGTTTTGGGAAAAATCCAATGTTCATGGTTTGATACGGGAGACCCTACCTATTCTGCAGATAGTTAAGCACATAGAAGAGTGCAGCCATTGGGAACAACATGAGGAGAATCATTCCAACGAAGATAAAGAGACCACCGATCTGTCCAAGGTATCCCCCTATGATTACGAGAAGGATACCGAAGATGACGGCAACTGCTAGCTCTAGAATGAGCTTGATAGTCTCTTTCCATGACTCTATGAATCCAAGGGGGCTCTTTCCTCCCTTTGTAGCCGTGTAAATGAGCGCTGCATAGATACCAATTATGATAATGAAGTAGCCAATAACCGCTATGATTACACCGATTGTAAACTGAACACTATTGAATTGGAATGTTGTCTGATCGAATGCAGTAAAAGCTTGGAAAAACCCAATTACTGCGATGATAACTCCAATGATCACGTTAACGAATGTAGCCAGCATGTAGATGAAGGCCTGTTTGTATGATTGAAGTAGTTTTGTTGCTAATGTGTCTGTTGACATGATTACATTTTACCTCCTAAAAGGCAATTCATGATAATAGTTATATCATTTAAAGCTAGCTGATCTCTGTAAAATAATCGCTCGATTTGTGAGGACAAACTATGAAATAATTAACACATACGAGATTGTTTCCGAGAGGATCACTACCATATTATCCGCAGACATGGATAATCTGTTCAAATAAGGAAAACTAGCTGTCGTATATTTTGATTTAGGAAATAGGTGAAACTTGTTCCCGAAAAAAGAGAGGTGAAGTGAATCTATGTCTTCTATGAGTATAATATCTCCTCACAATATTAAATACAGTAAAGGACATACCAGTATATGACCAGAATAGCAGTACTGCTCATTGTCCTAATAACACCCATCCCAGCTGTCTCAGAACCCGCTTCAGACATACTTGTGGAATGGGTGGTCGACAAACCTCTGAGATCTGACAAATTCTATATTATCTTCAATGCTGATCGGGAGTTTAATATGACATACTCTACTGGTCAACAGTTCACCCTTGATCCAGATCCATACATCCCGCAGTGGTTCGACCTACCAAGTCCAAGATCTTCCCGTGGTAACATGACCGTGACGATCTCCTCTGGTGATTGGACGGAGGATTACTTCTTGGAGTGGGTGACGCCAGAGAGGTCGAAATTACAGACTCTGAAGTACGAGCTGGAGGAAGGAAGTTACTGGATTGGGAGAGAACTCCTCACCTTCAACGTATACGAGGACGGGACATTCCGTGCGAGGAATTTGTTCGAGAATAAAACTGAGGAACAACCAGGGAGATTCGGGATGAATTTCGACATTTCTGGAACGCTCCCTACGAACTTCATAAATAATAGCCTTGACGGGGAGGTCTATAGGCTGCAGAGTTTCAAGAGTTTCCACTATGGAATATCCACCGATGGCTTCTATAGCCGTGAGAAGATACAGCTTGGATTCGAGAACTATACCCTATACCTGAGAAATACACTACAACAGTCAGACATCAACGAGAAATGGATAACCGTGGGGTATGAGAATATCAGTCGCTTGAGGGATCGGATAGTCGCTCTGATCAGCTCGACTCTCATCGTAGGGGAAGAGAATTCTCAATCGACAACTATCCCACTGGTCCTTTTACCTTACCCCTCTATCTTCTTCCTACCTTTGATGATCTTGGTTGTTCTGAGAAGACGTGTCAGGTAATGCAAAGCCATTTATTCCTCCTCTCGAAATCTGCATGTGGAGGAGCATTTTCATCCGAAATACTGGGACCACCACGTCATCGGTCCCGTCCAGACTAATTGCTACATCATTGCGAATGACATGAGCGAGGCTGTGCTGGTGGATCCAGGTGGCCCCGAGGCCGTCCAGATCGTCAGAGATTTGAGGGCAAAGGGCATCGATATCAAGCATGTCCTTGTCACCCACGGTCACTTTGACCATCTTGGCTGGGCGACTGAGGTGCAGAAGGCAACTGAAGGAGCCCGAGTCTATCTGCACTCTGCAGAGCGGGAGTCCTACGAGGACTTCCAGTCGTGGATGCCGAGGCTTGGGTACGCCGATGTGGAACTGCGTGAGCCCGATGTATGGGTGAAAGAGGGGGATGTCATTCGAGCTTCAGGTCTGAAGTTCGAGGTACTGCACACCCCTGGGCACTCTCCCGGTAGTTCTACCTTCCTAATGGATATGGACGCTTACGTCGGAGACTGCCTATTCAAGGGATCCATTGGTAGGACAGATCTTCCCTTCTCGGATCCCCGTCAGATGGAGCAATCCCTTCATCGACTGATGTCCGAGATCGATCCGAGATCAAGGGTGCTTCCGGGACATGGTGAGATGACCACGATGGGAACAGAAATCCTCGCAAACCCCTTTCTGAAAGCCCTGAAGTCAGGTCTGTCAATCTTTTGATACTTTTTTTGCAACTTCAGAAGCTCTGTACGGGAATCTCGCAGAGATAGTAAGATTTATATCCTAGAATAAGTCCCTAGGCTAAGATAGATACAATTCTCGTCTGATACCAAGAATGACGAGAGGAGGTTATAGAAAAGACAATGGAATTTTGCCCAAAATGTGACTCACTACTTCACATTACAAAGGATAAGAAGAGCGGAAAAC
>WAMJ01000061.1 GCA_015522385.1 Candidatus Heimdallarchaeota archaeon
CGTATGAATATGCTGTATTCGGAGAAATAAGATCGGTATCTGGAAGCCTGTTTGGCGTGTCGATCTGTACACTCGCAGTAACGGTTATCGTACCATTAGCGACCTCCTTGGCCGGTCGGGTTGGTGGGAAGCCAGGAACTGTTGATGGCGATCCCTCGAAATAAATGGAGTAGTTGAATCTCCCTATGTCTGCAGCTGTATAGGTAATATCATTGATAAGAATCTCGCCATTTGCCCCTGTCACATAGGATTTGTTGGCATATCCCTCTCGAATAAATATCACTGTTTCACCATCCCAGAAATCGTCACTGGCTGTCCCTTTTAGTACAAATTCAGTGATTGAGCCATCAGCCTGCCCGGTTGCATCAATGGCAAATGTAAAGTTCTTTACGGTCTCAGCCATTGGTGAGATGATGGTCTGCCTGTTTTCCACTGCTAAGGATGAGATTTTCTTGTTCACTGACTTTCTAACAGAGGTGACTGGATCAATCAGGTCATCAAGAGCACTTCTCTTAACGTTGAACCGTGAGTACTCAATGGTTTTCACCTCTTCATCAGTTCCTACTTCATCTTGTGATGCAACAGAAACTGAGGTCGCAAATATAGAGATGGTCAGAAGCACTAGAAGTGCCATGAATTTTACTTTCATGATTCCACCCTCCTTCTAAGATTCAGATCCATAACCCCAGATGAAATTCCTGAGTCCATGGCCATCGCGTTAAGCGCTTTGGTGTCTCTTTTGGCGAATACAAACGGATTCGAGGTAGCGGCATCAGTAATCTGGCTGAATTCCCGTACATCATCAGAGTAGAAGAAAAGGTAGTAATCCTCATTTGCAATCCGTGTTCCTACAATTGTTATGTTGACAGATACTTTACCATTCGAATCCGTTGTCAAACTACCTGAGTTGATGGTGTAGTCTGATGCTCCTAGGATGTAGACATAGTTTGAAGATTGTAGGACATTAGTGTCGAAATCGTTGTAATTGTTGATGGTCAGACCGTTGTAGAAGTCGTACTCAACAGCAACTAACTTCATTGCTATACCAGATATTCCTGGGGTTGATCCCCCGAGGAGAGCAGTTGTTGAAATCAGGGTTGCGTTGAGTATCCATGGATCGCTGGGCTCATTTGTGCCAACAAACTGTATGCCCGGTGGGAAACTACCTACCGACGAGAGCGATGACTGTAATGACACAAGAAGCCCTATGGGTTCACTGTATACCAAATTACCTTTCCACTCGACAATCAGTACGTACACATCATCTGTTCCTGGTGTTGAACCGTATGGGTCATCAAAATTAATGGTCACCGATGCCTGCCCTGATGTATCTGTTTTCACCGGGTTGGGGGAGACGTCCCCTGGGGAGGTTCGAGAAATCATTGTCTCGTTCTGTAGCACAGAAAAGTCAAGGTTATTGAAATCTAAGCTTGAAGCAGCACTCTCCTCAAGGAGGTAGAAATTCAGAGACTCGTTACTAATAGGATCAATTCCATCCTGATCCCTCAGCGTAGCAGTGAACGTGATATTTTGGAATGGAGCAGTGATGTAGCCCTGACCCTCCACAGATGGTATACTGACATCAACTAATGAACTTGTAACTGATATGGTTCCGTTTCTTAACCATGCAGTTCCATTGACTCCTATAGAGAATCCGAGAATTGCAGCTATCCCATATACATTAGCCCCTGTCTGTAGGTTGTTGAGGTCAGAGTTCAGGAAAGCTGTCACATCCACACTGTCTATGGTAACATTTGGATCTGGCATCTGATCTAAGGTCATCCTCCCTTGGAAATCGACATTTCCTGATACAGAAAACCGACCATTATCGTCCGTTGTGAATGTTCCCAGTTCTGTCCCTGGGATTCCTGAACTTATATCTGGATTACTCTGTAGTGAGTTTAACTGATCTTGATTTAGGAGCAAGACCTGTACTGCCTGACCACCAGCTGGTACTCCTTCGAAGCTCACATCCACGCTGATGTTGAAATCATCTCCCATTTGTTGGAGTTTTATCGGAGACCCACTAATACTCTCTCCACTGTCGATGCTCAGATCAATTGTTGCAGAAGATCCTAAGCTGTTTCTTCCAAACTCAATAATACCATTGCTGAGTAGGCTCGGAATAGGTATGGGGTTGAACATTCCCCATGACAGTTTGTCCTCTGACCCATCCTTCCATGGGATCAGAACCTCTGCCCATCTCAACGAGTGTTCGAGTGAATACTGAAGTGTATTTCCAGAGATCTGACCTCCTGCAAATCCAGTTACCTGTCTTGCTGGAACACCGAGCGCCCTTAGCATATTGATATAGGCCGGCATGAAGTCAAGTAGACCCCAGTCTAGACCTGGAGTGTTAATAGCCTTGTAGAAATAAAGCCCCCTATCAATGGTTCCTGCGAAGTCTGTGTCAAGGTTCTCGTAACTGAGCATGTTCGGATCAGTCTGTAGTTTGTCGAGCATCTTCTGTTGCATGAAGTTTGTCACTGCAACCACAGTTGCATATATACCGGCTTCGTCTCCTCCTAGACTATTTCTGAACTGATTGTACTGTGCGATGAAAAAGTCCGCGTCACCTCCCGCTTGGAAGTATGAATCTGGCAATGACTTCTTCCCCCATACGCTATCTATACCTGTGTATGTCTCACCCCCCTCAGTTATGGTATCGAACAGAGTATCAGGTATTCGATCCGAGTACTTGCTTTTGAGAGCTGGGAGAATTGTGTTATAATCACTGATCTTGTAGGGTGTAGAAGTTATCAGAGACTTCTTCTCAGCGATAAAGTATGCGTCATAGATAATACCCCCAGATGTACCTGACTGAGACAGAGATGCTGAAATCGAAGGATCTTCATTTAAGGTCTTGTACACGGTTGGTGTTCCCGTAAGAACATCCTCTCCATCGCTACTTACCATCTGGAGATTGGATTTGACTAAGGTTGGTCCAATCTCTGAATTCCACGGTGCCAGCAGGGCACCGGAATATGATGAAGCAACGGTGAAGTAAAGTGTACTTGCCTTGAATTTTCTGACTGTGTCTTCTCCAGCATTAGGCAGGACAGTGAGGTTGCTGGTATCCACTGAATTCAGTGTCTGGGTTGTGGCAGTATCTCCTTGTACAAAGTCGTTAGAGATTGGATCCCACTTCTCTTGAGTCTGCCACTTAATTAAGTACGCGTCCCGTTGTGCATCTAAAGGTGCACCGTCATCGACTGTTAAGTTCAGTAGGATTTGGTCAAGGTTGGGGATTTCCCCATCCCACTGTGGATTGAAGAAGGGCGATGTTAGTCCTGAAGTATCGATAACATCGGTTCTGTCCGTTTCATCTCTTATTTGTCTGATATCACCTGGATAGTTGATGAATGGAGAGAGTACTGAGCTAATTATGAGATATGCGATTATAACTGACATGACCTGTCTAAATGCAATACCGTATTTCTTGACAAAAATTCCCTGGGTGATGAGGGCATAACCAAGAAATCCGAATACTCCAACAGCAGCAATATTAGTAAAAATAGCTCTGTAAAATATCTCCATACTGTCAAAGATACTGTAGACGAGAGATGATGCACCTCCAAAATAGCTCTCAACCGAACCTGAAGCGTATGTCTGCGCTGCACCAGCAAAGAGTAAGGAGACTGTACCCAACAGAGTTGTTGGGAGTCTCTTAGGTTTGAATGCCTGCACCTTTGATAGTGGGTTGGTTCTGGTCTTCCTCTTCTTGAATTTCACGACCCTGACATTGCCATGTTCGTCGACAATTGTCTTAGTAACGCCTCGTCTTCTCTTTCTCTTCGAACTTCTTGTACTCATACATTCACCCTAATTTGCTCTTTTCGGACTCTCTGCTGACAGGAATCCTGAGTAAGTCGATTTAGAATCAAATTTAGTTCGGATTTTCTCTTCTAAAAAGAGTTCGCATCAAAGTTAGGCAATCGATGAGAACTATGACCTCCATAGTACAGCTTGGTATTTAGACCGAAATTTTACGCATACATATTTCCTTTATGAACTTGAATATCTCATCGGTTATCTGTTCTTCGTCTTTCTCTGCATCTATTCTGATATACTCTGTACTAAATTCTCTGTAAAGATCCTGAATTTGCCTCAAACTATCAGAATTCTCAAACTTCTCGAGATCCGTATCTCCCTTATCCGAAATCCTCTTGATCGCTGTCTGGTAAGAGACATCCAGATAAAAGGTAATATCTGCGTCCGGTGCAAATTTATTGATTTCCCTGATCCAGTCTAATGGCGCTCCTTGAGACTGCTGGTACACAAATGAGGACAGTTTATACCGATCTGAGATTACGATATATCCTTTGTCGAGTAGGGGTTTGACTTCAGAGAAGTAGTGTTCAAGTCTGTCTGCGGCAAATATGAGTGCATCCACTCTTACATCTGATGTCTCATCCTTCAAGTATTTTCTGCATAGAAGACCTGTAGCAGATCTTGTGGGTTCACAAGTACCAACTACTAAGTATCCCTTTTTTTCCAACCTGTCGACAAGGGCAGATACCTGTGAGGTTTTCCCTGAACCGTCTATGCCCTCTAAAACTATGAAACATCCTCTTTTGTCCAATCTTCTTCAAGCTAGAGATTCATGCAATAATAAAATATGATTCTTTGACAACGAGTGAGGTTATCCCCTACGAAAGATTAAATTAATCTCTGACTCCATTCTACTTGTGGAATTTGTCGATCTAAGATCTGATACTGTAACAAAGCCCACTGAAGAGATGCGAGAAGCTGCTCGAAATGCTAAAGTTGGGGATGATGTGTGGGGGGATGACCCTACTGCTCAAGAATTGGAAGCGTATGCAGCTGATATACTGGGGAAAGAAGAGGCAATGTTTGTTTCATCAGGTACGATGGGAAATATCGTCCCCATACTGTCACTGACTCGTCCAGGCGATCAGGTTCTTCTCGAAGCGGAGTCACATACCTACAACTACGAAGTAGGAGGCATATCTGCGCTTGCGGGTGCTATCCCCAAATTGATTAACTCAGAGTACGGAAACATAACCTCAGAGCAGATTTCGAATGCTATTCTTCCAGAGAATGTCCATTTCCCCGAAACAACATTGTTGTGTCTTGAGAACACTCACAGCAGGCATGGTGGTATAGCTCTAACACCTAGTGAGATCGCTGAACCATCTCAGACTGCACATGATTATGGCTTGAAGGTACACTTGGATGGCGCTCGATTGTTCAATGCAGTGATTTACCATGAGGTGGATGTGAAGGAATACACAAGGCATGTCGATACAGTCCAAATCTGCCTATCTAAGGGTTTGAGCGCTCCGATTGGCTCAATCGTGGCATCTGATGAGGAAACTATGAAGATCGCTCGGAAGAAGAGGAAGATGCTGGGTGGAGGGATGAGGCAGGTTGGCATTATTGCTGCTCCCGGACTCGTGGCGCTTAAGACAATGAGGGATCGGCTTAAAGAAGATCACGATACCGCCAGAGCGCTATCTTCAGGTTTCAAATCCTTAGGATTTAAGATTGTCGAACCCCAGACCAACATCTTGGTCATTTACACTGACGGAATCTTTGAGGACGTGAATGAAGGTGTCAAGTTCTTTGAGGAGCTAAATATTGGTGTGGCCCCCTTTGGACTGAATAAAATCCGACTAACAACACACAGGCACATTACAAAGGAGGTTGTGGCGGAAGTTCTCGATAGGGTATCCAACTCAGGGAAAATAAGATAGATGCAACTAGAATCATGAGATTACTTTGTTTAAATTGATGTTTCCTCGTTAGCTTTTTGAATTACCAATCTCCTAGGAAGTTGTCAAAGGATAGTGAAGCGTATGGCAAAAGAATTTTCTTCCAATGAGAGTAGTTCTGGCGGACTTTTTGATCTTTCTATTAACGTGAGAGGAATCCTTCTGATTTTGTTGGTCCTCGGTGGTGCTGGTGTTCAGATCTACCAGACTCAACAGTCATTAGCCCTCAACACTGATATCGCAAATAGTCAGAATCTGATAGCCAAAGTAGAAGAGGGTATCCTACTCATGCAGGAACTACAGACTTCTATCAAGGAACTATTTGAGAATCAGCAAACTAGTATGGTAAATACATTGGCTAATCTCGAACTTGAATCCAATGTAACCTACACCGTTATTCTCGCAAAGTTCGATGAGATTGAACTCTGGTTCAAGGAGATGGACGATACTCTTCAACCAATTCGAGAATCCAAGATTCCACTCCCCGTTAATTATGAGGAAGGAAATCCAATTGCCGTCAGCAAAAGTAACTACTCTGAATTTGTCAATGAAGTCGGGGGTGTCAGTTCCAATGAAAAATTCATTCTCGACTACAACTTTCAACCTGTGGAGTACAAGATGCTTGAGGATCTGTTAATCAAAAGGGATGTGTCTCCAAGTTTCAAAGCAGTTTCTGGAATGAGTAGCGAATTCAACGATCTTATAGTTCAAGATCGAGAAGAGCTCAAGACCCTAACCGACACACTATTCAGCAACAACTTCTTTGACCCGGGAACATTCACGCTTCTATCCAATGAAATTAGTGTCATACAGGGAAGAATTAGACAAAGTCTAGCATCAAATACGACGACTGAAAACCGAGAATACAATGCTGATTTAGCCCTAGAGCTTTCATCTCTTCAATCGAACATAGATTCACTATCCCTCACCACCTCTCAGATGATCAGTGCTCTGCTATTATCTCCTGTGAGCGAATTAAACTCGATCGTAAGTGCGTGGGATTTGAGTATTGACCTGCAGGAGAAACAATTCGAAGCAGCAATAGCCAATATGAGGGATGGATTTGGTAGTGAGGCAACAAGACCAGAGGATCTCACCTCAATAAATACACTTGAGAACCTCCTTCTTCTCAACAATTCCAAAGGTCTGATCCCCGTATTAAATAGGACCAAGTTGGTTGCTCAAGAATTAGTTGGTGTGACCGAAAACCTCCAGACCTTCCTTGAGATTGATGTTCCTAAAACTACGGGTCTTATAGAGAAATACGGAGAGAGGACAACAGTTGCTCTACAGAACGACTTGACAGAGTTTAAGGCATCATTTGCTAATTTCTACTTCCTCCAGACTACACTTAGTATCCTTGTCAACGTAGGTGTCATCATAATCCTCGCGATTGCAACAGTAGTTGTTATTCCACTCCTACGAACTATTATCGGTCTTACACGTAAGCTGGACAAGGGCTTTGGTGCAATAAGCCGAAAGGATCTGAATGTCGAGAAATTCGAGGAGTATGCGGGTGGTGAGATTGGACGTATTCAACAGGGTTACGATATCATGGTTGGTGAACTTCGGAAAATTCTTCTGAAACTTCAAGGAACATCTCACACTCTCTCAGAGATTGCTGAGTCCATGGCTGCAAGTTCACAGGAGGCTTCTGCATCTATTAATCAGGTGTCTGACACTATCTCAACTATAGCCCTAGGAGCCAGTCATCAGACGGAAGCAATGAACCGGATCGCTGAATCACTAAACTCTCACCTCGAGGAAGTACAGACACTTAGTGATCGAATTCAGGAGACATCCGAATTCGTCAAAAAGGTCGCTAAGAGAACCAATATACTCGGTCTCAACGCATCCATTGAAGCAGCAAAAGCAGGTCATTTTGGCGGTGGTTTCAGTGTTGTGGCAGAGAATGTCAGAGAACTCTCAGAAGACACCAAAGGTTCCGCAAACGAGATTTCCGAACTGATTGAGGATGTGTCGTTCAAGATAAATAGGACAATCCAAGCTGTCATGAACGAGGTGACTGAGATGAAGGAGATCACTGAGAATACAGCGGCTGGATCCGAGGAAGCCAATGCATCTTCATCTGAACAGGTATCTATGCTTTCCGAGATTAGCGAGCAGTCTGCAGAGATCTCTCGGATAGCGAGTGAACTTGACAGTTTAATGAGGGAGTTCAACTTCTAACAATCGTTATATCATTATAATTCCTCTATGCTATCATCGAACCTATTTACTGAATTTTGAGGTCAATTACTTGAGAATCCTGTTCTCAAACGTCTATCATCAATTTTTGTAATAACAATATATGGATATCCCTGATAGAGTTATACCCTTTGGTGTGATACACATCTATTGACAGTTACTTTTTCTATTAAGAAGATTAAACGATATTCAAGTCAATTTATATCCTGAATTAGAAAACATATCCCGCCATGAACTTTAGAGAATCAATGCCTCTGATCTCTCGGTCAAAATATTCAATTTCAGTAATATCAAGATCGCTGAAGGTCTTTTTAATATATTCCAGATTACTTCGTTGGTTATCTGCTCGTGCTGTACAGAACTTACAATCGATATTCTCTGGCATGATCTGGTTCACTACAAGATTATTAACGGCTATTTCAAATCCCTTTAACTGTGCCAATAATCTCTCTGACTCATTTATGGCCATAACTGTTGGGATGGTGACGATGACGAACTCTGTATGAGTGGAATCTTGGAAGAATTCTCTTACTTTAATGACAAGTTTTTTGATTTCCTCCAGAACGTCAATGGATCTATCCTGCTTGGGTGGTTGACCTGAGAGAAATGCCCTAAATGTTCCCATGATATTCCCAAGCTTGGATCGAACCTTCATGGCTTTGACAATGAAAGTATCCATAAAATCGGGTAGGGAAAGTAACCTGATGGTGTGGCCTGTTGGAGCTGTGTCAAAGACTACTTTGGAGAAGCTCATGTACTCCTCTGAATTGAGAAGCTGGATGACCTTGGCCAGTGCAACTGCCTCATCAAGTCCTGGTGGAGCAGTCTCAACCAAATCTCCGAATTCGTCTATTCCGAGGGATTGTAATGTACTTGTGAACTCACTTACCTGATCATCTGCACCTGAAATCCCCAAAATTTCTGCAAATGACTCACCTGCTTCTGTTGCATTGACTTCCATGCCATATAGCTTATCATCAAATCCCTCAATCTTGACTGCTTCACCGCCACTCAGATCCACTCCAAATGAGTCTGAGATTGAGTGTGCTGGGTCTGTTGAGATAATTAATGTCTTCTCTCCCTCGAGAGCGAATCGTGTCGCAATGGCGCATGAGGTTGTGGTCTTTCCCACCCCTCCTTTACCACCAACAAGAATAAATCTTTTCTCTTTATCAGTTAGCAGGTCTCGTAATGTCATCTTTTACCCTCAAATACGTACTTATTTACTAGGTAGAGAATGATGGGTATCAACGCTATCAAAACAATTGAGATGAAGAGCTTCTGCCACTCTGCATCTTTAGTTACTGGTGGTTCTTCGTACGTCACAGTCATTCTGTAATAAGCAGAAACTGCTATGTATTCTGTCCCCTCTGCATCCTCGTATGTAATCGTGGTACTTTCTATAGTGTAAGTACCTTCCTTGACAAACTCCATCTGATAAGAGTATGAGAACGTTGCATTGGGGCCAATCTCTACCCATTTTCGCTCATCAAATCCTTTGATGTTAGTCACCGAGAAATTCTCGAATTGAGGCTCTACAACGACTGGATTATAAGCAGTTTTTGTACCTACATTGGTGAAGTTTACATATACTGTGATTACCTGACCCGGTTCAACTCGTTCATCGGAGTCTATCCATTTCTCGATTTTCAGACTTGGAGCAGGAACTTTGTCCTGTAGGTCGCTGGAAACAGGCTTAGCTCCCGACAAGCCAATCCCCAGAACTAATAGAATTAGCATAGAGACTACAATTAACTTAGAGAATTTCTTCATTTTCACATCTTCGATAAATTTGATTCTTATAAATCTAACATTTAGTTCCTTGGAATTA
>WAMJ01000062.1 GCA_015522385.1 Candidatus Heimdallarchaeota archaeon
ACCGTACGACAACAAAGACCCACCGCTAACTAGACATGTCATCTACCTCCTGTCAGTCTTTTTGATCACAGTTTATCTGAACATCCGGATCAGGAAGTCACAAAGGTTCATACCGAACTAGTCATGTATCTTGTTGAGTTTCTGTGAAAGGCGACTGGCTGTAACAGCCACTAGAATTACACCATAACGACTATAATACTTGTTTGCCATAATCCTTGGTTGAAGTAATATGCAGTCAGATAGGGGATAAAGCTGTCTGGAGGAACAATTTTAAATTGGAGAAGGTCTTCGTTCTAGGTGACCCCTCTGGACACGGATAATAGTGTCATCCCATTTCCGATTCCATGGGGTGCACTAATTCTTCGGATTATTTACATGCCTATATCCGATTGGATAGTTAAACGCCGAACTGCACTTTGATTTATCTATAAAACTAAACTTACTACTTTTTATACAGTTCAAAGACCTCAACGATTGTGACGTACGATCTACACTAAGATTCCCATTTGGTAGATCAGATAGTGTTCAGTGATCATTGGGAATAGAAGATTGAGAATTGAAGAGAGAGAACGTATTACTCGGGTAAGTCGGAGAACTTTCGCCTCACAACGAATAGAACAAGAATCGATCCCACAATCACACCAGTTGAAAGAATGATGTCGGTGAGAATGAATCCATCGTTTGGGTATTTAATTGTCAGGTCGGGAGTGAAGCTTTGGGGTGCACCTAAAATAATTTCGGAGAGTTCATCATCCCATACTGCCCCCCTGGTCATGGTCAATATTGGTTTGATGTCACCAGTATCATCCTTACTGAATGCCCTCATCCCGAATACAGCAGTATATGTTTTAGAGGTATATGGTCTAAGCGAGAATTCGCTGAAATCCATAGGAAAATTATAAAGTATTGAATCCTCTGAAATTAATACTGATGAATTCAAGGTCATAACCAATGCTTTCTGAAAGATAATTGAACCACCCTCATCAACCAGACCAAATGAAAAATGGATGACAAGCTCGGTAACATTCATAATGAAAGTACCATTGACATCATACATTTGAGTAGGGAGAGAAGGTGAAATAGCTGAGACTGTAGCTATTTTATGGTTAATTCCAGCCACCCCCTCTTCTCCATTTGGGAGACCCTGAGAGATCGACATGAGTGAAATTGACTCATTACTTTCATCTCTAACAAGAATACTCCCAGACCCACTTGCAATGACACTAATTTCTGAACTCTCCTCATTAATTTGCAGGTATTCAAATACCGAAAGATTAATTGCAAGTAGAGCAATTAATCCCAGAATCGTTATAACAGCATAAAAATTATTGAAATATTTTTTACTCATAATATTCACCAGATATATCGTTATTGTTTTTTTCAACCACAATTATTTATAGTTTCAGATCGGACAAGGACCAGAACCACATGGTGGGGGTGGAGAGGGATTAGAATTTGTTAAAATAGACGCGAAACTAGTTTGGCCTAAATAATCGACATAATAAACCCCAGTTTGTGTAAAAGTTTGAGAATTAGACATTGAAGTTTGGGCTGAAAAAGCCAATCCAATATTATATCCACCCAAACCGAACGATATAGTAAGACTAAAGGCTTGGGAAAAAGATCTTTCTTCAGTGTACTCTCCTCCTTCAACGATCAGTTCTAGATCCTTTTGTTCATAAGATATTGAAAATGGAACACTATCGTATCCACCATATGAAAATGTTGAGGGCAGATTCATCTGATCATTAGCAGATCCAGAAGGCAATACCTGATGTACATAAATACTGCTTTGGAAAGTAACTCTTAGATTTCTATAATAAAATCCCCACCAATAACCATCTACTATTTCGAATTTGTACAACTTTGCTAGAATAACAACCTGTCCATCGTCGACAGTTATAGTCCGAGTGGTTGAAACAGTTCTTGAGCCAACAACATCAAGGTTGTCATTACCAGAAGAGGCAGAAAAAGTAATCGTGTTGTCTATGGAGAAGATCCCAGACCCACCCGATGGTGAATGTGCAACACCTATAGGTACCCACTTTGTTACAGAAGCCAACACAGACCCGCTTGTAGGTGCAGTGTTCATCCCCAATATTGTTATCAAAATGAAAAACGAGATGAATTTTTTCATTTTCACATTTTTGCTTGTGAGAAGCATATTCTTGACATCCAAGGAACAGTATATAAAGACTGTGTTTTTTTTTGAATAATGCATAATACTACTTCACTAATAGAATTAACCACTTTACGACCACCACCTTTTTGAATGGGGGAAAGTAATATAGCATTACTTGAAACAACCAGTAGAATGGAAAGGTAGAATTCAATTCATATTTTTCCTCATGTTAGTACAAATTAGTTTATTTACATATACCATATATTTACAAAATCATGTACTGACCCCAAATATTGATTTTGATTCAAACTACAAAGTCAATTCTTTTTCGGAGATCAATTTTGGATCTGAGGAAATCAGGACTAATCCTACAAGATTGATTTCACCCCAACAAATAGATGGGGTAGAGATTTTTTCCTTCCTGAAAATGAATGTCGAGCACACCTCAATTAGATTCGAGTCCAACAATTCGATACTTGCACCCATTCGATGGATTGTGATCTCGATAAGCCCTATTGAAGAGATCCCACC
Organism: Candidatus Heimdallarchaeota archaeon; assembly: GCA_015522385.1. Next base: position 2,654 of record WAMJ01000062.1, read on the forward strand.
TAACTCGGTACTTTATGCCAATACTTCAATAACTAAGAACAGCAAACAGATAATTCTGGACGTTGGGGATAATACAACCAGTAGAGTGAAACGATTGCCCCTAGTCAATCTTTTCAGACTGGATTATAAGTTTGGAAAATTTTTGGATTTTCTCAGCTTCGATGACACAGTATTGATATCGCTAAGACCTGGCCAAGATTCGAAAATTATTGAATACTTGTGGAGTCAGAATGAATTTATCACTAGAATAGATATGTGGAGACTCGATACGACAGTAATAAACATTGAGGACCAAATTGCCGAGATGAATAGAATAGATATGAGAATTAGAACAGAATTAGAGAACAAGTACTATTACAAAGAGGGGTCAGGATACGCAGATTTAGGTCCGTATTACCAAAAATTGGAACAAATAACCACTTTCATTTTACTCTCGGGTGCCTTACTTGGACTTCTTGCTATGCTATTCTCCAATTTCGTACTTTCTGTAGTCCAGAAAACCTTTATTGAGATTAGGGAGCAGATTGAGTCTGTATTCATAAGAGGAGGGTCGATAGCATTTGTTCTCAGGAGATATTTGGTAGCTCCAGTATTATTAGATTTGGCTGTACTGTCAATAGTTGAAACGCTAATAAAGTATCAAATGTCAGAAACTTCGTTTCAGCTACATTTTTCACTAACTACATCATTCTTTCTTCTTCTAGAGGTCGCGAGGATGAAAAGGATATTACTTGATATTACCGATCTACTTACGAACCAAGAGTCTACGATAGACTCTTTGAAAATAGCTAGGATGATATTCATTTCAATACTGATTGGATTTGTGTTCCTCCTAATCTCAGAAGTTCGAGGGTTCAATTATCTAGCGATTTCAGGGTTCGGAGGCATTGTTGTGATCTTCTACGTGCTTAATTATGCAGTGAAGAGGGTACTGTCACAAAAAATTTACAGTAGATTCAATAATGGTCAGGGATTTGGTATTGAGAAAATTTCTCAAACAAAATTCTCCAAATATGCTAAAAGATTTCAGTGGAAACTGATTTTTATGTTCATAGTCATTCCCCTCACCATGTCGTCACTGTCTGTTTATTCAGCCTATCAAAATGAACTCAGACAGTTTAATTGTGTCGGGAATATGTGTTTGCAAGGTGTATCGGATGTTCAGGTACAAGCACTAGATAAGTCTCCATTTGTTTCTGATTCCTACATTGCTACCACTTCTATCAAAGATGTCTCATCGGGATTGGTGCACCAGCCCACATCATTTTACAACTTAAGTTTGTACAAAATGAGACGTGTGATGCAACCCTCGAATTTGGAGAAGTTGACACAAACGTTAAAAGATATTTTCCGAAATAGTGGGAAAGGAGTGGGGGTGATCATATCTTCAAGCCTTGCAGATAAATTCGGCTTGAAAGAAGGCTATGGGATTCCAAATTATCTGGCTTTAGGCCCAGTGGATGTAATCACCCCTTACTTTCCTGGAATCGATTCGAAGTATTTCGTAGTGGTAAATGATAATGTGTCTCTGGGAGTAGAGCGTGTAAATTGGTTTGGCAAGGTCAATTCGACAGATCAATTCTTAGAGTGGACAAACGATAATGTAGGAGATGTACAAGAATTGAAATTTGATAATACCGTTAAGACCGATTACCTACCCCTCATCCCGGCGTTCTTCCAGAAATTAGTTATTGGTGAGAGAGCCATTATTGGAACACTTCTGTTGACAGAAGGGATCTTACTATTTAATACCTTAGTAGTACTCTACCAGAGTAACAGGTTAGAGACCAAAATAGTAAAACTCATAGCTGTACGTGGAGGTCAGTTGAAAGATATAAACAACGAGATTCTGAAAAATTACATTCTGAATTTCTATGGAAAGATGATTTTTCTCTCGTTTGTACTTACTTTTATATTCAACTGGTTAAATTGGATCCAGATTCGTTTACTCTCACTCGAATATCCTGTACTAGTTGACTACGAGATTAATACGACCTATTTTATTCTCAGTGCGACACTGTTCATTCTACCAATTAGTAAACTTAGGAGGAAGAGCCGATGATTGGCAGGAAATTCCTTCTTGGACATAAGAAGCAGTTTCTAATTGAAGTTCTAGTTATACTCTTGATCCCAATCTTAGTTCTAAATATTTCTTGGTATGATCAGCAGGTGTTCAACCACCACATGGAGTTGTCTATTTCCGAAAATAGATACGACATAAAATATATTGGAAACGTCGTAGAAGGTAAGAACAACCTATTCAATGCAGAGTTGAAGACCCTGGAGTTGAAATTACCGAAGAAGATTGATTCAACGATGGTTGCTATCCGTGCTTCACAGGGATTGTCCATCATAGGTAAGAATAATTCGCTCACAACGTTAATCCATGGCTCTAATGTTCTTTTCCAAGCACTAGGTCTTGAAGTAGGACGGTACTCAAATGTCCAGATTGGGACAAATAAATCGATCACAGCTACGGGGATTAGCAGTAGTAATACAACCAGATTTGCCAATATCACACTATACGAAAATATCTCACCAAAATCTTTATTGACACTAGCTGACACGTTATTCTTAAGTTCCTTATTCGGAGACGTGCAAATTGACAATATAGTGATACTCTTGCCACTAGAAGATGCATTTGATAGGTATGTGACCTTACCACTGGACAACGCCAGCACTCTTATCCCCCAAATTGACCTGTCATTGAGCCTTCGGGCAAATATCAGCAGGGAGATATTAGATAGAGATTCATTTTCTAAAAACTTCAATACAGTTAATCAAATTAGTACCAAGATTTCAAAATTGATTAGTTCTCTTGGGGGAAATTCAGTAACTTCGATAATAGGTGAGAAAATAGAAGCGCATTACAAGGCTTACAGTCTTTTTGAGGATAAAGTTCTTTTCTATTTTCAACTCCCACTGATTGCGATGGTAATTGCGGTGTTGTACCTGACTTTATCTACAACAATTGGACAGAAAAAACTAGCATGGAAGAAAATTATTGACAGAGGTGCTCCTAAAGAGGTCTTGACTGATCTTGTCATTGCTCTCGAGGTGATAAAGTATGGAATAACCATTATATTGGTCATACCAATTATTGGGATTGTAACCCCGCAAATATTAGATTACATCAATGTTTTCCAGATCCTGACTAAAATACTGACAAGTATGTTAATAATTACAGTTGTGGAGGGGGTTATTTTACTGGTAGAGTTATTTAATGTGAAAAAGCTTTTTGAGCCCGACACCCATACAATCCGTGATGATAGGAGATCTTTCCTTCTTTCAAGTACCCGCGTGATTCTAAACGCCCTCTATCTTGTTGCATTTTTCCTGATACTTAGGTACTTAATCACAGTTATTAGACCTGCAAGAGTTTCATTCGACTATTACTCTTATGTTGCTGGAATGATAATAGTAACTGTTGTAGCGGTAAGTACAACATCACTATTAGCATACAAGCTGGTCTCAGCAGCACTGCAGAAGTCGGTATATACAGGAGTGTTCCTAAAATTTGCTAAGAGTCAATTCCCAGTATATGGTCGGAATTTGATCTTTTACCTATTGACAAGTGTTCTTCTTCTGTACCTAATAGGATCTATCACATTTGCGTCGACAGTCCGGGTATCCTATGCGGATAGTAATTTGCTTGGAGAATATATGATCGAGAGCAGCGAGGAATTGAGGGTCGATGATATTGTAGTTATTGAATACATCCGGATAAAACTTAACATAACTGTTAAGACCATCGATGGCGAAAGATCAGAAGTTGCTATATTTTCAATCTCTCCAGACGACTTATCGAGATTAATAGCTACAATATGGCAAGACATGGGGGTGATCATTACAAATCAATCGGATATACTGGCCTCTAGTTACAGAGAGATCCCTTCTGTCATCAGGAGTGAAATAGCAAGTAATAGCTCGTGTGGCAGCTGTGGAACAGAAATTGATTTTCTGTCAAATTATGACAATTGGTTACTCATTGTGAGGGATGCTGATTTCATTTCGGAGAGGAGCTTTTACATCTTTCCTTCAATCTCAAAGGAGCAGAAAGAGCGAATAGAATCAATTATTGATGTCAATGGTCTCTCTGAAGACACTCTATTTCCAGAGGAATTTGTACCCTTTGGGGATCCAGAAACCTATATTAGCCTACTCTCAATAACGCTGACCATTGCTATTGCGCTTAATACCATCTCTGCCATAAATTTACTCTCGATTTTACTGGACTCGGTAAATGAGGATTACAGATTGATGGTTCAGCGTGGAGCGGATCGAACGGTTTCTAGAATTGGGTTGAGCACCATCTTAACCTTCCTCTTGATTATCCCGTATATCTTGTACTTACAGTTTTTCGGGGTTATTCACACTATTGACAACATGCTCTTCGATACCGGGATTACGGAGGCTATGAATTCAGTAAATCAAACACTATTCTTTCCAGTGTGGATTTCATCACTATGGGTACTGACGCTAGGGATGGTAATGATTCAAACGAGAAAAACAGGAGATAGATAAGCAATGAATATTATACAAATTGAGGACTTGGTTCACGTATACTCTAATGGTAAGATCGAGACTGTCGCGCTGAATGGAATATCCCTTTCAGTCAAGGAAGGGGAGAAGGTGGTGATAATTGGAAAAAGTGGTAGCGGAAAGTCAACACTTCTCAAGATCATTGCTGGAAACCTCAAACCGACAGGGGGATTGGTACGGGTAGCGGGTCATAACGTGAGGAAGATGAGCATAGATGAATCCTTGAAATACAAACGGAAGGTCATTGGAATAGTCTTTCAGTCAGATAATCTGATCAAATACCTCACTGTTCGTGAAAACGTCGAGCTCCCTCTCAAATTCTCTAAGATGAAGAAAGAGGATAGGACAAAGAGGATAGAATTACTTCTCGAACGTCTGGAGATATCAAGATATATTGACTCCTACCCTGAAGAACTCTCGGGAGGACAGCAACAACGGGTTGCAATAGCAGTTGCACTAGCCAATAAACCAGCAATTCTTCTGGCCGATGAGCCAACTGGAAACCTCGATGTCGATACCGCTGAGACAGTCTATAACTTCTTGGTAGAGATGGCAGATACCTTCAGGACAACTTTAGTTATTGTGAGCCATGATGTTGGTATCAAGAATTATGTCGACAGAGTTATTGACCTAAACAGGTTAAAGAAGGAAAAACACCACCTCTGAGGAGAATCAGACAGTATGTTAGGATCCCAAGACAGATACACGATTCACCCATACGCATAAAATCTACCTCATTCCCATATAATAAATCTCCACTCATTATCTATAAAAATTAGAATGGGGAGTAACTTGAAAAATTTAATAATAAACATCCTCACGGGTATACCCAAATCAGACCGGGTGTTTTTTCGAATGGTCATTTAATGCAAATAATGTACAGGAAGCGAACATGCAAGTACATTTATCAATCTCAAGTAGACTCAGGTCTTTTTAAGGACAATTTAATAATTGCTTCACAATGAAATACTTCGTCACAGGAGGGACAGGTCACATTGGGTCGGAGTTGGTGCAGTCACTCGTGAACTCTAACCACGAGGTATCGGTGCTCACTAGGCAGAAGCATCCCCACAAGATCAACGGTGTGAGCTACGTAATAGGTGATGTCCGAGATACCGAGAGATACGGCAGAGAACTGGAGGATGCAGTTGTTGTGCACCTTGCAGCAGACAT
>WAMJ01000063.1 GCA_015522385.1 Candidatus Heimdallarchaeota archaeon
CAGTAGCGGTGACCGTATAGTGCCCACACGGGCTCGCTCCTGAACCCCTATGGTGGTATTCCGTGGAAACTGCACCGCTGCTATCCACGTGTCTGGATGGTAGAGCCTCAGCACTCCAGTACAAAAGGGACTGAGATATCGCGGACGGACAATCAACTCCCCGCCCTGAACCCGGGTCTCTTGCGGTTGACCACGCCGTAGATCAGCAGGACTATGGTATAGAACAGTTGCCTGAGAACCAGCGTCGGGACCTCAACAGGTTGGTACTCTATCTCGGGATTCACCCGGTGGAAGGTCTCGAACATGGGTATCGGGGGGATGGTCTCCAGCACCGAGAGCAGCATGAGGAGCGGGACGATCAGGGCTGCAAATCTCGTACCCTGAAGAGTGTCAAGGACATTCACATGAAGCAGCACCATATTCAGGAAGACTATTACAGCGATGGCAATGGAATAGACGTAGACCGAGTAGAACATCCCATAGCCCTCGAATTCACCATTGCGGGAGAAGAGCCCAAAGAACATCGTCAGCGATGAGATTGACAGGACCAGTCCAGTCCAGATCGACACCCTTATCAGGTACTGCCTCAGGGGATTAACCGGTAATGTCTTGTAGATTCTCAGTCTCTTCTTGGAGAATGCCCGGATGACAGACACGCTCAGCAGAACGTAGAGCACCAAGAGCGTGGAGATGTTCATGAATTTGGAGAGGACCTCTTCGATGTGCAGAGATCTGTAGTACAATACTGTGCTATGCCCCTGCGGATTGTACCGATAGTCGAGACCAATACCTGCATTATCGGTCAGTACCTCATTTGCAAGAATGACTATGGGGATCAGCATTCCAAACACACTGATCGATCTACTCTCGTCCTCGAGATACGGAGGGTGTAGTCTGCGAATCATAAACTCAATTGCAATCGCCGCGAGTATCAGGACAAGGGAGAATAGATAGGACATTCTCTGGACATCATTGCCCTCAACGTAAATGTAGACCTCCGACGAGGTTATCGTCACTGAGCGAATGATGATCCGAATGCTGGATGAGCGGTTGATGTTACTCTCCGTCAAGGAGATATCAAGACCCCTTCCCGAGTACTGTTGGTAGAGAAATTCGGAGACTATCGAGACATTACTCACAACAGAGTCACTGGTCTTCACTGAGATGTGAACTGTCTCTCCTACATTCGCAAATGTCTCGATCTGACCAACCGTGTAGGGGTAATCCTCCTCGGTCACCAATGTCTGATCCACGAGGACATTCTTCTCTGATGGTAGCCCTGCGAACATAACAGGGATCACAGCTAGAAGTATAAGACTGACGGAGATCGGATTCGGTCCCCTCACGAAATCACCTCCGCGGACATGTACAGTCGCCTCAGGACGACAGATGAACCTGCGATGGTCACGGGCAGAAGCAGAACGATCCACCAGTTCAGGTCGGACTTTCCCAACCTTGACAACCTTATCGGAAGAATCCCGAGGTAGTCGACGATGTAGTACAGCAGTAGCACCACTATCGGGATGAGATTCACATTTCTAAACGCCATGAAGAGCAACCCGACCACAAGGGCGTACTGCATAGCAATCAGTGCATTTGACACGACGATCTCAGCAATCCCGATCATCCTATCGGCGGTCACGCGTCTTCCCGACAGGTCAAGGTAGACAATCGCGAAATAGTAGACGAAGGTCTGAACACTGACACTCCACACCCTCTTCACCAATTCTACCAACCTCCACAAGTACACCCTGCTCTTCCCCCTCGGGTATGCCCAGAGGTTCTGGACGAACCTCTTCTGCAAGTTTAGATAGAGCGAAACTGAAACGGCAACATAGATCCACCATGCCGCCGCGTACGAGCTGTCTGCTATTCCTCCGACAATATCATGAGGCTCTCCCGGAAATACCCGTTCGCTGGGGTTGAAGAACAGCAACGAAAGGAGGACAGTGAACCCCACTTCAAGATAGTCCTGATCCCTGCTCTTGACCAGGTAGTCACGGAGTATGGCACCACGCCTGAGGAAGGACAGAGCAAGGGAGAGAAGTCCAAGCAGAATATATGGGAGTAGCGTCGACAGCAATCCCATCGAATCGCTCTGCACGTCTATTCGTATGAAGTACATGCCATTCCTGAAGTTCCCCTCCTGGATACTCCGAACGGTGACAATGAGCAGTCCGCCCGTTGGGAGTGCGAAATCAAGGGTCTCGCCCAAGGTCTCCTCCGAATCCAAGGGCACCGACTTTGTCAGGTTGTCCACGAGGACTGGAAGTATTCCCCCGTCCGTGATCAGAGAGATATTGACCGACATCGAGAAATTGGAGGTGATCTGGCCACGGAGGTAATTCGTCCGATACACCGTGACGTCATCCGTGTACGTCCACCAGCTGTCAGTGGTGCTCCCCGCCTCTCCCGAGGTATATTCCGTTCCTCCCACAATCGATCCCCACAACGCGATCACGAGGAGTAAGGAGACGGACGCACGACCGAGGAGATTAATCGCTCCCCCCTCCTACAAGATCGACGAAGAGCTGCTCGAGGACACTCCTCACGGAAGTCACATCCCTGCTGAGCAGATCCTACAGTTTTTCCAAGTCTCCCCGGCTCTCGACGTGCACTTCCAGAGCCAGACCCCGTCTCCGAACCTCATAGCCCTCCTTCTGCAGGATATCCATCGACTGCTGCTGCTCTTCAGGACTCGTGAAACGGACGGAGTAATCCCTCACCATCCCCTCCTTGAGGATGTCAGCCATGCTCGACTGCTTTAACAACCTCCCCTTGTGGATCACCACAATCTCGTCACAGACCCGCTCAAGGTCGTGGAGGATGTGGCTGAGAATGACGAAGTTCATGTCCTTCGTGTATGCTAAATCCTGGATGTACTCAAGAGCGGTTATCCTCGCGTTGACGTCGAGGTTGGCCGTCGGCTCGTCGAGAATTACGTAGTTCGGGTAGCCGAGCAATGCCTGAGCGATCCCGAATTTCTGCTTCATCCCCGCGGAGAGCTTCTGGAACTTCTCATCTGCCTTCTCCACAATATCGAATCTCTCAAGGGTATCC
>WAMJ01000064.1 GCA_015522385.1 Candidatus Heimdallarchaeota archaeon
CAAGCTAAGCTGAGAAGATGTAAGAAGCTGAAGAGCTTTCTCCATTTCACTTTGCTTCGTTGATGACAAAATGCGGGAGGTGAGATTTGAACTCACGAACCACTAAGGACTGGATCCTCATTCCAGCGCCGTTGACCATGCTGGGCGACCCCCGCTTAAAGGTTGTCTAATATCCATTATTTCCAATCATATTTTAACCTCATCGATATGGACTTCGCAAAAGAGACGAATTTGATCTCTATCTTTATCGGATTGTGGATTGTTTAGACTGGGACATACTTGTCTTTTCGCATAATCCTAAGGATAATGAATCCAACCGATGAAAAACTCACGATCCCGAAACTACCAGCAATGACTACACCAATACTTCCGTCAGAGGACATTTCCACTGGATAGTCGGTTACATTAAGAACTAAGGTTTCCGTGGAAAATACAACTGTTACCGACGGCACAGTCACCATCTTAGAAAAGGTGTAGTTTCCAATTCGTAAGCCTATGTTGATCTCGGTATCTGGAGTGTACAGGACAAGATCCGTGTATTTGGAATATATCTGAATATCCGGGGTATAGGCGGTATAAACAAACACAGGTAGTTCAATAGAATTATATTCTGAGACCTCAATCCTAATTTTCGTATAGTTTGGGTATCCTTCTATCCCTTGGGCATCCCACTTAATGATCGGATCCAAGACCTTGATGAATATCCTGACACTTGAATTGCCATATCCGTTTTTCGAGAATGTTAAAAGTAAGGTGTTGTTCCCAGATGGGAGGGAGTCAGGAGGAAAAGTGATGTGAGTTTCGTTATAACTGAACTCAACCCCGTTTCCTTCTATAACGATTCGAGGGAAGATCGATACATTTTGTGAATTAACGGTGTATTCAATACTAAAGCTTTGAAATGGATCCATTGTGAATGTCCGTTCCATCAATATTTCAATTGGAGATGAAGGAATGAAAAGATAATATATCACCACATATCCGTCTTTGTTGATACCCACAACCTGACTAGATCCATTTGACCACGATACAGGAATGGTGAATGACAATGAATCAGACACGGAAACCTCAACTTTTTCACCGAGTGGTGAAATTAACAAACCAAATATTACATCAAAGTCATTATTGATAGAATACGTCTGATTTTGAGCCCCAGAAAATGGCATATTGACCGTAGTGCTATTTAGGGTTCCAGTAAACGAAATAGAAATTTCATTTCCACTGGACAAGTTTAAGTCTATGGTACCATAAACAACTCTCCCACCGATATTAGAACGAACATCCATTATGACTGAAGGAAAGAGCAACTCATTCATTAGGTGGATTGAAACTGATGGCAGTACAACAGTCCCAGAGACAGAGACCCCCCCGTATCTAAAATCTAAGTTCAGATCTGCTGGAATAAGCTTATCCCAAGTTCGTCTATAGATTATTTTAAGTAATGATGATTCAGGTAATGTGATATTTAGACGTGTGTCTTTAGGGAGGGAAAAGCTGGATCCCTTGACAAGCCGATTATCTATTTGAGACAGAGGTAAGTACCGGGAAATATCAAGAGAAGCAAAAGTAAATGAGATATTAATACCATTCGGGCGATATGCAAAGATTGTGAGATACTCGATTGTAAGATCACTGTCTGTACCTATATCTGCTTTGATCTGGCTAGAATTGAATGTATAAGGAAGACCTTTTTCAATATAGAATGTTCTCTCTGTAGACGGAGAATTCGTATTTTCGAAAGTACTTCTTGTAGAATTGCTCAAATCCAGAAGAAAAACGTAGAAGAATTCATATCCGTCAACCCTGAACCGAATTTCCATCTCAAGGAGAGCAAATTCGTCCTCCATATAGGGAAAATTGACACTCTCGAGCTGAAAGGATATTGTATCTCTCGGGTCATTGAAGCTCATATTTAATGACTGATCGAATCTAGCAAGTACACCACCGGTGAAATTCATACTTAGAGTATTTTGGGAGATATTCATCCCAAAATCACTACTCATATTTGAATATGGCCAAACCCCTGATGAGATATCAATCTGGCTTTGTGAGAGAGATGAATTTTCTACTTCTATTGTAGATGTATAAGGGCGATCACCTATCACAAAACCATCGGAGGTGTTGGCTTCGAGAACATCACCGACCCGGTGTGTTAGGTTAGTCGCAAGTGACGGAGTGGGAAGTAGTTCTACCCCGAGAGGGGCTTTATTTCCTGAATCTCCAACACTGTGAACTGAGTTACTGAGAGGTGTGAAAATTAGTATGACCCCTATAAAGATCACCGTCGATTTGGTCTTCATTGATATTTGTTTAGAAACTGTTATTTATACTCCTGAAAGTAAGTTTCCAAGAGCTTATCAAACAGGGAGAATAGAAGAGAGATGTGAACATAGTCCTTGATTCAGGCATATTTATGCACCGTAGTTCGATACCGCCCGAGATTGATGCATCTAGGATTTATATCACGCCCGAGATTGAAGATGAAATTATCTCTATGACTAGTGAGTTAGTCTATACGGTTTTTCGATCTAAATTCAATGTAAGCGTTACAAGTGCCTCACCCTATGTGATTGACTTAATTAAAACTAAGGCGAAAGCAGTAGGAGAATACAAGCTTTCAGCACCAGATATTTCAGTTTTGGCACTAGCGTGGGAAATTTCACAGGAAGAGGAGACTCTCCTTCTCTCCGATGATTACGGAGTACGAAATATTGCAAGAATTATGGGAGTACGATGTCGAGGTGTCAATAAACATAAACATATCAGAGTAAGAAACTACTATTTCATCTGCAAAGCATGTGGTTCAGAAATCAGGGACGCTGAAGGAGAATGCGATACCTGTGGATCTCAAAGTTTTCTGCGAAGATATTCTTGAGGTCGCGAAAATCTCTTTCTAAAGCTTTAAATTTACCGACCACCGACAGATGCTTGTAATAAACAAGGCTGTGAGCTTTATTATGGTAGACTTAGATAAGAGCATTAGTGTTGCAATAAAATCTGGAGAGACTCAACTCGGAATTAATTCGGCAATTCGTGCGGCAAAAATGGCAACTGCAAAACTTATTGTCATCGCAGCGAACACACCTGAACAGGAAAAAGAAGATCTAAAGTATTACGCAGATCTTTCAGGGATCCCGATTGTTGAATACCCTAAATCTTCTCAGGAGTTAGGGATTATTTGTGGGAGAGCACACCTTACATCTGCAGTTTCCATTATGACACCAGGGGATTCAGATATTCTGGATCTAATTGAATAATCTAGTTTGTATTTAGAACAAACGACGAAACCCTCATGTACGAGACATCACCACTTGAGTCAACTAGACCTATGACGAGTGATTTTTTTGCTCGATTAGACTTGTCCATCAGTACCTGTAAATCTTTAATCGGGATATTTTGTCCTTCTCTTAATGGATGGACATAGTGTAAAGCACGAAGATTCTCTTTCTTCTGCCCTCTTCCATAAAGTCTGAAGAACCTTGGCAAGCCATGGTTAATTCCGACGATATATCCCCTAAATCGAAGATCCTTGTAGATAAGATAATAACTCATAAAATCCGGATCTAATCTGGCAAATAACGATGCAATATCAGCAATATTCATAGGAGGATCCATGCAAATTTTCCCTAGCTCAAGTAAATGAAGAGTTTCGAATGAGGTCAGGTTTAACATCCCCCCCTTCATTGGGGTCCCATATCTGCCAAGATTATAGAGCTTAATTGCATGATTACCAGTTGCAATACACTGGTTCTCATCGGTGATGTGGACAGGGATCACAAAATATCAGTTAAGCGGAGTTTCTTAAACTCAAGGATACAGTAGAATCAATACGGAACTGAGAAATACGGTAGCAATATCATTGATTTAGAAGATGTCTGATAATATGGCTTACTACTTGAAGAGCTATTTTAGGATAGGCAACCAGCTGATAGTCCGAAAAAAACCTCCTTATGAGATTGCGCAAAGAATTGTTGATCGATTTCCTTGGGTAGAAGGGGTATATTTCTACCAAGCAATTTATGGGGAAGAGCGGGTTCCTCAAATTATACATTTGGCAGGAAAGGATAAGCCTGATGTCATGCACAAAGAGAATGGGGTGTTCTATCTGTTCAATATATACCAAACTATGCTGTCACCTGGAAACACTTATCTGCGAAAATTATTAGTTGACATAACATCTCTAAAGGAGAATCTTTTGGACATGTTTGCTGCAGTGGGGAATCTCTCCCTCCAGCCTACATACTATAATAAATGCAATCTTATAGCAGTTGAAAAGAGTCCAAGTACTTTCAAGTCTCTACAAAAAACAATGAAGTTTAATGGGATTATTCCTAAAAAACTCGTTAATATTGACTCAAGACATCTTCAATTGAAAAATTGGGCAGATACTGTCTTCTTGGGATACCATAATTTAGATTTCAAACATGTTCAAACAGCAGTAAAGGCCGCAAAGTCATATGCAAAGCTCCACTTTCACCCAATTGCCAAAAAGGGGGCAGAGCAGGACTGGATTGACATTTACTCGAAGTGGATATCGTCTTGTGGAGCCACATCAGAAGTTGACAATGTTTTTCATGTGAAAAAGTTCTCACCTGGACAGAGTCACTACTTAATCGTCATATCGATTCGAAAATAATGTCTAGTTAGCCACAATTCTGGCCAATACCACGGATATCTGAATATCAGGGGAAGCACCTTCAGTAAGTCGGTAATCAATTTCTGCAAGAAGCTCCATGATCTCCATTTTCTTAATATCGGAAAAATTCATCTTAGGGGTAAGGTTGTACAATTCACGGATTATATCTTCACCAGGCACTCCCTTGACATATATTTGATCAAGTAACTTCTTTCTCGCTTGTTCAAAGTCTGTCTTGGCAAGGTCAACTACCTCTCTGACCTCCTTTGGATCAATACCACCTGTGGTCTCATAGATTGCCTTTGCAGTGACATTGCTACTAAGACTCGATGCCGCTTGGAGCACATTGATTGCCTTCCGCATATCTCCTTTACTGACGTTCAACAGAGTCTCTATTCCTTCAGGAGTGATGGTCACTTTTTCCTTTTTTGCAATAAGCAAGATCTGTTGTTTGATTTCTGAGTTAGGTAAAGGGCTAAATCTAAAATATGCACATCGTGATTGGATAGGCTCGATTATTCTACCGGGATAATTGCAGAGGAGAACGAAGCGAGAAGTCTCAACATATCTCTCCATTGTCCGTCTTAATGCCTGCTGAGCCGCTGCAGTTAGGGCGTCTGCCTCATCAAGGACAATGATCTTAAAAGGTGCATTTCCTGATGGAACCGTCATTGCAAAATCTTTCACCTGATTTCGAATGGTATCAATCCCTCGGTCATCTGAGGCATTCAGCTCCAAAAGATTCTCATTCAGACTTCCATTGGTATAGATTTCTGCGGCTAGAGCCAGAACAGCGGTTGTTTTCCCCGTTCCAGGAGGACCTGCAAAAAGGAGGTGAGGGAGCGACCCAGACTGGACAAAACCCATTAGTTTATTCTTTATCTCGTCCTGCCCTATAATCTCGCTGATGCGGTGTGGTCGATATTTTTCAACCCACATCTTATCCATGACACTCATCAAATTTCACCTTTTTCTTGGAAATTTATCTCTTTCCTTTCAGAGGGAATGATTACCCAATCGCGAAAACCTCATAGCTACTCTTCCATTCTTTGAGAAAAACCTTTATCCGCCTACCAGCTTCCGAGTCAAGGTTGTAGGATATTATCCGTATCCTGCCAAAGCGTTTTTCTTGGAGAATTCCTAGGTCTATCATCTCCGCGATATGATCATTCATCTTAGAGTGGTTTATCCCAGTTCCACGAGAGAGCGCAGTGATGTTCAGTTCGTTACTGTTCGCGAGGAGAAGAAGTAAGCGAACTTTTCCAACACTACCAAATACCTCTTGGAGATCTGGCAAAGAGTTTACTACTATTTGGTTTTCTACCTCTACAATTTCCGCAGTCGTGGTACCACCTCCTTCTCAAGGTCACTAAGGCTAAGATCAAGGATTGATATGTACTTTGTATTTCCTCGTTGTCCGACGCTCGATCGCTCCATCGATATCACACCGATTATTTCTAATTCTTGGAGATACTCCCAAAACTGCGTATGTTTTCGGGGCTGTTCGCCAAATTCCTCTGCTATGATTGCGTATTCCTTCTCAGCAGTACCTGTGGTGATATACGCCTTCTTTGTTCGACGAAGCATCCTACTGATAGCAAGGAGGAGCATCAGTTTGTGGGGATGAAGATCAGTAATCACATCCTTTAAGAGAGAAGGGTCGACATTTGCCTTCGCGCTACGGACATGTTCAGGATATACAATTGAGCTCCCCTCGATATTAGCCCTTTTCCCAGCAATATAGAGGAGTTCTATAGCGTGCCTAGCATCACCTCCTCGTTTCTCAGCAATATCTGCAATAAGTTGAATACTGTCTTCAGTGATTGACCCAGGGACAAAACAATCGCTCACACGGTCTTGGACAATAATACGTAGTTCGTGATTAGTATATGCAGGAATTTCAATAATAGGGGCAGTAAGGCTACTGGCAGTACTTTTATCCAAGTAGGAGAGGAAGTTTGAGCTTCGAGCAATAAGGATAAGTCCAATATTATGGCTATAGGACTGCCTGTCGTCAGCAGTACGTGTAAAGGCATACAAAAGATCCACACCACCTTTAGGAATAATATACTCCACTTCATCGAGTACTAGGAATAGAGTGGTCTGTCTTTCCTCAAGAATGGAAATGACCATGTCAAGTAACTCATCCGCAGCGTAACCACGATTTGCGACCTTTCCTTGAAGTTCCTTAACGATTGAAAGAAGAATCATAAAGGGGGTTTTTGCCCTCCTGCAGTTGACGTGGACGTATTTAAGAGAACGCGAAAGTTGTGCGGACTTGTATTCAATCCACTGTCCGAATTTCTTGGCGACCGAGGTCTTCCCCACTCCAACAGATCCTGTGATGATAACCCGGTTTGAGTTCAGATTCCCCTCGAGTGCCCCACTGAAATAATTCGACAAGGCTATTAGATCGTTCTCCCTGAAGGGTAGATTTGGAGGGAGGTAGTCGATCGACAACTTGGACTCATCTGTGATTACAGAGGGACGTCCATATGCGCGGTCGAGTATATCTAAACTATCCATACCACCAATACATCTTACTGATATATGAATACACAAAGAGAGACCTACTTTGAAGTGATCGCGATGGAGTGTGTACAGGCAGAAACATACAAAACATAAGCAGTATCGGGTATAGTTTGTGAATTAGGAGGGAGGGTATTTTTGAAGTAAAATACCTCTAAGTACTTTATATACACAAATAAGGCAAAAGATCGTATGATGATAGCTGCAATGCAACTTCTAAACAAGGCCCTTAGAAGAAAACGTGCGTCACCTCTAGTTGAAGAAGCGATACTCTTGGGAGTTGCACTCTTCATTTTCCTCCTACTAGGTGCAGTAATTTTTGACTTAGTGGACTTCGCTAAAGGAATATTTAGTTCATTCTCCGATATTGTCACAGATTTTCCAGAATGAAATCCTCGTCCCCACTCGTGACATAACTTACTAAAAAAAGAAGGAAAAATATCAAGGCTGCAAGGGCCACAACAATGGATTTAGCAACCCGGGTACTAATGATCTGAACAATTGCAAAGACGGGGATTAAGATGAAACCATAATTTGAGCCCTCAGAAGAGGGAAGTTTCTTAACAAAACGAAGCACTATGACGCAGATACCAAGGAAGACGGCAAAATAGTTCAGGATCTGGATGACAATACCAGTCGGCTCAAGGAAGTAGAAGGGAAGTGCAACGAGAAGAGTTGCAAGTTTTATCGCTAAAATACTTGCGTGATTAACCTCATTAATTACTCCCATATCCACCCTAACGTCATTGATGAACAACCAGAAATTCCCGAAGGCTATTGATATGGCCAAACAGAGACAAAATCCGAAAAGGATATCGATTGAGGAGTTCCACAGGACTGTAACATCATAGAAGAGGCGAGTGTATTCAAGGTAAAAAGCCCCTGCTAGGAGGAGGGGGAAAAGAGAAAGAAGAAGACCGGGAATAAACCAAACGAGAAAATGAAAACGCCCTATCTTTATGCGTTCTAAAACGATCTTTGTGGAAAAAAAGATTCCAAAAATAGTAATCAGAGGACTAAAATAGGGAAGGACAAAGAAGACAAGTGCAAATGTTGCATTGAGCCCATAGAAAATTTTCTGATCAAGCCTGACCCGCCCAAGGGCCCTCCCCATGAGTGAGTACGTCGTCGCGATCTTATTTGCACGTCCAATGCTGAAGAGAACCCAAGGAATAGAATAGAAAATGGGGATGCCAAGGTTAACCAACCAGTAAATGGAGGTCTGGGTAAGAGAGAGCCATGTAAAAGAAAGGTCAAAAAAGCCCAAATTATAGGTTTTGCTCAGGAAAATACTGAGATTGTCTGAAATCCTCGTGTTCCAGATAAATGTGTAGATAACGAAATATACCGGGATTAGAATAGTCTGTAGAAGTACTGCCAACCGGTTAAGCTTCAAGCCTTTCGTTGATGACATAATATAGAATAAGAAGACCATATTTATTAAACAATCGGGATTAGGGGATCAGATTGGGGAAAAATTGGGGACTCAACTTAGACATTTAAATAGAATAGGATGACGATGAGTTGTGGGCGTACTAGTTGCGATTATTGGCAAGCCGAGTAGCGGAAAGTCAACCATATTAAATGCATTGACGAATGCTGAAGCAAAGATGGGAGCATATCCCTTCACAACGATAGAACCAAACAAGGGAGTTGCATACGTTAGAGTGAGGTGTCCATGCACAAACCTTACGGAGCCTTGTAGTCCGCGAACTGGAAAATGTATAGACCACCAGAGATTCATTCCAATAGAGATCCTTGATGTTGCAGGACTGGTTCCGGGAGCACATGAAGGGAAAGGAATGGGGAATCAGTTCCTCGATGACTTAAGACAAGCGAATGGATTTATCCATGTTTTGGATATTTCAGGGACGACAGATGATCAAGGAAATGAGGTGAAAATATGGGATCCTCGAAAGGACATCGAATGGATAGATGAAGAACTAACACTTTGGATAGAGAAAATCATCTACACAAATTGGAAAAGGGGGGTAAAGAAGTTGGAGACAGATCCATCTAAGCTCTCCAACTATTTAGAAGAAAGACTTTCTGGGCTAGGGGCAAATATTGACATGGTTAAAGAGGTTCTGCGTAAGCACCCAGAGAGTACCAAGGTGTTTCCAGGGAGTTGGGATGAGAAACTTAAACACTCTATCGCAAGCGCCATAAGGAAGACTCTATTTCCAACATGCATAGCTGCAAATAAGATTGACAAGAAAGGGGCTGAGAAAAATCTACGCGAAGTAGTAGCTCAATACGGGAATTATTATCGCATAGTTCCAACATCAGGACTTGCAGAGCTCTTTTTAAGAAAGGCTTCAGATCATGGAATAATCACATATGTTCCAGGCGATAGCGATTTTGAGATTGTAAAAGAAGGATCAAAAGATCAGGAGACCCTCATCTCAATTAGGGAGAGAATATTGCAACCATATGAATCAACAGGGATCTACAAGCTCCTTAACACTCTTATATTTGAAGTCCTTGACTACATCCCTGTATTTCCAGTTGAGGATACGACACATATGACCGACGCAGATGGAAGAGTTCTTCCCGACGTGTACCTCGTACAAAGAGGAACCACAGTCAAGGAATTTGCAGGGAAGATCCACAGCGATTTTAAAAAATATTTTCTGCACGGAATACTTGTCAAGAATGGTCGCCGAATTAGTGCAAGTCACGAGCTCGATTTTGGAGATGTTGTAAAGATCGTCTCTTCTGCAAAGTGACAGGGTTAAATGTATTACAATTTCACTCATAAGGTTAATATTCTGTGAGAAAATTGATGTTCGATGGAAGACGATACAGCGAAGATGATTACAGAAGGATTAAGTCTAGATGAGCTCAAGATGAAATTCCCACATCTCTATCAGGAGTATATCACCGAGAAGATTGAAATCACAAACCTGTATAATAGGAGAGGACAAGATCCATGGAAGGGCTATAATCCAAACTATAAAGACTTTCTAGCACGTGCCAAAACGAGAGAGGAATGTTTTGAGATCATAGACTACTTGGAAAAGAGAGGAGAGATTACTGAAGAGTTGGCAGATGAATTGAGAGAGAGGACTAAGAAATTTGGTCCACAGAGTTTTGGGACACGGGATAAGGACTATTACTCAAAATTCATTCAAGATTGATCTGCTGAATCGATATAAATTCTTTTAATACTCATAATCACACAAAAGAATAGCCAGTAATGGCACGAAGGTGTAATAATGGAAAAATACTCATCGAAAAATTTCCGGCACCTGGTCAGGATATACTCCACTGACCTTCCAGGGGATTTCAAAGTTAGAATCGCCCTGACAAGAATCAAGGGGATTTCCCACCGGACTTCCGGTGCAATCCTTAGGGCAGTTGGAGTTGACGAGGACCTGCGTGTTGGATACCTAACAAGTGAGATGGTTGAGAAAATTGAAGAAGCGATGGCCGATTTGGTCGCTACCGGTGTTCCTGAGTGGATGTTGAATCGACAAAAGGATCCCGAAACTGGAGAAAGTACACAATTATTAGAATCCGATTTACTTCTCCAACACAGAACGGACATAGACCGGATGATCAGAAAACGATCTTGGAGAGGCATTAGGCACTCGAGAGCATTGAAAGTAAGAGGACAAAGAACAAAGTCTACTGGCAGGAAGTCAGGCTCCTTGGGAGTTTCGAGGAAGAAGGAGTGAGTTGAATGGGAGATCCAAAAAGACGTAGAAAGAAGTATAACACCCCTGGTCATCCATATGAACAAAATAGGCTTGAGGCCGAGCTCGTCACCGTCGGAAAATATGGTCTGAGAAACAAAAGAGAGCTTTGGAAGGCCAGAACTCAACTAGGTGCATATAGACAACAAGCAAGAAAACTCCTTGCTCACGAACCAGAAGAGAGAGAGAGATTAGGAAGAATACGTGTGAATAAGCTCACTCGATTGGGGATTCTACCAGAGGGTGCTACAACCGATGACGTCCTTGCATTACAAGTGGAGGATATCC
>WAMJ01000065.1 GCA_015522385.1 Candidatus Heimdallarchaeota archaeon
ACTCAAATGGCCTTCAGACGTCTTGAGACAACAAATCCAAAGTAGGAAATGAAGGAGTATGCCATGATTTTCTGGTATGCAGGCATCTTTAACAGGTTGAAGACCGGTAACTCGGCAAGGGCGAGTTCTCCGATGACATTGATATAGACACAGGTGATGATGACGATAACAAAGAGAACGTCAAGCAACCAGAGCAGTGACCTTTTGTACGGGTGATCAGATGGGGCAGCGCTCACCGCAATCAGCCAGTACAGTGAGAGGAAGGCAATGACAAAATAGAGGTTGATGGCCACATATACGTGGCCGTACCACGATGTCTTCAGATCAAGCACTCCGACCATCGCGAGCCATGGACCGACCTGCAATCCAAGTATACCGATAGCGGAGAACAGTCCATTCACCATCTCCTCCCTGTTCATGAAACCGAAAACTGCGATCAGAATGAACTCACCAAGAAGGAGGAACCCAATGCCAGTGGCAACAATATCGGGGACTTGGAACCATTCATTTATCCTGAAGACGATGAAGAGGGTCGTCACTACTGAGACGTAGGCTGTCAAGAACCTCCTTCCTCGCGTTGGTTCTCCACCGATCTGCATCTTTCTTCCAGCATATGGGAAGAACGGGATAATGAACACTGCAGACACCCACAGGGTCACATTAAAGATCTCGGGGTAGGTTGATTTCGGTCGGATGTCAGAGGGTATTTCAGGGTTGAATGTGTCGCCCCTGTTCCCCAGATCACTAAAGAACTGATTGAGGAATCCGTAGTTATCGTACAAGATCATGGCAGTGAACGTTCCAAATAGGAAAACTATTGCCGCGATCAACATTGATTTTGCACCATATTTTTGTACAAAATCATCATTTATTCGCACCACATTTTCATGTGTCATAACCAATACACTATATTTTGGAATATAAGTATTTCCTAGAATCAATAAGACTTAGCTAACAATGTTTTGTTAACTACGCGATACGACGAAGCTGAGATTTATTCACAAAGAGAACCAACCCCCTTGACTCTCAGAGCATTGTCGAATAGGGGCAAGCTTCTTAGACATAACGAATCGGTCCCGTTGAATGTGCAAAAGAGCCATTCTCCACCCCCGATGTTCTCTTTTATAGAATAGACCCTCCAACCCAGCGACACACATTTATGGTATCGTAGAAAGGAGAAGACCTTTTAGCTCAAATACCCTCTACCAAGTAGAACATGAATTTATCAGATCTTCTGCAGGAAGAGATTCACAAATTAAATCACAATACAATGCTCTTCATCAATAATAGATGAAACATCTATTTTTTTGAGAAGTGTCCACTATAGTGAAGACATATTTTTAACCTACAGGAGAGGGAGAATATGACAATGAGAATCCTCATAATCACCATTCTACTCGTATCCATTTTCCCAGTGACCACAGGGGAGGGCGTGTCAACACTGACCTATGTTCTCCCTTATGAATTCTCCGAGCACTCAATTTTTGCGGACAGCACATACGCCTCTGCACAGTGGATGTCAGCTGTATACGCTGCCCTAGTCAAACGTAGCTCGGTGACACACGAATTTGTACCCGACTTGGCTGCAAAGATGCCGACGACCTCTAACGGACTTAAATGGAGATTTGAGCTCCGAGAAGCAAGATTCTCCAGCGGCAATATGGTTACAGCAGATGACGTTGTGTTTTCCTTCAAGGTCGCAGTCACACCAAGGATTTCTCCACAGTACAGGGAGATGACCTTGTTCCTTGACAACTCCTCTGCAACAAAGGTAGACGACACAATAGTCGAGATTACCCTTCTCAATGGAACCGCGTTCCCGATGTCTAAACTCAATGTCCCCATCATAGAGATGGCAGTCTTTGAGCAGAGGTACTCACAGTGTGTAGCGGGCGATCCTGCAAGCTGTGACTGGAATGATCCGGAGGGAGGCGATGCGGTCTCAGCGGGTCCCTATATGGTCTCGACCATGAGCAAGGAAGAAATTGTTCTCAGGAGGAATCCCTACTACTACAGGACTGTGGAGATTGATTTCATTAGGTTCTTGAGAACCAGCTCCATGACGAATACAACTATCGAAGAGACCAGAGCAGACATAGTGGACTCACAGTTCTTGCTCGAACGCGGATATTTCAATCAGATCGATGGATTCGTGGAGGAGGAGGTAGTCTCCCTGGCGCACTTCGAGATATCGCTGAATCACCAATCACCATTCTACGGAACTGGTGAAGGTACACCAAGAGGGATGGCAAACCTTACAGAAGCCCCATTGGCAGCATTGAATGTGAGGAGGGCGCTATCCGCAGTGGCGGATCGGGAGGGATATGTCAGGGCGATAGGTGACAGGGGCGTCCCTGCAGCAGGAACAATACCACCTACCGCCCTGTACTACGACCCAGCCATCAAGCCTGACGCCTACGATATCGGCAAGGCAATGGAGCTGATGGAGGACGCAGGGTACAATTACAGCTCCATCGTGGACAGTGACAACGATGGGATCTATGAGACATTCTTCTTCAATGTGACCATCCTCTCACCGAACTCCTGCTGCACCCAGAACCTACCTGCACAGATATGGTTCGAGGAACTGAAGAAGATAGGAATCGGAGGAGAGATCATAGTGACTGGTTGGGATGTGATCGCCCCCCGCACATTCGGGTACACTGAGGACAGCAACAGAACTTCATACCCCGTCCCCCTCTATGACAGCGGAGGGTTCGACCTTCTGTCCGTAGGATACGGATGGTCGATTGAGTGGGATCCATCGGGGCTATACGAGAGCTATAGTCTCGTCCCGAACGGGGGAAATTTCTACAACTACATGAACCTCACAACCCAGAGTGTAGTTGAGAACTACGTCGAGGAGTTGGACACCTCAAGGAAGGCGGAGTACGCCTCAGTCCTCCAGAAGGCCATCCACGACGACCTCCCAGTCATACCCCTCTACCACCCTACCGAGATCTTTGGATTCTCGGAGAAGCTCAGGGGTCTTGACCCCACCCTCCTTATGGTAGCAGATTTGCCATGGGAAGAGGTCTCATTCCAATCAGGTGGTGCGTCATCGGCGTCAGAGACGGTCCCACTCCCACTTGTTACGATCGTCATTCCACTCCTCACATTGAGTATGAAAAAGTTCAAAAGGTCTGATAGGTGAGCGCAGATTTATTACTACTCTCCACGATAGTAGTAACATGAGTGAGTACGTGATTGAGACAAGAGGGCTCGTGAAGCACTACAACAAAGGAACCGTCAAGGCGGTGAACGGGATAGACCTACGGGTACGTAAGGGGGAGATATACGCCTTCATCGGGGCGAATGGGAGCGGTAAATCCACGACAATTGACATGATATCAGGAACCCTGAGGCCCACGTCAGGGGAGATATCCGTGCTCGGACTCAAGCTCCCAAAGGACAGGAGGAGACTGTCGAACCGCATCGGAATAGCCCCACAAGAGTACGCAGTCTACCTCGATCTGACGGTGTGGGAGAACATCTCCTTCTTTGGCAGGCTATACGGGTTGTCAAGGAAGGAGATCAGGGAGCAGGGGGAGAAGCTGATCAGCATCCTCAAGCTCGAGGAGAAGAGAGATGTCGTAGCGGAGTTCCTGTCTGGCGGAATGAAGAGAAGGTTGAGCATCGCTATTGCCCTGATCCACCAGCCCGAGCTCATACTTTTCGACGAGGCGACGGTAGGTGTGGACCCAATCCTCAGAGCATATTTCTGGGACTTCTTCAAGAGCCTCAGGGACGACGGGAAGACAATCCTGGTCACGAGTCACGTCATGGACGAGGCAGAGAAGGCAGACCGGATTGGTCTCATGAGACATGGAAAGCTGATCGAAGAAGGAAGCCCCTCTGAGTTACTTAGCA
This sequence comes from Candidatus Heimdallarchaeota archaeon, assembly GCA_015522385.1. The sequence goes on from WAMJ01000065.1 coordinate 3,871, forward strand.
AGTACAATGTGAGGAATGTAGAGGAACTTTTCCTCCTGCTTAGTGGAGATGAGAATATCAATGAGTAGACGTTACAAGAGGTTCTCGGCATCACGGGTATTCGCTCTGAGCACCCGGGTACTCAAGCAGTTCACAAGGGACAGGAGGACACTGGGCATGATCATCATCTTCCCGATCATGTTCATGCTGGTCTTTGGTGTCGTGCTATCGGGTGAGGTCAAGCACGTTCCCATCAGGATAGAGGTAGCAGACACGGGAGTGACGAACCCCTTCACCAACGAGACAGTGAACATAGGAGAGGACATCCTCGACTCGCTTGTGGCGAACGACAGGGTGGAAGTAGAACTGGCGTCCTACTCCGAATCCATCGACATGGTGGAGGCCGCTGAGATTGAGGCAGCAGTGCTCATCCCTGAGAATTTCACACAGGACCTCACGTCCACGGGGAATGCGACAATCAAGGTATACTACGACGGGACCAAACCGCAATTGAAGGCCTCTGTATTCACGGCTCTCACAGAAGCATTCAAGGATCTCTCGAAAGGGGGGATAGAGTTCGAGGAGATCCAAGCCTTCGGGGCAGGAGAACTCTCTGGTTTCGATGTCGGGATACCCGCAGTTATGGGGTACATACTGACGTTCCTTATCCTACTTCTTTCGGTTCTGACAGCAATTCGAGAGGATGTAAACCACACCAAGACGAGGTTGTACACCACTCCCATCACACCTGTCGAGCGGATCCTTGGGTACGTGATCGCCCTGTCACTATTCGCCATGGTAGAGACCACGATCGTCATCGCGATAGCCATATATGTTTTCGGGGCCACGGTTCACGGCAACATCTACCTGCTCTTCGGTGCAGGTCTCCTCTACGGGATATCCCACATCTTCCTCGCGTTTC
>WAMJ01000066.1 GCA_015522385.1 Candidatus Heimdallarchaeota archaeon
CTCCTTGAGAATGCAGTTACAAACAACTTCGGTGAGACTCTCCTCGTTGATGAGACCATCTCCAAGAGAAACGGAATGCGTTGGAAGGAAGATGAGGGCACCAAGCCCAGGGTCTTCTACCTCCCCGCGCTAAAGGAGTGAGTATTATGACCGACGATATTACAATTAATCAAGATGAGATTGACAAGTCCCTATACATCAGGGATGGTATGCCGATGAGTGAGGAGGAGGTTCTCCGAAGAAGAGGTGAGGTCGAGAGGACGTTTCTGACGACCTCTGCCAAGGAAATAGCAGTAATGTCTATTTTCGCCGCTCTTATGCTGGTCGGTTTCGGATACTACCTTATCCACCAGTTCATTTACGGACTGACGGACACCAACCTTTCTCAGAAAGTGTTCTGGGGTGCGTACATCACCAGCTTCGTTTTCTGGATCGGTGTGTCCCATGTGGGTATGCTTATCTCTGCAGTGCTTAGGATGTTCAACCTCAAGTACAGGACTCCTATCACCAGAATGGCAGAGGAGGTCACAATTGTCTCCCTTGTTATGGGTGCAGCTAGTGTCCTTATTGACATGGGTCGACTTGACAGGGCCCACCACATCCTTGTTTTTGCCAACATCACCTCACCGCTCGTCTGGGATGTGATCTCTATCACGTTCTACCTCACAGGCAGTATGATCTTCTTCATCACCCCCCTGATCCCAGACATGGCATACTACAGGGACAATCTCGACCCCGAGAAGCACAGGTTGAGGGTCATGATATACAAGTTCCTTGCATTCAATTTCAAGGGTACTCCTGAGCAGTATGAGCACCTCAACGGAAAGATTATGGAACGGTTGAAATTTATCATCCTTCCCGTTGCATTCTCCGTCCACACCGTAGTCAGCTGGATATTTGCAGTGACTTGGAGACCTGGTTGGAAGTCCACGATCTTTGGGCCGTACTTCATTTTCGGTGCTGTGTTCTCTGGGACAGCCGCACTGATCTCTCTGCTTGTCGCCTTCACCGTGATATATGACCTTGAGGACTACATCACGGCTAAGCACATCAGGTCTGCTACTTTCATTCTCATCGTGACCAACCTTGGTTACATGTACTTCACTATCAACGAGTACATCATCGGTGCTTATCAGAGTGAAGTTGAGGAGATGGAGGTAATTAGACAGGTCTTCTATGGTGACCAGTCCTTGATCTTCTGGTTCATCATCTGGGGGACGATGGCTGTACCTCTGATCATGAACTTCTACCTCATTCACTTCAAGGATAAGAAGTGGGTGTATATCTGGTCAATGGTTGCAAGCATCCTTGTAAACATTGGTGCATGGTTGAAGAGATGGGTTATCATTATTCCTACTCTCAGGATCCCTGTGATCTCGGAGGGTGAGGATGCGATAGCACCACAGATGATCAATGGATCCCTCTATCCATACTTCCCCTCAACCACGGAGATTATGATTACAATCGCCCAGTTTGCGTTCTTCATCTTCTTCTATTGGTTCCTCAATAAGCTTATCCCTCTCATTCCAATTTGGGAGGTGGAGCATGAGTGGGAGGTCGATGGATTAGTTGATGGAAAGACTCCCCAGAGATTACATGAGGAAAGCTGGGGTCAGTATGACCGATCATTCCTCCATGGGCATTGAATTATCGTACTTAATTTCCAAAATATAGTTAGTTTCCGTAATTATTTTACGACATTAGTCCAATCAAATTATTAACAGAGTAAAGTTTATTCAGTATCATCGTCACTGTAACGGATGTATATTGCTCATTATCATAAATTTCGTATTATTCAAAATTCCAGATTGTCTAGAAAAAATATCATCCTATCGATTCAGCGTAATTTGAACGCTCAGGGCGTAATGAAAAACATAATAGTTTAGATTTGGGTGTCCTAAGTTGAAAGAAAACACTTAAATTATTTTTCACTCTTTTATAATTATACTACTTTATTGGGTAGTGTAACAACTGGGGATTACTCCCCTAAACAACAACAACGAGGTTAGAACATGGTCTACATAAGAAAGATCGTAAGAAAATGGAAAACAAAAGAAGGCAAGGTAAAGGAGCGTAGCTACTATTACTGGTACAAATCCCGAAGAATTGGGGACAAGGTCATCTCCGAGTGTGTCGGACGGGCGTCAGAGGAAGAATATCTCAGAACCCACAAGGCCAAGCTTGAAGCAGAGAAGGCTAGTGAGCTGGACGACCTCTCTGAGAAGAGACCGACTGTCAAGGAAGTCAAGTAATTCTTCACATTCTTTATTATATTCGAACTTATCAGTTATTTGGAAATGAGTGAGAGATACATTCGCGCTCAGGAAGGCGATCCTGAGGCTATGTTAGAAATAGGCGAGGAGTTCCAGAGACGGAGGTTTCATGAGGAGGCAAAGACGTGGTACCAGAAGGCAATGGACCATGGAAATATTGATGGGGCATTTAGGCTCGGTGACTTACTCTTCCATCAGGGAAATAAGGATGAAGCCAGATCTCCACTGGAGTGGGCATTTGAGAAGGGTCACAGAGAGGCCACTCTCCTTTTGGGCATGACTGAGAGGGATCTGGGCAACATGGACAGAGCCGAGAAACTCCTGAGGCTGGCAATGGACTTGGGCTTCGGACAAGCAGTACATGAACTGGGTGTCCTCTACCTTATAAAGGAGGATTATGAACGAGGGATCTACTGGATCGAGATATCCGCGGATAGCGGGAACCTCCACTCTATGGAGGTACTTCCTCAGGTTCTGCTTACAAGGGGTGAACAAAACCGAGCAGAGAAGGTTCTGAAGAAATATATCGAG
>WAMJ01000067.1 GCA_015522385.1 Candidatus Heimdallarchaeota archaeon
TTGCTATCTTCTCCGACGGTGATCACCACATTTCGTTCGACGACGTGGTCAAGGTTATGCTGGAGACCGGTGAGAAGATGTCCAAGGACTTCAAGGAGACCTCCGAGGGCGGTCTCGCTAAGGTGTACGCCCACCGCTTCGAGGTCATCGGACAGGAGTGAGCATTTTTGTTTTGTACTCGTGGATAGTCAATTCACCGACCATATCACCACTAGGAATATGAGGGGTTGGGAGAAGATCATTTCCATCGATAATCATCCAGATGAGAGATCCTCATTGTGTGGGAGTAATCTCTGAATCTGTCATTAAGTGAACTGTTGTCTCATGTGAACGCTTTGAGCTGGTACACGAAAAGGGCGATCATTACCAAGAAGTAGTTAAAGAGGTCAATTGTCATACTGCTGAATGCAAATAGAGTGATTGCTACTATGGGCAGTGAGAAAATAACCGCAGAAAGCACCAGCTCCTTCTGGTTAGTGACTTTCTTCCCCATGGCAATCCCCACGAGGGTAATCACAGACAAACCTATCCCCAATATGAGTGCCTCATAAGCAGTCTGGACGGAGAGGTGAACATCACCTATTAGTGACCAAACACCGAGGGAAACGAGAATGGTAACTGCCCACATGACAACAGGAATCCCCAGTACTCTCAATTTTAGTCTAAACACCCACGGGTCTCTCCACATGTCAATGATATTCCTCGGTTCAGCATAGTTCTCCCTGTCAATGAACATGATGAATGGCACCATGAGGAGGAGCATCAGAGGTGGGGGTTGGAGTAATACCTGAACGAGGAAGACGATTCCGAGCAGGTATGAGACCTCCCTGAAATCATATTGGTTAAGTATCGAACTCCTTGATTCTCTCTGTGCTTCCCATTCCCTCGATTTCTTGTCCATGAGTGCGATGAAATCATTGACTGTCAGGTCGAGAAGTTGTTCTGGGAGGTTATTCCCTAGCGCAAAATCACTTCCTGAGATCCAAGATCGAGAGTAATGAACACCATCCAGTTCCCTTGTACTGTAGTAGGGTTCGATTCCTGCAACCGAGCATACGACCTCCCAGCAGAGCTTGCTCTCCCTGTCATAAATCTCAGAATATCGGTAAATCGTGGAGTATTTCCTGAGGTAGGTGAAAATGGCGACCACGACTAAGGCGTCAATGATACTCAGCAGGTAATTTCCGAAGAGGAGAGGTATCGTTGCGAATATGAGAGACATTGTAAATGCAGTTGATGGTTGGATCTTGTCCTCCGTGAGGAAGTGATCGCCACGATTTCCAGAGAGTGAAACCACATGGGTGGGCTGGGGGGAATCAACCAGTTGAAAAACGGACTGGTATAGCCTCCGAACCGTCCTGTTTCTTCCGAGGAATTCGATGAGGACATACTCTCCATCACTGGTCTTATTCTCCGATACTGGAGCAACACGATAGGGATCCAAGCCGTATTCCTCGGATAGGACCCTCCTCCATTCGGAACCCTTTGAGTTCCAGATGCGGATATTTGCACCATCGACCTTCTCCTCCATCTGATCCATTCCTAAATGTGTCCTGATATTATACACAGTCTCTGGTTCAGCGTCCAGAATCAGGAGTAATGACTGGCTTGAAGAAGTAATAGAATTCAAGATGAAAGAGAACAGGAACATAATGATATAGGGGAAGAGTCCCAGTAACATGAATAATAGTGCGAACTCTGGTTCTGAATTTCGAACAATCCCATAAAGGAAGAGGTATAGCAAGAAGACTGCCACATGGGTCGGATCAATCAGATCTAGGAAAAACCAGTCCCATCTTCTCATACTTGGAACCGAAATAGCTCTAACTAACTGACCCACAGAATGTGGTATAACGGGGGCATTTATGTATTTTACTCGTTATAGTTTTGAGGTCAGATACGTCCAAAAATTTGGCGGAATGTCTCACCTCCCTCGACCACACACCCAATAAAAATAAGGAAGAGAGAATCTTATCCCCATCAAAAATATGTTCTGGAGCCTTTTATCCCCTTTAACCCCCATCTCCACAAAACCCATCTCTATTTGGTGACCGTCGTCAGTCAGATTTAAAACAATGCCTTCTTCCATTTACAAGTGGCAAAGGACGCGAACTTCAAGGAGTACCTTGGCAAACTTCTGGTGGACACAGGTGTGAAGGCTGTTAACTCTCTGAAAGTTGGAGAGCTACCTCTTGAGATAGATATATTTCTCACAGTTGATGAGGGAACCGACCTCAGCTATTTCCGGCCTTTGCAGACTGTCATCGATCACTGTGGATCCAGTAGACTTATCATCGAATACAAAAGTCATAATGACCTCCTGAACCCCAAACATCTCTACAAAGTTCTGGGGTATCGTGCACTGTACCTAAGTAGGAATTATGGGAAAGTTGACCCGTCGGAAGTCAGTATTGTGGTGATCACTACCCAAAAACCCAGAAAAATCCTTTCCACATTCAGTCATACTAAATTCTCCAATGGTATCTACCTTCTTCGATTTGAGTTCCCTATCTATGTCATCTCTATCAACCACCTGCATATTGGTAGAGAAAACTATGGACTTCTTTTCTTCTCCTCAGGTAGGACATTGAAGGATTTCATGCGATTTGTTGTCAGCACAGAGGAAGAAACCACATTCGACCAAATGTTTAAATCATACGCAGTGGTATTTCATTACGAGGAATACAAGATGGTAAAATCCGCTAATGAGACCCCCCAGCTAGCTAAAAATATCCAAGGGGCAGTCAAGTTCCTCGGGATAAAAAATGTCATAGACGCAGTCGGGATGGAAGAGGTCATAGACGCAGTTGGGATGGAAGAGGTCATAGACGCAGTCGGGATGAAGGAGGTCATAGACACAATTGGTATCCAAAATGTCATAGACACAATTGGTGTCCAAAATGTCATAGACACCGTCGGGATGGAGGAAATCATAGGAGCAATTGGCGTGAAGAATTTTGTTGATGCGCTCTCCGACGATGATATCCACGAGCTGAGGAGGTATCTCGACAAGCGGGAACAGAGAGCATCCCAGTAACCAACTAGTAGTGCTGTTCAGTCCTTGTACAGGTTGATCATGAGAGTGACGATCGTCATGAACAACGAGGTAGCAATTCCTTGTTCAACTGGTGATACAAGCTGCAGGAAGACTACGAAGAGGGCGAATAACCCGTAGGCAATCAGGAATATCGGCCTGAACCTCCTCCAAGGCACAAGCTTGATCAGGAAATTCACCGCGTATCCCACAACGAGGAAGGGGAGCAGGTCCTGAGCAGCCAGTGGCACTTGGAAGAGGGCGTACACCACGACGAAGGACAGGATGAGCTCAAGCGTATCCTGCCACCTGTCATCGGCATTCGAAGGACTCACGGAGTGCAGAACCACGAAGATGGTGAAGTACCGCAGCAAGATGAGAACAGGGTAGTTCGGGAGGTCGTAACCAGCGATGAGCGTCCTGAACTCATAGCCGAACAACCCGATCCTTACGTCCGGGAGCGAAGTGTAGTTCACCCAGTACCCCACCAGCAGGTACTCGAGGGCCATGGAGGGGACCATGACAGCGTACAACCTCGTACGGGATGTCCACGTCCTCGGATCGATCCTCCTCGACATGCCCCAGAGCACGGGACCTTGGACGACAGCGATGAGGGTCTGGGTGGTCAGCTTCGAGAGGATGCGGATCAGTGGGTACTGGGCGGTGGAGGAGCTGACAAGTATGAACGAAAGCTCAAAGGCGACGTACGTGACGGGGAGCAGGACCACGGGTACGGACAACCACAACCGCGAAAGTGGCACGACCTCCGAGACCACGACCTCATGCTCCCTGCTCACCGGGGAGAGGTCGGGGAGCTCCCCGTAGGTATGACGGGCAACAACCACACCGACCAGAAGACCCAAGAACGATGCCCCGACGATCGCGGAGAAATCCATGTGGGGGACGGTATCCACGACCGCGCGGAGGAGGTCGCTGCCCCCACTCCCGTAGGTGAAGGCCACGAGGTCGAAGTAGGCGTCTGATATCGTGCCCAGCACCACGGACATGAACAGGAGGAGCCCGATGACAGCGGACGAGGTCGCGGTGAAGACCAGCCTGCTCGGCGTCTCCGACTGGTATATCTTCTCCATGGCGAAGCGTGCGTAGACGGCGTTGGTGACGACGAGACCCGCGGAGACCACGTACAGCGGTGCACCCATGAAGGACATCACCAGACCTGTACCGTAGCTCAGCAGGGCCAGGGGCAGGACGTACTTCGGGTCCAGGTGCAGGAAACTCTCCCACATGTCATTTTTTTTTGGGGTGGAGATCCGCTCGACCTCCGAGTAGCTGTCGATAAATGCCATGGCCTTCTCCCCCAGAGGGGTCAGCGAGTACAGGTCGTCGACCTTCTGGATGAGCGGTTTCAGCTTGGTCAGGTGGAAGTTCAGCGTGCCCGTGGCGATGCCACCGAGCCTCGCCTGTATGCTACTGTAGCTCATCGGGCTCTCCGCCAGCATCAGGATGATCTGAACCCGGATGGCGTTGGCGAGGACCTTGAAGAGCTGTGAGACTTCTGAGGCGTTCATACTCTATCCATGTGCCCGGGGATATAATAACCCTCATGACTGGAAAATTCAGATTCGTGACGAGAAAACTCGTCAAGGGGTTCTGACCTAATTAGATCCTAATATTCCGAAATTCCTTTTCCTAAGGTCAAATTATACAACCCCTATGATCTAAAATATCATAATTGGAAGAGGATGAGACTTGCTATCCTACTCTCAACACGATTCTGACAGAATGTACTTCTTGATCTCCTCAAAACTGCAAAAAACCTTCAGGGTCAGTCCTTCCAGCTTGATGTCTGGAACATTGTTGCTAAATAATATTATCTTTTGAATTCCATGGATATATGCCTTGAGGATTAGGTATACACTTTGATCCGTGTCCAGTGGAGTGAGGTCATCAGAAATCATCCCTATGAACCCCACCTCATCAGAGAATCTCTTACCTTTAGAGGTCAAAAGAATTGGGACGAGCACAGAAACATGAGTGTACTCCCCTACTTCTAAGGGGAAATCCCCAAGAAGCTGAGACAGAATGTTGTACGTTGATTTAGTCATTGACACTCTGGGTGGAAGAATATCACACCCGACAAGAGCCCATGCTTTGTTGTTATGGTTCCTCATTCTTTGAAAAGCTTGTATGTCCTGTTGTGTCTCAATCGGAAGTTGGTAGCGATAGGCATTGATAACCAGTCCCGGAGTGACGGTCTCTGTCGCAAAATCGGCAATCCAACGAACGAGTCCCCCGAGTTCCCTGAACTGGAGTGAGATGTACCCGTCCCTTCTTCCGATCGCTTCTGCAATAAAGATAAAGGTCTGGATTGCATCGTCCGAGAACTCCAAAGATACATTTTCCCTCACCATCTCCTGCTCGATGAACTGACGAATAACCTTTGGGGTTTCCTCATTGATCTTCATGTGCGACTTCATCAATATCTCCATCCCATATCCCTGTATTCTGCTTCTAAGTGCAGGATGTAACAACCCAATGGTCTCAATATTTCCCGCTGCCACAAGGGTGAAATCGCAAGGTATTGGATCAGTTTTCACCGTACTTCCACTGCTATTTTCACTTCTTCCCTCGATTGGCAACTTCTTCTCCTGCATTGCAGTCAACAGGAAAAACTGTGTTTCTGCATCTAGTGTCCCGATTTCATCGATGTATAGAATCCCACCATTAGCTCTGTGGATTAGACCTGGAGTCAGAAGATGGTGAGGGGGTGTTTCCAGTCCCCCACTTTGATATGGATCGTGCTTAATATCACCAAGCAATATATTCTTTGAAGATCCAGAGGCATCTATGAATGGAACTTCAGAGCTCTCCCTGTCAATAATAAGATTAGACACTAGTTTGTTAATATCCGGTCGGTTCTGTCTTCGGTACATTAGCCATGTAAGAGAGATGAGGAGGGAGAATAGCATGTCTGCAAAATTTACAGAACCATAAAGCAAGACATAGCTCATAACAAGTGCCAGAACTGCTACTACTCCAAGTGCCGTGTTATAGTGAAACTTGTGCAGAAGCTTCTCCGCTTCCTCGGTCTCTTTCGCTATAATTTCTCTTCCTGACCCTGCAGGATGGAGCTCGATGATGGGATGATTAGCATCTTTTTCGTTCGCCTTAGCGAGAACATCGTAGTTATCCTGTGGCTTGAGCAATTTGGTCATTGTCCCTGCTAGCATACTCTTTCCCGTTCCTGGAAGTCCGATGAGCAGGACATTACGATGTGATAATGCTGCTCGTTTAATAGCAGCTACTGCCTCATCCTGCCCTATAATCTCGCTGAATTCACTTCCCATTCTATCGTCTCCTCTTGTAATTATTAACCACTATACCAACCAGTACAGCAACCCATATCGTTCCTAAGGTGATCTTCTTCGCTGTACTCACGCCAATTTCTAATTCTACTGTAGCCTTGGCTACAACAACCTTGCCAAGCACAAGAGAGACTTCCAACATCCCCTTCTCTGTCAGGATATTTGGGTATAGCAAGACCCTCTCTTGGAGACCTTCAAATGTCCATGACCTCCCGCCCAAGTCAACCTTAACCTTCCATGCAGAATGGGTGTACGCAATTGCCATCTCGATATCCAGTCTGATCTCTATCTGGTTTGTCAATTGATCTACACGTATCCTTGGTGAAAACTTCACGTTATTGGTCCCTGTGGCAATTGACAGGATGCTCTGGAGGATATCTACACTCTCTTGGAATTTGAAGCTGTATGGATTGATGAAATTAGATATGAGTGGACTATTCGTACCAATAACCGTCAAAAGTCCTCGTTTGAATTCGTTTGTAGATCCATAGACCTCCGTGCTTCCAAAATCCTCAATCTGATTGAGCGAAGTGTTGTCCCCTCTTTGCAGATATCCACGAAACGGGAACAGTGGATAGTCCTCCAAACCTTCGATCGTATTCTGCCACGGGACGAGATTGTACTTCGTGTCCGTTACTGATAGATCATCAACAAACAACGCGGAATCTGGGAAACTATACTTACTCAGGAAAATTCCTTCACGCCTAAGCCACGCATCCAACGATCTTGGAATTCCATAGTATGACATGTATGAGAAGGGAGAGCTGTCCTCAAGCTGCTTTGAGTAATCCATAAAGAAGAGGATATTTCCTCCACCAGATGCGTATGTGTTGAGGTCTGAGGTGTCATTCGCGGTCATGTTGTCCGGATCTGCAATAATCATAACGAGGTGGTTGATATTCTCCACCTCTCTCTTAAAATCATACTCGCTTCGCAATACCGATACTGCAAATCCCCTTCTCGAAAGGGACAGAAATGTCGACATGTACTTTGACGTGGCATAGTCACCGTTGAAAATTCCATCCGACTCAAACTTGCTCACATAAGCCACCAATCTTAATGAATTATCAATGATCACCTCTTTCGATATCTCTACCAACTTGTCACCATGGCGAAGCAAGAACCTTATCTCTCCTGGGCCATCCTTGAGAACCCCCACCTCCAAGTCAAGTGAGATAAGGCTTGGTGTGATCTGTACCCCCTGATCCGATGTGGCGATCAGACCATTAATGAACTGGTCATAGGGTGGAATTTCTGCTTCTAATGAGAATTCCGAGTTCCATACTATCTCCGAATTCTGTACCATTCGGACCTCTTGTAGCTCTATGTCTTCAAAGCTTGGTAGGTGGATCTGGACAGATATAACCTGATTACTAGTGATGGTCGTGACATTTGCCGTGCGGAATGGGTCTATACTTATGTCCGTTGCAGCAAGTTCAAAGTCCTCGCCGATTGAAGAGAAGAAAGGTATACCGTACCCTTGCTGGTTTAGTGAGATCTCAAATGAGTCAAATCTCCTCGACTGACGGATAATGTGCTCCACGATCTCACTACTAGGACTCTTTAAGACCGATTTGAGTGACAGAAACCCTATGCTGAAAAGAAGGCTCGGAAGCTGATTCGAGTTGATGACTTTAGATGTGCTATTTAACCTGAAATCGACCTCCATCCCTGGCATGAGAAAATCTGGTGTTGATTTCAGATCATCCCTCTGGTACCGAGCTGTGGGGTATGCCTGCTGGAACAGCTCAGGATTGATGGTCTCCGAGAAATAGGGTGAGGACATCAAGAGGGGGCTTATCGTTATAATTTTCGGGTTTGAGCCAGGAGCTAGGAGATCACCACCTGTAGAAGAGGGTATCGCCGTAGTGATGACTGGAACTCCCAGTTGTGATATTCCAGCAAGATACCTTCCGAGACTGTCATAAGGAGAACCATAATACTGCTCCACGACAACTATTGCTCCCATCGAAAGTGGTCTAGCTGCTGAAATTAGGGAAATTACCTCCGTAGAATTAAAAGATGTAAGAGATGTGACAACCCATGTGACATTAAATCTGTATCTTGTTGTCAGGACTTCGAGGGCATTCAGTAAACTGAGGGATGAGTTGGAAGGCTGGGTGACGTTCTCATTCGTCACAATATGGATATCTTTGTTACTGACGTTCAGCGGGATTTGCCCTCCGATGATCAAGATATTTCCAAGAAGTGCTCCTCTGTCGGGGATTTCCAGCCAGTTCTCAAGGAGGGAAAATGGTATTGGTGAATCCCCGAGGACAGAACCTGTGGGTTGTGAACCCTCCTGTGCAGTAATTGGTGGTACAAAGATGAGAAAATAGAGAAGTAGTATGATCTTGGACATGGCTATCACGCGTATCGATTCTTCCTAATCGCGTCCTTGATGATATCAAGAACCTTTCCTCCCCTTCTACCAATTTTTTTACCGCTCCCTCTTCTTCGTCCGTCAGGCAGAGCCTGCATGTAAACACCAATCAGGGCAGCTCCTGAATAGGCATACGTGGCGGTGGGTGTCCCAAGGATAGCACCGATTGAAGAGACCTGTGAGAAGGTGGGGAAACCCAATCCTCTGAGTTTCCCTAGTGGAGCGAATGGGTCTTGGGGAATGGATCCTCCACCTACGAGCTTCTCATCGGTCAAGGGTATTTTCTTTCCGAACTCTATCGCCTCTCCCTTACTCCCGATGGAGTACCGATCTGGTAAAAGCGCAGTTGCACGTTTCCCGTAGTAGAAGGGATCGTCATGGGTGGTGTCTACGATATTGTCGTAGTACTCCTTGCTCTTCAACGGAATTGTGTCCAGCACCATGTACGCTGGGTGATCTATGACCTCAAATTCTACCCCAAAGTTGTCGTACGTCCCCTCTGCGTAGAGGTCGAATTCTACACTGTCATCCCTGAGCGACACAATGTCAAGTTCATTCACAGCGATGGGCTCTATACCATCCGCACCTGTTGAATCCCCGATCCATAAAGGGAATATTTGTTCCGGGCTGTTCCTCTCCACGAACTGCACTACCCGGGCATTGTGGAAACTCAATATCCCAGAAATTCTTGTTCTATTGAAGAGGTAGAAGGTCTGAAATCTAGAGCTATTGTCCCCAAACACTGTGCCAGGAGGTCTTGGTTGGTCGTATTTCTCGATGTCGACATTAACCAGCCACGTGTTTATCCTCATCGAGAACCAGATGATCATGCTTTTTGCATCCCTGCCTATGGAGAATGAAGAATTGTAACGTAGATAATCTGGCCACGGTCTCTGTCTAATATACTCTTCCTGAAGAATTGCACTGTGCGAAAAATCAGGGCTCTCCATCCCAATCGATCCGTCTATCCCCAATCCATCATTTATGACAACAAAGTCCACACCCTCCCCAGTAGAGGGGATGACAAGGGTTAGAAAAAGTAGGAGAACAAGTGTGGATCTCATCGACATTGATCATTCCTTCCTTCGTTTCCTATAGACAAGTACCCCCGTGATCCCCACTCCAACTAGGATGACTGGAATCAGAAAACCGTATAATTCACTTGATGGGGTGTCTGGGATCTTGTTCTCTGAACTGACGAGGACATCAGAGATCACGTTTTCCCCCTCACTCAACTTGGAGGCTGCGATGAAGTAGGCTCTTGTCTCTCCCACGCCCCTGTAAGTAACGTATAAGATCCCGTCTTCAACCTGTCCAGCTCCGAAGAAGTAGGTTGATGACCCGTCTGGAGGGATGAGTTGGTATCTTTCCGTCTCCATGCTGTCGAGATCGAGAATGAAAAGCTCCCCACTTTCTGAGATCAGGTAGATGCTCTGTGACGTGCTTGAGACACCGCTGATTGCAGAGTTCTGGACGGTGTCTATTAGGGTGTCACTTACCGCTATTGTATCGAGGAGGAGGTCAAACCACACCAGCTCCCCCGTGACTAAAATCCCCAGATAATTCGTATTGTTGTACCTCACAAAATGGAGGAGGGGATCATCGAGCTCGATGCTCTGTACGATATCGCCTCCGAGATTGACCTCAATCACCGTCTGGTTAGAGAAAAGCAGGAAGAGTGTGTCGCTGAACTCGGAATAGTCGAAGAGTTGCACCTCCCCGCTCAACTTGAAAAGGTTCCTTGCTCTCCCCGTCGTGATGTTCGTAGCATACCAGTCCGAGCCTCCCTCTTTGTTTGAACTTGTAACGATCTCACCCTGCCGGATCTCTACCGCAGAACTGGGTTGAAGTATAATGGTGCTGTAGGCACCTTGGACCCCGTAAACCAGTAGTAGCATTATCACGATTAGTGTTGGAAAATATTTATTCATTAATTACATTCTCCTGGTAATAATTATAAAAATTACTAAAAAATATTGAATAATGTTTTTATAATTGTATTCTAGTTCATTTTTTATGGATCTTTCAAATTCAGTTAAATCCACCATTACCTGGGGTAATATCATCAAATTGAATATTGGTATCTGTAATGGGATTAACGCCTACAAAATATCCTGTTGACACTATCATCACACCGTATTGATACGAATTCGAGTAAACATATCCCTGATCGAATGTATATGATAGTGTAATTATTCCATTTTCCTCAACATAATCATATTCGCTCACGATAAATGAGATAATAAAATCACTTCGCTCTAAATTTCCCGATCTTGAAAAGGGATTCCTGTATGCTGTTGGATAATCTCGGTAAACAAAGTGTTGATTGCCATGGCTTCTTTCACTACCTCCGAATGTCCACCCTAGAGAATTTTTATTTGATAGTTGTTTAACATAGATTCTTAATTCTTCTCCATCAAGACCTTTGACATTATAGTTAATCTTAAGAACCATACTATAAGTATCTCCTGATTTGTAATAGTGATACTCAACTGTTCCTGTTGATACATAGTTCCTTCCACTAGACCTCTCAAGTGAAGACCTGGTTCCTTGAGTTGCTGCTGATGTTGTGTTTGCACCAAGGATAGTAACTATTATTAGAATACATCCTAGGATCCTTATTGACTTTAACTTTTTCATAATTGGCACCAATTTGGATTTTTTCATAAAAAAATGAATATTATATATATTTGTTGACTTTTCAATAGCGTTATGACAAATCCTAAATTGGTATAGGGGTATATCGTCTAAATATTAACCAATAATAGAATTAAATATACTTGAAATTTTCTATAATAAATTTAATTTTGTCAATGTACATGTCAATTATATCCTTTACACCTAGCATGACTGATTAATTCACCATAACTGATGATTGTTTGCCTCTATTCCTATCGACTGCAGGTCGAGACCAATCCCCCTTGAGATACATGTAACAAAAGATGTCTATGCGAATGATATAGTTCTCATGACTGGATCTAAGATTCGAGGAGAGAAAACTCGTCAAGGGGCTCTGAGGTGATTGGTCGTCACCAATGAAATCGGAGGTATTCTTCGTCAGCATAACTGCAGAACGATGGGATGCAATTTTTTGAAGCTGGGATCACTGCGGGCGAATCCACCTAATCTTACTCGGTCATATCATAAGTGCTAAAGTTGTCAAATATGCGTCTTCAAAATCTGTATCTCTGGTTTTCTGCATGATAATTGTAATTGACGAATAGGTCTTTATACATCCGTGGGATTACTATAATTATGTCTGCAATTTCTGATGACAAAGGGAAGCAGAAGGTCATCTCTCCGATTTCCCAGCTCATTCTCTTCGGATATATCCTCCTCGGTATTGTCACTGTCATCCTCCAAATCGTGTCACCAGTCGCTCATCAATTATTCGATCAGACAAAGATCATTATCCTCATCAACGCCATCTGGTTTAGCCTTGGAATCGTGGGCTACGGCATATTCTCCCTCTCGAAGAACTGGAGGAGAATAAAATTACAGAAGCTGAACGAGAAGCTAGACACACAATTTCTGCTGATCTCCGCGTTCTTTCTCTTCGCCCTCAAGCAGGTTATTGACCTTATCCTGTTTCTCAAAGCCGAGAACGAGTTGATTGACTCCGCGCTCGCAGACGCAGGAAAAGTATTCGAGTTCGGGGGCTTCATGGCAGGCCTCCTATCAATATACTTCAGTAGAAAGAGGTTGAAGTAGCATGAGTTCGTTCGTCATGATGACGCAGACCGGTCCCCCCGAACTCCTCGTGGAGATCGGAGACCCAATATCATCTGACCCCGTGATGCTCTCTGGACTGTTCCAAGCGATAGTTGCCCTCTCCAACGAGGTGACCAATGCACCGGTGCAGGTCATCCAGTCCAATAAGTTCACAATACGATTCAAATACCTAGAAGGAGAACTCGCCCCCTACCTCCTAATCATCGGATCGACTAGCAATATCTACGGAATAGACGTGTGCGTGAGCCATGTCGAGAATATCATCAAGAATGGCAAGGAACTCGGCCTCAAGGAGGAGGAGCTCACCCCCAAGATCAAGGGGGTTCTCAAGACCTATCTGGGAGAGACCACTGGTCTGGATGACGACGACCAAGTCGGCGTCTTCTTCAGGAATCTCAAGAAGGACTACATAAAACTAATCATCTGGGGAGTGCTCTCCGGTTATCGCTTCAAGTACCCCCACACGCACTCGCTCGACTTCAACAGGGACATCGACCAGATATTCAAGTATCTAGGGCAGGAGTTCGAGGAATCCGGGGAGAACGTCGTCATCGAGTTCATGCTCGACGGGGGATTCTGTAAACTCTCCAACCAGATCTACAAAAGGGCCAAGGACGTCTTACCCAGTCTCCGGATCGTCGACGAACTTGTCGGTCTCGTCAAGCGGAAGAAGTTCAGCGAATTCAGGGCACGGCTGGAGAATTACTGCGATATCCTTGCCACCTACGAGAGGATGTTCACTCACTACCTGCAGTCTGACGAGACTGAGAAGCACAACCTCGACATGATCAGGTACGTCGCCGGAGTCGAGATGGAGTACTTCCTCTTCCAGAGGCTAGAAAGGTCAGCTCCCGAGGTGGTGAATGAACTGAGAAACAACACCCGCAACCTCGAGTGGATACACACGTGGTAAACCATCGTATCCAGTAATTTTTTTCAGTCCAGAGAGCAGTTGGTCGACGACCATCTTACGTAGAGGGACTAATTGACCAAGAACACTCTCGATTTCCTCTTCCTGAGATCCAAGAGAACAAATCCTGCGACCCAGAGTATCTCATCCAAATATTCATCTCAGTAGGAAGGAATTGGGATATTCCCTTACTTCAGCTCCTGACCCTCCCCTCTAGATCAGTATCAGATCCTCACTTCCCGTATCTCTGGTTCGTGTTCGCAGAGATGTATGGCTCACCGTGTCTGCATTGTATCACTGGATAATCTAGTATTTGACGTCTACTCGTGAATCTCATCCTCGGGGTAGAGATTCATCTCCACCTCTGGAACCACCCTCTTCCTCCTCATCTTCCGGACGAATGCAAGGATTGGGAGGAGGGCAAATACCGAGATTGAACCAATGAATATCTCGGTAATGGGTGTGCTTGCAAAGTAGTCCGGGCGGTACTCCATGGTGAAAGAGTGCCTCCTGTACTCACCTGCAAGAGCGGAACTCGTGTTGGACGGGTGAATGTACTCCATGGTCAGGTTATCCTGGTAGTACAGCATCCACCCCGATTTCTGGTCGTACTCTACCTCCTGCGAGACCTCCCACACTCCGAAGGCGCTGGGCAGAGGGCTCTTCGTGAACATCCGAGAGATGAGCTTCGACCGGTCGACTTCGAGCTCTGCAGTCAGTGAGTATCTGACCCTGTCATCTCCAGAGAAGAAACTGAGGTGTGCATTGTACGTGAAGACTGGCTCGTCCAGACCCACAAGTGTGAAGGGCTGCTCCACCGATATGTCGGGGCTTTCCTCTGTGGCTATCCTCCTTGCTATCGTCTTGTTCTGCGGGAAGGTCTCCGGGCTGAAAACAGGGGTGAGCGAGGCAGAGTACATGTTCTCCCTGAGGCAACTCTCCATATTCTCCCCCATCCAGTAGGGGATGACCGGTTTGTTAAAAGTCCAGTTAATCCCGGTGGAGGTACTCGGACACGTTCTGTCTGCTGAGTTACCATACCCAATCACAGGGGTGTCCACCACGACCAGTTTGCCTTCCCCGAAATCGTCGAGATAGTACTGGGGAACGGGGACATCGAAGTTGTCGCTCTCAACGAACTGCTGGAACTCCACGTCCTGCGGACCGCTTCCACTCCCTCCAACCCCTATGTTATAGACCTCTGGCTGATCTCGGTAGATCTCGGTCTCTCCTGTGCTGATCTCTCTGTCGTAACTGTACCTGCGTTTTACCCCCGGCTCTATCGCCGAGACGGACTGCGTGAACAGCAGAATGATCATCCCGACGGCCAACCATCTTCCCATGGTCTCCCATGTGGCGTAAAGTTATTAAGGGTTATTCCCATCAAATGTTGTCACAGGAATGCACTTCTCTATTTTTGTGCACGTTTTACTCCTCGGGATACAGCTCCTCTCTTCCCTTGTGTCTCCTTCTCCTGATCCGAAGGGCCACCAGAATGGTCACTGCTGCGACCACGAGTGCCGGAGTCCAGACTGTCAGTGGCGGCAGGATGTCGAACGGGGAGTTGGAGGTGTTGACCACCCTGACCGTGATATTATCCTGGTCCGACCTCAGCGCAGGTGGTACGGCTGAGGAGCTACTCCCCTCCGTTATGAGCTCGTACTCCACGCTGAAGGCGTAGAAGATCATCCAGCCGCTCTGCCTGCTGTACCTTACCTCCTGCGTTGTCTCCAATCTCCCGTACACCGTCGGGGCGTTACTCATTGTCAACAACTCCGAGATCAGCTCTGTGCGGTTGACATCCAGCCACGTCCTCAGGGAGTACCCCATGGTCTGCAGGTTCCTGCTCAGAGAAAGCTCGTAGTTGTAGGTATAGGGATCGCTGTCCACGAAGACATAGTCTCCAAAGATGGCCGCCATATCAGACAGTGAGAGCACACTGCTGCCACTGGTGTGCACATTGTCCTGCGAGATCACACGCAGCAACTCACTGTTGTTCGGGAAACCGGAGGGATGGTAGAGGGGAGTGAGAATGGAGGAGTACAGGTTCTGCCGCACGCACTCGTCCTGTGTGTCGCCCACCCAGTACGGGAGTACCAAATTGGCAGACAGTCCCACGCATCTGTAGCTCAGCTGATCATTGTAGTTGTAGACCGTCCTGCTCGGTGTGACGGTGATTGTGCTGTTGCCCGAGGACATGTAGTACGACGGGATGGGGATGTCGAAGGGGGCAAGTTCGACGAACTTCTGAAACTCCACCTCGATCTCTCCCGAGGCGTCCGTTTCCACCGACGGTGACCTGGACTCAGAGCCGGAGGCGTAGATCTCCCGGCTGAACCGTGATATCGTGAAGACGGTGTCAAAGCTCCGACCCTCCCCACTTCGTACGGCTGAGACCGGTTGCACAACTGCTTGGGAGGTCACGGAGATGATCAGAAGGATGACTATGGTACCCAGTACACGTCCCACAATGGCACTGGTCATCACACTGATATAAGGGTTGGTGATCTACTCCTTCTCCATGAATTTCTGGGCACAGTAAATTGCACATTTAGTTATAGGGGCGTATCTTTAATTGTGGACCTCGAGCCATACGTACACCCGAGGAGATTTGTCAGAATAATCCATCCGTTTGTAAAAATATTTTTATTGTACACCCCGATATCCCATCAATATGTATAAAAGGTTTATTTTCACACTATTGGGATTCATTATCCTGACAGGACTAGTGGTAAACGTACCTGACAATTCCAGAGGGTATCTGAACGAAACCTCAGAATATCCAATTCCTCTAGACTTGAACAGAGGAGACTGGGACACGTCTGAAGTGTCCGAGGAAGACATCAACCTCGGTGATACACTGACAGACCCTACCTCACAGAGCTTCCGATCACCACTTAACATCGATCTCAGCAACGTATCAACTGACTCGTTTGTCTCTGCATGGAATACCTCCGAGCCCGGTGGAAGCAATTCGACACAGATTACTCTCCCCCTTGATCCCTCGGGGAATTACAACTTCACGGTCGACTGGGGGGACAATACGACCGACCGAATATCCTCATGGGATCAAGCAGAGAGAACTCACAATTACAACGTCTCTGGTGTGTACGTCGTGACAATAGAGGGTGTTCTCAAGGGGTGGAAATTCAACAATGGAGGCGATCGCCTGAAGATCTACGAGATCGCACAGTGGGGTAACATCTCCCTTGGGAACACCGGGAGGTACTTCTACGGTGCCGAGAACATGGTACTCTCTGCCCAAGATGCTCCCGACCTCAGCGGAACGACAGATCTGCAATACTCGTTTGCCAATGCCAGAAATCTGGGATCTGATGGAAACATGTCCTCGTGGAACACATCCTCCGTAGCTTTTATGAATGCCATGTTTGAAGATGCCGGCTCCTTCAACCAATCCCTTGGCTCATGGGATGTCTCTTCCGTGATAGATATGTGGGGGATGTTCAGTGGAGCCAGCTCCTTCAACCAGTCAATCGGCTCGTGGGATGTATCAAGAGTGCGTAATATGGATTACATGTTCGAACGTGCCAGTTCCTTCAACCAACCGATCGGTTCATGGAATACATCATCTGTCATTTCCATGTACTATATGTTCAGTAGAGCCAGCTCTTTTAACCAACCGATTGGCTCATGGGATGTCTCCTCGGTTACTGACACGGGCTTTATGTTCGAACGTGCCAGTTCCTTCAACCAACCGATTGGCTCATGGGATGTCTCTTCGGTAACAACCATGGTCTATATGTTCAGCGGAGCCATTTCCTTCAATCAGCCTATTGGCTCTTGGAATATCTCATCGGTGACACAGTTGGACACTATGTTTAAGGGTGCCGTTTCCTTCAATCAGGACATAAGCATGTGGGACACATCCTCGGTGGAGGGTCTAGGAAGCATGTTCTTAGGTGCTCGTTCCTTCAATCAACCCATTGGATCATGGAATGTCTCATCTGTTAGGTTTATGGGGTGGACATTCAGTGGAGCCAGATCCTTCAACCAGCCCTTGGACGGATGGGATGTATCTGCAGTGACATACATGCGAGAGATGTTCAGTGGAGCTAGCTCCTTCAACCAACCGATTGGCTCATGGGATGTCTCCTCGGTAACATTCATGAGAAGGATGTTCTACCAAGCCAGTTCCTTTAACCAAGATATTTCTGGCTGGGACGTCTCCTCTGTGACGGATATGTGGGGGATGTTCGAGGAGGCCAGCTCTTTCAATCAACCTATTGGGTCGTGGGATGTCTCCTCGGTGACAGACATGAGTTACGTGTTCCAAGACGCGACCTCCTTCAACCGACCTATTGGCTCTTGGGACACCTCGTCCGTTGAGATCATGAGGGGTATGTTCAACCAAGCGACAGATTTCAACAAAGACATAAGCATGTGGGACACATCGTCCGTGGTAGATATGGTGGGCGTGTTCGACGGGGCCTACTCCTTCAACCAGCCCATCGGCTTATGGGACACGTCCAACGTTAAAGAGATGGGATACATGTTCAACAGGGCTCGTGCATTCGACCAGAACATCAGTACGTGGGATGTCTCCTCGGTCGTGAACATGGAGATGATGTTCAATGAAGCATCCCTCTCAACGGAGAACTACGACTCACTCCTGATTGGATGGAGTAACCTTACCCTGCAGGAATCGGTGGTGTTTGACGCCGGGAGATCAAGGTACAGTTCCGCAGCCAAGTCCGCAAGGCAGTATATCATCCAGACATACAAGTGGAAGATTAATGATCTCGGACTTTCAAGGTTCACTTCCCGCACATCCGAGACCTCATCTGGCACGGATGTGAATACAA
>WAMJ01000068.1 GCA_015522385.1 Candidatus Heimdallarchaeota archaeon
ATTGTCTCAACGGCTAGATTCCTAGAATTAGGATTGAAATCCACAACCCGAGGATTTGTTATCTACAGAGAAAATTAAGTCTCAACGGCTAGATTCCTAGAATTAGGATTGAAATGATTCCACGCTTGAGAGTATCTGAAGGACTCCAGCGGTATAGTCTCAACGGCTAGATTCCTAGAATTAGGATTGAAATCGATGCTACAGGGTATTGGTGCTGATCAGATCAGGATGGTAAGTCTCAACGGCTAGATTCCTAGAATTAGGATTGAAATTGTTCCTGTTCAGCTGAACGTGTTATTTCGTAAGGTGTCTCAACGGCTAGATTCCTAGAATTAGGATTGAAATCAGGATTGAACACATATGAACAAGACACAACTGATCAAGCTGTCTCAACGGCTAGATTCCTAGAATTAGGATTGAAATATGTATCGCAGGGGGTGGAGGTCGAAGAGCAGCCACATCCTGAGTCTCAACGGCTAGATTCCTAGAATTAGGATTGAAATGTGTATACATATAGCAGGATCTCTTTGATTACTTCCTGTCTCAACGGCTAGATTCCTAGAATTAGGATTGAAATATGTATTGTCCTCCCCGCTTGCGTGGGTAGGTAACGAGCGGTCTCAACGGCTAGATTCCTAGAATTAGGATTGAAATTGACCAACGGGTAGTACATGTTCACAGTGATCTGCACGTTGTCTCAACGGCTAGATTCCAAGAATTAGGGTTGAAATGCTACGAGTGGAGTCGCTCCAGGCGTGTGACACACGTCGTCTCAACGATCCCTATAATTAAAATTGGAAATCCTGAAGTACCCTGTAGGCAAGAACTCCCACGCAAGCATCATATCTGAATACACTAGTATTGCCTTCTCGGGAAATCATTAATAACTTGATATACACTATGGTTCTATGGTGAGTTGGGTCAACCTGCTCCTTGGTGGACTTCCGTTTGTCTTCATTCTCATTGGGAAGAGACTGGAGCGTCGGGGAATACCAGGATGGGGTCTACGGAAATACTACCACATCGTCCTCTACGGATTGCTCGGGGTCTACGCAGTTATCCACCCTACACTTCAGTCCATGGGATATAGTCTTGGGGTATTTGTCCTGCTAAATGTCGTTTTCACACTCTTTACCTCGTATGACATCAACACCGTCATCAGGAGTGGTGTCCGTGATGGCGAAAGCCCTATGACTCTGCAGGTGAACAATGCTCTCACCTTGTTCTTCATAATTCTTATCCTCATCTTTTTCCAGAGGTGGGTATTCGTGCTCTCCAGCTTTGTGCTGGCCTTCGGTGACGGGATGGGGGAGGTCATGGGCAGACCATTCGGTAGGGTGACCTTCCATGTATTCAACAGGAAGTCGATACTGGGGAGTCTCGCCGTCATGGCAGGCTCGGGCGCCAGCCTGCTGTTCGTGAATACCCACTACGCTCTCGGGATCTCGATCCCCGTCATCTTCGCATACGCAGTTGGGTTCACAGTCCTAGAGATGGTTGCCTACAGCTTCACCGATAACCTGTTCATCCAACTGGCCTCGGTGGGGATCTACTACCTACAGACCTATGTCTAGAACCACTGCTCCAGCTTAGTGTACTCAATACCCAAATCAGAAAGCCTCTCCACGAACGGGTTGGTCACACGTTTCTCCCCGCAGATGTACAGCAGGTCGGAGTTGATGTGCTCCTCTATCCTGTCCATCGAGTTGATGTCATCCACCACCATGTACGTGAGGTCGATCTTCCCCACCAGCCTGTCCAATTCCTCCCTGTAGGGGACATCGCCGAAACCGTCGTCTCTGTCCCAATGGTACAACAACCTGACCTTTACGGGGATGGCACGCTCCTCTATATACCTCAGCATTGAGATGAAGGGGTTGATGCCTATGTTTACTGCGACGAATGACAGCGTGTCCGCGGGGATCTTCTCCGTCCACACGAAGTGCCCGTAAGGTCCTCTGAAATCGAAGGTGCTACCCTCCGTCTTGCTGGTGATCAAGTGGCTGGTCAGTGTATCGGCCGTTCTCTGGATGGCCAGCTCGATCGAGTTGGGGTCGGCAGAGGAGGAGACGAAGGTGTACGCCCTCACCGCACGCTTCCCATCCACGTCGTGGTCCACGAGGATGTACTGCCCTGGGAAATACCTCATCGGCTCGCTCAGCTCCAGTCTCATCAGGTAGATGTCCTCCCTGATCTTCTTCACCTCTACCACCTTTCCCGAACGGGGCTTGACCTCTAGTTCGTCATAGCTCATGTCGTCGTCGTGCTCAGTCACAGTCTATGATATTTCCGTTGCTCTTTAAGCATTGACTTCAGCGGAGTTGTCAAGGACTTGTTGTCATCGTCCCCGATTCGGGTACGATTTGGGTATAACCCGGGTGTGAATCTGTACGAATTGCGGGGATAGCTGGTCTAATCTGGCAAAATGCTATTTTAAACAATCGAGATTGATAGCTTACCAATAGGGTAATACACATGAAACGAAAATTATTCGCGATGCTCAACCTCGTGTTGGTCATCCAGCTACTGACAACACCATTTCTGGTAAGTGGCGAAGAGGTGACAGTCTCACTGTCCTTTACCAACCTCGCCAACCCAGGAGAAGATCACTACGAGGGGTGGCTCATCGTTGATGGCTCCCCAATATCGACCGGAAAGTTTACCATTGGAAGCGACGGTGACATCACCGATCTCGACGGCAACGACAAGTCGGACTTCAGTGTCAGCGGAGTAGATATCTCCAAAGTCACGAAGTTCGTCCTCAGCCTCGAGGAGAAGGGCGACACGGACTCCACTCCAAATTCCATTAAGCCCCTTGCTGGTGACTTCACAGACATGAAGGCAACGCTTACCCACAACATCGGCAAGGACTTCAGCTCGATTGGCGGTAAGTATATCCTTGCCACACCGACAAACGGAGCAGACACCAACGAGAACTCAGGGATCTGGTATCTCAGCCTTGAATCCGGATCGCCCGCAGTTGGTCTCACGCTTCCCGACCTCACCGGGACAGACTGGACGTATGAAGGATGGGTAATCTTTGACGGAGTTCCTGTGACCACGGGGACATTTGACAAGGCGGACGTCGCCGACAACTTCGACGGATACTCCTCCACCGAGGCGGGACCTCCCTTCCCCGGAGAGGACTTCCTCACAAATGCGCCGAGCGGTCTGAGCTTCCCCACCGACATCGCTGGTATGGAGACAGCCATCACCATCGAGCCCCGGATGGACAACGACCCTGCTCCCTTCCAATTCCACCCCCTGATGGGCACAATACCTGCAGATGCTACTGACCATGTGACCTACTCCATGGACGATATGACATCCGGGTTCGCCACAGGGATGGTGACACTCAGTACCTCAGGAAACGAGAGCTCGTTGCCCGGTCCTACCTTCGTCGTCACGCTCCTCTCGATCTTTTCGCTGATGATTGTGGTCAGGAAGTTCAGGAAATAGACTGAGCTAATGGATAAGTATTAGAGGAGGTAGTAGATTAGACAGTTGAGATGAAGAGGTTGCTGTGGTACCTGATAGCCGGGACACGCGGCGGAATCAATCGGGCGAGGATCATCCACGCTCTGCACGACCGCCCGTACAACGCAAATCAGCTCTCAAAGCACCTCGGTCTCGACTACAAGACTGTCGTACACCACCTCAATGTCCTAGAGAAGAACTATATCATCTCCGTTCAAGGCGACGGCTATGGCAAGGTGAACTTCCTCGAGGAGGCAGTCCTGAAGAACTACGATGAGTTCCTGCAGATCTGGAACAAAATCAACTTGGAGAAATGATACCATGGCAATAATGATGTACCTCGCGATAGGAATTACGTTCCTGAACCTCTCCCTGCTCCTCGCCCTCCTCGGCGTCTACTATCAGAACTACAGGAGGATACAGGCGAGCATCAACCTCGGTCTCCTCATCTTCGCCGGCGTCTTCGTCGTGCAGAAGCTGGTGGCACTCTACCTCCTCTTCAGCATGATGGACTTTCAGGCACTAATCGGGATGCCCATGTTTGTCCTCGAGGTCATCGAGACCTTCGCCTTCGCCGCGATCCTTTGGATAAGCCTGAGATAGTTCTGCGATATCATTACAGAATAAAAAATGATTTATCTTCTAATATTTTCTCAAAATAGATATAAATGATAATTCTCGAATTACTATAATTGACCAAAGAAATTGAAAAGAAGAATACGTTTGGGACCAAGTGGTACCACTTCGTGGAGACCCTTTACCCGATATATATTTTCACACTTCCGTTCTGGGCCGATTCGTTCTTCGAGGCAGAACCGGGTTATATTGAGTACGGATCGGAGAGTGCCATCAGTATCTTCACCGCGTTCCTACAGGTTCCTCTCCTGGGGGTAATTTTCTATTTCGTTCTCCTGAGGATACTTGGGAAGAATGACTCTCGTCGAAAAATTCTCAACCATATCTTTCCAGGACTCCTCACTGCCATTTTTTCCTCTGCCCTCTTCACCTACTACGGGCAGACAAGTACCAATCCCGCAAAGATCCCATTCAGACTCCCCCTCTTTACGGGACCTACACTGGTCTACATCTTCGTCATATTCAAAGCCGCATTCACCACAGTTGACCCCTATGTTGACAGCTTCGAGCGTCTGAGAGAACAGATATCCACGAAGGATTACAGTGCACGTATAACCGACGACTTCGTCTTGGACGATTACATCTACGGTAGGATTGCATCGACGATCAACCAGATCCTTGACGTCCTCACCGAGAATCTTGTGAGGGTCACAATGCAGAGCAGGGTGATACAGGAGACGTTCTCGGAACTGAGCAAGAGGATGCCAGATGTTCTCAACTCCACAGAAGAGGTGAGCTCTGCGACAAACGGGATGGCAGAGGGCACAAATATCCAGTCTGAGATGATCCTCAAGGCGGTTGAATTAGTAAGGGACACCCGCAAGATATTCTCTGATGTGGTTGAGGAGATCGACATTCGCACCAAGCAGGTCACGAAGATATCGCTTCAGACCAACATCCTTGCCCTGAATGCTGGTATCGAGGCCTCACGGGCAGGTGACTACGGACGGGGATTCGCCGTGGTGGCCAACAACATTCGAAAGCTCTCGGAAGAGACCAACCACACTGTTGCCCAGATAGAGGAGGTAATCGAGCGGATCAAGGAGCTCTCGTTCTCCAACATTCAGGGGATATCCGAGAGGATGGAGGACATCTCTGCCATAGCCGAGGAGAACTCTGCTTCCTCAGAGGAGATCGCTGCGGTCATGTCCGATCTGATGGAGGACATTGAGGTCTTCAACAAGTTGACAGAGAAGCTTGACTCCGTACTTGGCAAGTTGGAATAACATCTCATTTTCTGACATACCGCCAATTTTATTATCTGGAAAAATTATTGTAATGTGTGATAACAGTTGGCACCATGATCTTGTTTGGAAGTGCGCTGCCAACTCTGCTATCTGTGATACTCTCGATGTACAACTACAAACTCTATAGGTACAGGCACAGTCTGTATATGGGGATGGCTTGGCTATTCCTCGTCGGTGGTGAGCTGCTCCTCGCCTACTCTTACCTGACCCTTGACCTCTTCGTCTACAGGCTGGGTGTGATATTTGGTGCTCCACTCCTCTTCTCAATAGTCATTCTCCTTGATTCCATCAGCAGACTGGATCTAGACCTCTGGAAGTTTGGAGTATCTGTGGTTGTCACAACTGGGCTCGTCATCACTGCCTTCGACGAGGGGTCTGTAGGCTACAATCTCTCTGTCATCGGAGAGGTGGGTCCCATTCTCCGCGGGAATTTTCTCTTCTGGGGATCCCTGAATTTCGGACTTGGTGGCTATCTCTGGCTCTTCTACATGGTCAAGCTCTACATGAACTCCCCGGAATCCACGAGGCAATATGCGAAGTTGGCCCTTTTATCCGCCATACTCGCAGGACCGGGAGCGTCCCTTGCATTTATCTCAGGTCTCGTCTGGATATTTCCTGGAAGTGACTATCTTGTAATTGGGCTCGCCTCTGTACTGATGGCCTACGCCTTCCACAAAGAGCCAAAGTTAGCATTCATCCTGCCGTTCAATGTCTACAGCATCTACGCAATCGAGAGCGAGTCGGGGATCAATGTGTATTCCTACCACTGGCAGAAGTCCAAGAAGGTCAATGACCAACTGTTCACAAGCGCAATCCAGGGGATATCTATGGTGCTTAGCGAGTCGCTCGGGGAGGTCACAATCCGGGACATCGTTCTCGAGGAGGGACACCTTGTCATACAACGCTCTGAGGACCTCACATTTATCCTCTTCGTGTCGGAAGTCAGCAATGTGGTAATAGATGCACTGACCGAGTTCGTGCAGCAGTTCTTGGAGCTCCACCACTCCAACCCCTCAAATATGATCGATTCTACTCATTATGACCAAGCTGACAGAATAGTGGATGAGAGGTTCCCCTTCGTGGTCGAACGCAAGTAGTTATTCTCCGGGGCTGAGGGTATCGCATAGCATCTCCTTTCTATCACGTATCGGTTTTCCTAACCGACTTGGTAAACCGAATTGGTCATCTTCTTCTCAATCCAGCTTGTGCCGCGATCGGCAGGATTAGCAATTCAGACCTCAGCCGAAAATAGTATATATAGTAGTGCATTTCCAGTGACCTATGGTAGAAATGATGAAAGCCGCTGTCCTCGAGGATAGGCACAAGTTAGTGGTGAAGGACGTACCTGTCCCAAGCATTGGTCCCGATGAGATCCTAATCAGGGTCGTGGCCTGTGGGATCTGCCACACCGACGAGGGCTACATCGAGGGTGTGCCGACCTACAAAAAGCTCCCGCTCATTCTCGGACACGAGGCCAGTGGCCATGTCCACGAACTAGGAGAGAGGGTAACCCAGTTCAAGGTGGGCGATCCGGTACTCATCCCTCCCGTGCTCACCTGTGGTAACTGCAAGTACTGCCTAGTGGGTAAGGAGACCCTGTGCAGCAGACAGGAAATGCTGGGTAATCACATCGACGGGGCGTTCGCTGAGTACATAGCGGTAAAGGCAAAGGACATCGTGAAGGTACCCGAAGGTCTGGATCTCGTCGAGCTCTCAATCGTCTCAGACGCAGTCGCCACCCCGTACCACGCTGTGTACAACAGAGCAAGGGTTCGTCCAGGTGATGTGGTGGTCGTCATCGGCTGTGGTGGTGTCGGCATCAATGTGGTGCAGTTTGCCAGTGTGGCAGGTGCGAAGGTCATCGCACTCGATCTCCAGC
>WAMJ01000069.1 GCA_015522385.1 Candidatus Heimdallarchaeota archaeon
CAATCTGTCCGTAGGTGATCTGGCGGAATCCGGTTGTGGAACTCAGCCACGGGTCATCTGCCTTCTGGAGGATTTCGGGTTGGTCTATCCACGGATAGAAGAACCTCTCCATGTCCCGAATGGTCTTGAATTTGTACCCTGATTTCCTAAGAATTTGGTACTGCCTGTTGATCTGTGCGTTGAACTCATTCGGTTTCTGCACGAACATCTGTGCAGATTTCTGGATGAGTCCTTTGGGGTTCTGTATGATTTGTGGCTGATTCATCTGAAATTACCTCCGAAGAACTGATCGAAGTCCTCATCGTCGGGGAATGTACCCCTTCTCGCGTGCTCAGAGATGAATGCGTTGAGCTTCTCCTTGTCAACTGCGGGGTCGTCAATGGGCTTCTGCACCTGTACTGAGACCGAGGGGGTGGCGCTCTTCTGGATGTTTGTCAGTCCGAGCTTCTGGAGCTCTGCCTGGAGGGCTGCAGCCACGATGCTGCCGATGTCCTCGGACTTCTGCACAGCGGTCTCTGGCTGCTGGCAGCTGCACTGCTCCATCTTCTCGACCGGGGTCTCTGGGTCATCTGCTGGAGAATCACCCAGTTTGCTGTCGATGCTCTTGAGGAGATTCAACATCTCGCTGAACACCTCGGGTACACCGCCATTCTCTGGGGTCTCCATCTTCTGGATAGTCTGTGGCTCCTCTGTTGGAGGAGTTTCATTCTCTGTCATCTGTTCACCTTTTTTTAGTATTACTGCGTCAAGATTCAGACGGGTGTCGTCACGGGTGAGCGATACCTCGAATGCTCCGAGGTTAACTAGATCCTTCTTCTGGTCAGGTCGTGGCTTCTTCGTGGCCACTCCGCCAAGACTGAACCCCCTGATGATCCCCTTCTCGATCTCGTCCCATGCCATGTCGTCGGTCATCATGTCATCGTAGACTTTTCCGTCGAACACGATAGCCAGACCATCTCCTTGGGGCGCATCCTGGGGGTATGACTTCCGGATCTCGTCGAAGGACATGACCTGGAAGTTACGGGCCTCACCTACGGCCACATTGCTGTGCTGGTAGTTTAGTGGCACATTTCGCCGGTTGAGTATCTTGGCTGCGTTATAGATAGAGTTCTTGGTGACGCAGTCGTCCTTCTTGTCGCAGTTAGTAGTGGTTAGTATGCCCTTGAACGTGCGGTCCTCTGCCTTGGTGAGGAGGGACATCTCGTACATTGGGCTAACGCTCATGGTAGTATTAGAGCGAGCTATTTAAAGGCTAGAAAGGTATTCTGCAACAGCTTCCTCCGCAATTAGCCGAGCATTGCTCCTCGCCGCCTCCAATGCCTGTCGCAGGAAGGGCTTGGGAGGTGTACCCTCCTTTGCGATACGCTTAGCTATAGCCCACGCCGCAGCCTTTGGATTCTTCATCTTGTTACGCTTCGCCCACCTGATCAATGGCTCTACGGGTGGCATGTGAGGGGATGTGCCGTACTCGATATAACTGGCGTGCTCCGCGATGAACTCAATGGTTCTCCGCCCCTCCCCTCCTATGATGAACCCGGAGTTCACCAGCTCTCCCGTGTCTGTAGCTCCACCGTATGGATTTCTGGAATTCTCCAGTGGGCCATTCTCCAGATATTCCTGAGCTTTCTGCAGTATGTAATCGGCGAGAGCGTCAGCGTAGTACTCTACAAGATCGTCAATGGAGTTTTGCAGCCAGTCCCCGAAGTCCCTCGCTGACTTATCATCTATTGTGAATTTCATAGTATTATCCTCCTGAGCTTCGACCTGCAATTGTAGTGCGGGACCCACTCCCGGTAAGGGTAGTCTGGAGCATACTTCATCGCAACCTCACGGACTATGCTCTTCAGTCGGTCCAGACGCACCCCCTTTTCACGGTTCATCCTCTTCTCCTCATCCACACGAGCTGCGATCTCCAGACACTGCTGTGAGGTGCGATGATCCCGCCGTATTCCCCAGACATATCTGTAGCGATTCAGGGGGTCCCTGTCACGGTACACCCATTCCCTACTGCTGTTCGAGATGTGCTGCGACTCGGTTCTGACCACAGATTTGAAGAGCTTCATCTGCGTATTCAGCCTCTGTTTCAGAGGTACTTCGGAATTAGTTAGGATCTCGTTCTTCACCCGCTCTAGCATGAGATCTATTGCGTAGGGGAACTTTGACCGCTGCCAGTATCTCACCAAGTACAACTCCCCAGGAGCAGTGAGCCCAATAATACGCGAGATATGGTTCTGGGATCTCCTGAGGAATTCTTGACGAAATCTTTTGCGGATGTCATACCACTCGTATTCGATTGAATTTATTCCTGATGTCTGAATCTTATTCAGGATATATTTCCGGAATGCATCGATGAATGAGTTGATGAAACGTTGCTCAAGTGTTGATTTCTCCACACAGTCATTGTGAGGCTGCTTTTAATTCCTTCAGTTTTTGGGCTCTAAGCTTGAGAGCACGGTCGAATGCCTCATCATCGGATAGCTCTTCCTCGGCATTCAATTCAACCTCTGTCATTAGACTCTGGAGCGATAGTGGGTCTTTTTTATCCATTTGCTATATTATGTGCGTTTACGTTAATAAAGATATTAGTTGGTCAGTGGACAGTATGTAGTATTCCCCGTCAATCTTGTAATCCTTGTCCCCCCCGAGCCGGGACCTCAAAACTCTTATTGACAGTATGAATTCTGCAGGAATGGGTTTTCGCGAGTAAAATTGATCCCAGTCCTGTTGCGAGATGAACTCACCTGCATTCTCCCAGAAAGGATCTCGATCTATATAGAAATTATGCTCATCTGAGATCTTATGATCAATCTCAAATATGACCTCACCGTAATATCGGGCTGCATTGAGATTAGTTGTGACATAGACACCGATCGAACCCTTGCCCAATTTCAGAATATCATCTCTACTAAGCCCTATCTTAGAGTTCAAGATGGATCGGAGCTTCTCCCCCTTGAAGGAGGTCCCATGGAAAAGAGCGCTGTTGATAATCACCGGCTTGCTGAAGAGTTTGGGAGGGTTGTCCGAATCAGAGTATATCCCTTTAGTATACAGAATTTTAGCATATCGGTTCAACTCGGTTGGGGTGGATTTATCCAGAACTTCGACATTGTCCAGAATTGTCCGCACCTCATCTGCGCTCATCTTCTCAAGCTTTTCTGGCTGCGTTTCCAGATAGTGGATCAGTTGTTTTGCCCTATCCTGTAGAGACTGAACCGATGAGGTCTCTTCTGATTTCTTATCCTCATCTGGGTCTTCAAGTTTTTTTTTCTCCTTCTTGCTCAGGTTCTCGACGACGTTCTTGGGGATGAACATCCCCCCTTTGTAGAACTTACCTCGTATCGTCACACCCCCTGGAGGAGCCTTGAGTCTCTCACCTTTGTTAACGACCCTTGGCCTCACAACCGCTACCTTGATCATGTCTTGCCCCTTCTGCCTCAGAGCATACAACCGGTGATGTCCATCGAGGAGATTCAGATTCTGATCGACGACCAGTGGGTCCATGGAGGTCTGGGTGGTGTAGAATTCCAGCGTTTTTGGTCTCACCCTCGGAGAGCCATTCTTCACATCCTCCTCCTTGATCTCGAAGTCAGGATGGACCTTGAGTTCTGTGATGCCGATGTCCTCAAATTTCACGAAGTCGTAGTCCTGCTTCCACTCCCAGTCGGGATAATTCTGCGTGAACGAGTAGTGATCCGCCTTCTGCAGGGGAGCTCCTTGGAAAGGTTTGGTCCTCATTGCTCCCTCGAGCTCAGCGAAGAACGAATCCATCTCCTTGGATTCCGTATCCTCCTCGAAGCTGAACTCCATGTCACCGGTGAGGGACACTTTGAACCCGAGATTTTGCATCATCTGTGCATGCTGTGCCTTCTTGAGCTTCAGATCAAGCTCGGCAACCTCATCCTGCTCCTCGCTCGGTCTGAACCTGATCGTGTAGTCGGTCACACCTATTAACTGGCAGATCTGCTGGAGCACCCTGTTGAGCACTTCCTGCCCGTATGATACCGCTCTGTTCGTGACGGTGATTTGTAAGCCTTCATTGTTTAGCCCTCCACCTTGGGAGACATCCGCTTGGAAGATAGGGCTCACCCCGTAGAACGCGGCCATCCGCTGCCGTGCCTCATCCCGAACAGCCTGAAACTGCATCTCTGCAGGGGTAAGATCGAACTTGACCTGCAGGGGTGCATTCTTGGATTCAGGGTCGTATGCAAAGTACGGGATCTCGTGTGGATCCTTCCGAAGTTTCTCCTTCATCTCTTCCATGAATGTCTTCAGCATCGTCGGGTTCTTGGTCGGAATCCCGAGCATGCTGTTCGGTGCCTTCTTCTCCCGGTAGTACGTCGCCATGTACTGCTCCTGCGCATTCGTCAGGATGAGGAGCTGCCACAAGGTGAGTGCAGGCGGATACCCGTAGTGAGCAGTTGGGGCGTACTTGGACTCGTGAATCACCTCTCCTCGTATATACCGCATGATTATGTCCTGCGTCCCTGGGCGGAACTGTACCGCCACCACCGGGTGCAGGATGGATCCGCAGATACTGCACATGCCATCAGTGGTACTACGGACATCACGGTGATCTATGCAGGTGTACTCGTGCTGCCCTATCCTGCCCGTCGCGTCAATTGACCATGCCATATTTCCGGGGTGTGCCCGCCAGATCTCCTCGATCTGCCTCTGCAAGATGAGGCCTTTAGCATGTGAATACGACAGCTGCACGATCACCCACATGTCATCAACTATCTCGAGGTCCAGCTCGCACTCCTTCAACACGTCCATAAGACGCTGGTGGTTCGTGTTGACCGGCTCCTCGATGAATCTCTCCAGGAGCTCACGGTCAGATACAGATGGCCCGATGATATTCGTGCTACCGCAGCTCTCGCATGCTCTCAGCTTGTAGTCGTAGTCTGTACCGCACGATGTGCACCGGGAATCGAATAGGGACGGCACCTCCAAACCATTCCTGAAGATCTCGTTCCGCAGGCTATTAATCATCGGTCTGGCAGTAGCATTGTTGAGCACTTGATAGTACATATGGTCGTATGACCTGGGGAGAATCTGGATAGTCTCGCCCCCCGATATTGTGCCTACAAGCTTCCTCTGGCTGAACGGGACCTGCATGACGAGAGCTTTTTTCAACTCCTCGTTCTCCGATCGAAGCTGCCTATAGTTCGAGGATGCCACCCCTATGATCTTCGATCTGATGTTGTCTAGTATTCCCACGTAAGCATTGTGGGGCTATTCAAATACTACCGAGCAGGGTCATTCCTGAGTACTGATATTTTCTCACCGCTTTGATCGCCTGCCACAGGGCCATGGTGGTGTCGTCGTGCTTAGCCTTCGACTCAAATTTACCTTTATCACGGATAAACTGCCATGCAGCTAGCTCCTGTACCAGTGGCTGGAACATGGTACGGCTGTCCTCATCCTTCCAGGGAATCACGATTTGTTTACTTTCAAACAACTGTCTGAGTGAAGGCACGCCCGTCTGCATGTCGTGCTTCTCGGTGCCTGTCACGGATTCTTCAATCGGCAGGTACTCATTGCTCATCATCTGAGCCAATATCTTCTGAAAACTGTTGGATTCCACCATGATGAGCTGGTGTCCGAACTGAGCGTAGAGATGCTTAATACGGGACAACTGGTACTGGTAGCCCATCCCTCGGTGCCTGTCCATATGAACAAGGTAGTACTTCCCATCACGCCCGACAATCGTCAAGAACACTGAGTAGTCCGCGTCCTTCGATGTGGATATCTGCAGGTCAACACCCATGACAGAAGTACCTTCAAAGGAATCATGGATGCTTATGCCCTCATCCTTACACAGATCTATCAGCCGTCGGGGAACTAGGGCAAGTTCATCGGAGAGCGGGTTCAGCAGATATTCCACTTCGAATACATACGGGCCTTGCGAGAGATACTGGTCTCCTAAATACTCCAAACTGCGGACCTCTGGCCATAACACCGTTGGTCTTTCCGGTTCGGGGGGAAGGGCATCTGTACCATAGATTGAGTGATACCAGTCGTCGAAACCGAGTTCTGTTTCTTCTCTGATTGAATCATACTGTCGCTTGACCTGTAACCACCAGACAACCCACTTCTTGAATTTGTCCTGTTGCCCCATGGGTACAGCGGGATACGAGCCCCCCTGCCATCCAGGGATATGTCCAGTTCTGATGAGATCT
Organism: Candidatus Heimdallarchaeota archaeon; assembly: GCA_015522385.1. The sequence continues at coordinate 6,180 of WAMJ01000069.1, forward strand.
AAGACATCCCCCTGTCGTAAGATTGTCCCCACATAGAGGATTCGGGTATGATCCTGTCTGGTTCCAAATATCGCGGCTCTGAATACCCCTTCCGCTTTCTCAAAGCTGATGTTCTGGTTCTCGTCCAGGAGATCATCCACAATTATGAGGTCAGGACTAAGTGTCCGGATCTTCGACGTCAGGCTCCGGATGTGGACGATGCTCCCGTTTGAGAGCTCGATCTCTGTCTCGTTGCTCTTGGTGATCTGCACGTCCAGCCCCAGAGTGTCTATGGCATACTGTAGCATAGCCATGTAGTTGCGGGCCCATACCTTAACCTGTGGGTGCGAGTTCATGACCACCAGGACTTGAATTTTTTTTCGCAACGATTCCCACGTAGTAATCGCTTGAGTTACCGTGGTCTTGATGTGCCGGCGGGCGCTGCAAATATAGCACAGTTTATGTCTCAGATAATTTCCAAGCCACCTCTCGTGGAAATGTCTCGGGTTTGAGCAGGATTCGAGACACCCCGCGATGTCAATGCCGAGCACGTGAAATGTAAAATATATCAGATTAGCCAAGGCAGCCTGTCTGTGTGCGTACTTCGCAATATAGTTCTTAGGGCTCAAGATCTTTTGAAGATTTGGAGGGTCCCATGTCATGTCAATATATATTGAGCCCAGAAAACATATGCATGCAATGCTGTAACAATCCGCGACCTATCTGGAGCACGGAAGAGATCTGCCGAAATTGCGGGACCGTACTTGGGCCACGGTGGGAGTACGAAGTACCATATGCACAGGTGGCTGCACACAGTGCACCTGTGCTCGTGGTCGATTCGACTATCAACAGTACTCTCTCTGAGATTGCTCGCAAGTACCCGTTGTCATATGAGACCAAGATGCGCATCATACAACGGGTAGGGCATTCGAAAAATAAGAGGAAGGCAGTACTGCGCGAGTATGCCAAAATAAATAGGTATTTTGTGCAGTCAGAGGGGGGTGAACTAGATCAAACTACCAATTGTCACGAACATTTTGAGACAGCCGAAATAATTAGAAAGCGATTTGAACAAATAAAACTGGTGGAAAATATCAGGAAGCGGAAAGGGGAAACCATAAAAAGCATTTGTAGAAGACTTCAATTTTCCCGTCGCAGATATTATTACTGGAAAAATTGGAACAGGGATGGAAGAAAGAAGAAAGACCACGTATTGGACCGGTACTTTGAGGATATATGGAACTGGCGAGAGCAGGGTGAGAGTATCAGAAATATTGCATTCCTCCTTTCACTACATTTCGATATAAATGTAAGTAAGGACACAGTGGCAAGATGGCTCAATCGGAATCAAGCCAAGCAACATACTTGGTCAGCAACTCCGGTGCAAATTCCTGCATGAACTCTACCGTCTTCTCGAGCTTGTGGTGCATCTGAACCACTAAGGTGTTGGCGAGATCATCATCCACCAGTCCAAACAATTTGATGGCGTCGTTGATTGCGGATCGGGTCTCTTTCATGGCGTCAAGCCACAGCTTACGCCACATCACGTCGTCGGCTTTTGAGGGATCTTTCTCGATCTGCTCCACAAAACCAGCGGCCTTGGCGATCATCAACCTGTGATAGATGCTGATCTCTTCGGTTAGTGCAGGGAGGTCCCCTGGCTCTATCACACGTTTGAGTATCTCCTGCTTAACCCTGCGTTGCTCGTGGACGACTATATCCCTGGCTTGATCCTGATTACTCAGCATACGCTTCTTGTGCAGCGATATCGCAGCAGGTGTCACTCCCAATTGCCGGGCTATCCATGCTTGCGTCACCTTGGATCCCTTTTTCTCCAGGAAGTGATCCCCGTCGTAGATGCCAGTGAGAAGTGCTTTCTGCAGTGCGTCTCCGTCCTTGTGATTCAAAAATATATTGTTCTTACGGGTTGCTATGACCACATACACATTACTTAATCATAACTTAATCCGTTAACTTAATGGTTGTAAAGCTGGACAGGGTATTGGAAGATTAAGGCGGGAGAGGCTGGTTTCTAGACCTCTAGGGTACTACTTACACGCCCCCGTGGGGGGAGGGTACCCCCTCGGAAGGGGGCATGTCCACATACTAACCACACTATATATACATGCGTAATACGGAGTCGTCGCCGCAGTTGGAGCAGTGCAGTCTTCGCAGGTCCTCCTTGGACAGCAGCATCCCGCAGCTGGGGCACCCGATCCTGCACCAGCCCGTGGTGCGGTACTTTGGGTAATGCCCGTGCCTGGTCATCACGCTACCGCGATCCTTGGTCAGCGGTATGTAGAACCACTCGGTGGCCATGTATCGGTCGAGCAGCATGATCAAGGGTATCTCGAGGTATTGGTACCCCATCATCCGTGCCTGGAGCAGGTTCTGCTGGAGCGTGAGCTCGGGGTGGTACGTGGCGGACTTCTGCTCGAGGACGTACAGGGGGATCATCATCGCCTCTTCGATATGCAACTAAGACACATCGCGTCAAGTGTCCCGATCTGTGATTTGGCGAGAGGACCCCAGCATATTCTACAGCCCCTTCTCGAGCTCTTCCCACTGCCGTAATATGCCCTAAACCATTTTTCGCTTAAGACCCCGAATACAAGTAATTCGAAGCCTCGATGGGAGGCAAGTGGGATAAGAAAATCTCCGAATTTGTGTGATGCATCAAATCTGATGTATCTGAATTTTACATGAGTATAGCCCATCATCCGGGCTTGAAGCAGGTTTTGCCGATAGCTTAACTCCGGGCGAGGTTTGTAGATCCGTGCGTCTTTGAGCCTCATGTACGATTCCTCCTGATTCCCTGGATGGTGGTGACGACCCTGGTACCGTCCTGCCTTTCGACGAGCACGTTCCCGTTCCTGCCCTTGATGGCTTTTCCGTGTACAGTCACTAGTCGCAGCACCTCCCCCTTCTGTAGGATAGAGGGGATCTTCGGACTCCGCCAGTGCCAGATATATCTCGCTGTCATATGATCTCCTCGAAGCAGCGGTCGCAGTAGGGACTGCCACCCATGAGCAGGAAGTCGGAGTACAGGATTCGGTCGCAGCGGGCACAGTGGATGTGGAGGTCCGTGATCATCCTGCGTTCGATTTGAGGGAGTGAGTCACATTTACACACGGTCAGAACCTCCCGACGATCAGTCGCCTACCGTGGTACTTCTTCCCGTGGGAGATGAGCCTCGTGAGCGAAGGTGTGACGTGACGGCAGATAGGACAGACGTAGTTCCTGCCCTGCAGCTGTACCTCATCTATCACTCTGCTTCCTCCTTGATCTGCTCGGGACCAAGCTCCACTGTGTTGGGCGCGTAGTGGACCGTGCCCTCCTCGTCCCTGCTCTTCGGCACGTGCTCTTCGCAGAAGTAGATCGCTATGGGGAGGTCCAGGATCATGAGTCCGAGCCGCTTGTACTCCGCCTTCTTTCGGCAGTACTCGACGTTGCACATGATCATGACGATCCCTCCCTGCAGAATGCATACCATCGTTCTACCTCTGGGGCAAGATCGAGGTATTCTTTGCTCCGACCGACCACATCTAGTATCGCGAAGATCTTCGTGAGGTAGTAGCTGTACATGGGTATTTTATACTGCTTTCTCGCACGCTCAACCTTCTTGTTATACCTTATTAGTGCCTTTTTGAGTTTAGTCATATCTTTACCTCCAAATCATGAGTGCGGAGATGGGCTCGTTTAGCCGAGTCGAGTCCAGCAGGATTCAGTTTCCGAGGAGGAGTGTATGTGGTGCAGAGCGGACAGTACGGGGTGTCCCACTTGGCCACCAGTTCCCCAATACGCTCTTCGATCTTCGAATCTATCATGGACTCTTGGTGCTTCAGCTCCTCCATGGCTGCTTTTTTGCTCAGCTCCTTCACCCTTTGAGTGTACTGCACTACCTCCTCTGGAGTCTTCTTCTTGCTCCCACGATCCTCTTGGGATTTTCGGAGTTCGTCCTCTACCTCGTACTCGTACAGGATTCGATCGATGTCTGACTGGGTGGCGTCTGGGGTGTAGTATATCTTGACACCGAACGTCCTTTTCGCAGTGCCTTTCCAAGGATATATCAGAAGTAATTTACGAGCCACGAGCAGTCGCATGAGCTTCTTGACCGTCTTGTCCTTCTCGTCCCTCCCCAGGATGAAGCAGATCCCGGAGTATGTGAATGCCTTCTGGATCTCGAATTCATGAATGATGTCCTTGTGGCGGTTGAACAGTTTGAGCTCGTTGATGGAATCGGTGGCGAGGTGGGAGATGCCGTAGTAATTCTGGATGGCCAGAGAGAGGGTGATCCCCCCTCTTCCTTCCTTCTCCCCTTCTACCCCATTTCCAAGGGGGGTAAGAAACTTACCCCTAGAAGAAGAAGAAGAAGAAGGATACTCTCTCTCTCTAGAGAGAGAAGAATCAGAGAGGAATTTGGAGGGTACTGAATCACTCATGCCGAATCCTCCTGGAAGAAACGGTCGATGTGACTCTTGGACGGCGATTTATGATCCGTTGGGCAACAGTAATCGCGGTCGTACCCTTTTCCAAAGCGGTAGTACATCATGGATCTGTTGTGGAGGACGAAGACGGTCATTCCGATGACGTAAGCCCCCTTGTGGTCCTCGAAGGTCACTCGGTGAGGGATGAACCACCAACGGTCGAGCAGGTACGTATGCAGGAGTTGGTGGAAGTACTTTGTCTCCACTCTTGCAGGGATGAAGAACACCACTGTCCTGACGTGGTCGTTTTCAAGCTCGCGTATCGCTTTACTGACCCAGCGTTTGATGTCATTCCAAGGGGGATTGATGAACACGGACTCAGCAATCTCCCAAGATTCGGCCAGCCCGTCCTGTCCGTCATTGAGGTTGAACCGGTACTTGGTGCCCAGCCACCCGGGAGTTGAGGTCGAGTCGCACGGGTCGAGGTCGAAGGCGTACTCCGAGTCAAGGATATCGTACTCCTCTCTTGGTGTCCTGATGTCTTGGGACCCCTTGCCGTTCGTCCCGAATGCCCTGCCGAGTACAGAGTTGTTGATGTCCGTACATTTGTCCGTACATTCATTGGTATAGTGCGTACTATACGCAATCATGGATCTAAGGGAAATGTCAAATGACAGAGTAGATCTTTGTGGTATGGTTCTTATCAAGTACCTTCTCTTTCTCGATGAGGGCAGAAAGGGGTCTTGGGCACAGTAGCTAATAC
>WAMJ01000070.1 GCA_015522385.1 Candidatus Heimdallarchaeota archaeon
ATCATCGGGGAGTGGATCATCAGGAAGTGGATCAGGTGGGTTCAGGAGGTGCCTTGTGGACATTGGAGGCGGAATAACCAGACCCATGGCCTGTTAGACCCCAGTGTTATGGCTCATACCGATGAGAGGTATAAGATTGGAGACTTATATATGAGCAGAGATTTCTGTACTCAGAGGAAGTGCTAACCACCACCAAGATTCCGATTATAGCAGATCATGACAGACAATACGCTTGAATCAATTATCCCTCTCCCAATTATTACTCGACTTCGATTACCCGTCACTGTTCGGAATACATTTCAGGAATCTGTGAACACTCGACTGGAGAATGGGGACTAATATTTTTCTCACTTCCTTAAATATATCCAAACCCTCTACTGTAATGTGAAAGGTATAGGTATTGTTCTGATTGTATTACTGTTCACCATACCCATGGCCCTCTACTTCAGTATGATTCAGAATCATACGATAGACGGATACTGCTACATCAACTCCTCCGATCTTGACTACTTCGACTCAATTATGGTGGATAGCACAGGTGATGTCCTCGTTTTTGGCCAAGTAACTGAAGAGAATGGGACTGATATCTCGTACGGGCATCCCAACGAGGATGGATTGCTCCTTGAAAGATTCAGTAGCAACGGTACCTTGGAACAGAATTTGTCAATCTACGTCAATGGGTACAGTCTTTGGTACGATCTTGACAGCAAGGACAATATCCTAATTGCCTTCATACTCACATACGGAGGCACCGTGGTACAGAATAGGACGATTACTGGTGGTGGGCTGTTGGTCAAACTTTCCCCCAGCGGCGAGATCCTCTGGATGGCAGATGATCTACCGGATCTCCGTGGCGTAACTGTAGACTCGGATGACGACATCTATGTCGTAGGAACGGAGAAGGGGACTTCTGCAAAGTACAATCTTACCCGTTCTTTTGGGCGATCCTTCAAGACAGAGCATATCGCAATCTATGCTTTCAGTCCAGATGGGGAGAACACCGAGTACATCCAGATATCGGGTACCTCGTCCGACCGCGGCCTCGACATTGTTGTTGACGAATTGGGTGGGATCTATGTTCTAGCTCGCACATCAGTCGATTTCTTGGGAGAGATAGATTATGAATCCCGTTACCGAATTGTGAAATTAAGTGCTAACAGAACCCTCGATTGGGTTCGATCATTTACACTCACGGGCATAAATGAGATTACTGCCATGAGTGATGGAATCGCAATTCTTGGAGCAAATGTCACAACTTCAAAGGAAGAGACAGTGGTGCTTAAACTGGATATAGACGGATATGTGGAGTGGTCCTATTCAACTCACATAGACTATGGGTATGAATCGATTTGGGTCTATGACAATAAGGTATACCTTCACCAGACTTACCACGTCATCAGACTCACGTCTAATGAGCAATTGATCTATGATGCAACGTCCTCGAAGATTAGAGATTTCGTCATATCAGGGGGACGGTTCTTCCTCCTTGGTTCAACCTCAAATGAAATACTGATTCAGAACCCCACGTATCAAGGTCATATTAATGGAGAGTCAGATGCATTTGTTCTCGTCAATGAGTTCAACGGGAGTGTAGGCAGGGAGATCTGGGGAACATATCTTGGTTGGGGTTCGGTGGAGGTCTCCACCTGTTTAGGCTGATCTTTTGCATGGATTTCGTCCAAGGTAGCGAGCCAGTCTACTTCAAGATCACATCGGGGTACTCCCATAGTAACATTGGTCTAATGTAGCTCATTTTAGATATGTCACGTATCTGTTCCCCATGGTCTGCTACCCAAAATGATAGAGAAAGATCCAGAGAATTATCGTACACAAAGAGATTCGATACTCTCAATCCAGACCTTGAAATGAGGACAACTAGCCCGCATTCTATCCACACCAATTGACTCCGCAATAGCTATCCCATCGATAAGTTTTGAGAACCGGGGGTATGCATCACGGATACGTTTTGGGGAGGGTTGTCCATGTTGATCTCCTCAGGGGGAACCCCCGGAATTCTGAAGCGTTGGACGCTACCTAGATGATCTCTCATCACATCTACATCCGAGTACAGAAGTGCCTCAAATTCATGGAGTTGCAGGTAGGGTAAGAAGCGAGTATCGTCAACAAGTTGCTCTAATCTCCCCTCTATGCACGCTACATCATTCCCACAATTTTCTTTAAACGAGTTGTGAAGCCCCTGAAGATCGAACATCATTGTAATCACCGAAGCAGAAGAATCACGAGTCAACAACCTTATCTCTTCGAGGAATTTCTTCAATTTCACTGTCCCACCCGTTTTCCGCATTCTAGATCCACCCGACTTAGTCCTAATTACTGAGGGAATGAGAAAGAATCCCCGGTTAGCGAGAAACGGGTTTAGAACTCGTTTGACGAAAATCTCTTCGGTCTCTCCTTCCACAAGGACGAGAACCTTGCAGGTGGTCAAGGTCTACCTCCGATGACATTCTTCTCCCAGAGCTCCCCGATGGTGTACTCCTCGAGCCAGTCTTTTAGGATATCACTATCAAGCCGAGCGAGCTTTGAGTGATCCTTCTCATAGTCGACCACGATGACATCTGACTCGTGGAATCTGTTGAGAAAGCCGGTAGACTGTGTGGTGACAATAAACTGCGAGAGGTCTATCCGGCTGGACAGGGCGTCTGTGAGAAGAGAGATAGCCATGGGGTGAAGTCCTAACTCGGGCTCATCAATGAGTATCAGGTCAGGAGGGTCATCCTGATAGATTGCTGCGAGCAGACCCAGAAGTCGTTTGGTACCGTCGGAGAGATCCACAAATTCAAATATGTGATCCGATGAAGCGTGTCTCCACTCAAGGAGGATCATCCGCTCATTCAGGGGATCCCTCCTCAGACCCAGCTCTTTGAAATACGGAGCTGCGAGACGGATGATATGCTCTATCCTCTGGAAGGTCCGAGGATCCTTGAGCTGTATCCTGTGGAGAATGGAAGCGAGATTGGATCCGTCACTGTACAGAGTCTGGTTGTCATGAGTACTGCTCTGCTTCCCGAGAGGGGACGTCGGATCGACATTTGAGAAGTGATAGATAAAGAACCGCATCTGCTCCTTCAGAGCCCTTCTCACACTCGGTACCATCCAGTTGTGGTTTGCAGTGTCTATTTGGTTCCCCCACACCCCAGACTCCGAGGATCCAGGAGTTGTAAGTACATGGACTCTCTTACCGACACGGATGGTCTCCTTGCTGATCACCAGCGAGTTGGTGTTGGAGTAGGACAGGACAAGCAGGTACACAAAATCCTCGTACACAATCTCCACGTAGGTCTCCCGGGTGACACTGGAGCTCATGAACAGCAGCCGGTCTGCTCCACCCACACTACCAACATACTTCCTGAGTTGCCCCATTCGAACCTTGCGCACAAGCTCGAAGACCGACAACAGGTTGGACTTCCCCGCTCCGTTTATGCCAATGATGACATTCAGTCCCATGATGTCTACCTCTGAGTCCCTGAATGACTTGAACCCCTTGATACGGATGCGGAGGATTCTGCTCATACAGTACGTGTGGATGACTCAGTACAAGAAGATTTCGAACAGCATTTATGCACCGAGACATTCCCCTATGTCACAGTTTAGGACAAAGTGAGGTGTGAACGGTGCACCTGCCAAAGAAAAGCCAAAGATATTTGACACATATGGTCTTCACTTCTTCATCGAGAAAATTTCAAGGACTGGTACCGAGCAGCAGGAAGGGAATACTGTGTAAGCTCTACCCTACAGACCACAGTATATGGAGAAAATCTACAACTGTAACGTCGAAAGGGCACTAGGATCTCCTCGGTG
>WAMJ01000071.1 GCA_015522385.1 Candidatus Heimdallarchaeota archaeon
ACACGCTGCTCCTGACCTCCCGAGAGCTCTTTGGGGTAGTGCTCGATCCTGCTTCCTAACCCTAACTCCCTAAGGAGCATATCTGCCTTCCTCTTGGCCTCGTAATTCGGTATACCCTGAATGAGGAGTGGGAGGACAACATTCTGCTCGGCAGTGAGGAAGTCCAGCAGGTTGAAGTGCTGGAAGATATAACCGATCCTGTCTCTCCGGAGATTCGTCATTTCCTCATTGCTCAGTCCATTGGTGTCTACACCGTCGATCTTGATTGTCCCCTTCGTCGCGGGTGTCAGTCCTCCTATGAGATTGAGGATCGTCGACTTACCGGATCCTGAGGGGCCCATGAGCGCGACCATCTCACCTTTGTAGACCACCATATTGACATCGTGAACTGCCACGACCTCGTTGGACTTGCCCTCGTTGTAGATCTTGTGCACATTGGTAAGTGTAAGCATCTCTTCTCTTTCCATAACAATCACCCTGTGTACCTCAATGCGTCTGATGGTGGTATTTTCGAGGCTGAGATTCCTGGTAAAATAGCAGCAATTATCGCAGATATAAACGTAAGCGCTCCGTATCCGAGGATTAGGAGCCATGGAATGAGGAATGTCGCTTCTCCGTTCGAGTTGATCGTTGTAAGGGCGTATCCCATGACAGTGCCGTTAATTATCCCAAGAATTAACCCGATGAAGCCTGTGACCACGAGCTCAAGCACAACACTCGCCACTACATCTCCTCTTCTGAAACCCAGGGCTCTGAGCATACCGATCTGGCGTTTACGCTCCGCGACACTTCTCGATGCGACAACGAGTAGACCTAAGATCCCCACGAGGAAACCAAGTGAGACGTATGCTTGGAGGAAGTTGAAGAACCTATACTGCCCTTCCAAGAACCTCTCGTATATGGAGTACACCCTGAGGCCGTACACTCCGTGGATATTACCAGTTTCCTTCCTGTAAGCTCCTTCTCTGGCATTTGCCCAGAACTCGACATCTAGGAGGAAGTCCACCAACCTCTGGTCATTGATCTCCTTAAGATTGCTTTTTCCGATGAATATCTCCTCAGTGTCAATCTTTCCAGAAAACATTGTCAGATTCTCGGCCCACTTCCGGGCTACAATCCCTATTGATCCCGTAGGGTGACCTCTCTCCCTGTGGGTCATATCTCGGATGATCGAGGTCAGTGGGTTAGAGGTAATGATAGAAGCAACAAGAAATTCCTGGAGACCTCCATCAGTTGTGTTTAGGTAGATACTGTCTCCCTGAACAGCTATGATGTTCAATCCTGAACCAAACTCAAAGGAACCTATGGTCTCTGTGATTATTAGTGGTTTTCCGTCAATCATTGTTCCGTTCAGGGCTGCTTCCCAAGCTTTTTCGTCTTCTAGATTTGCGATTGGTTCTCCTTGGACATCCTCCATGAACTCGAAAGGTGTCCCTGTCTTATTGTCGTCAAGATCAAATCTGATTTGCCACTGTGAATGGGATGCGTCAGACCACATGAAGTCCTCGTCTACCGCACCTAGCGCGAAACGTTCGAACTCACCAAGTCCTCCGTCCGAGGTGTTATAGTACAATGATGAGATCTTGCTCACTGTGACGGGTTTCATGTACTCGAGGTATACTTCTTGGTCGGTCTTGCCAAACTCGTCCATCAATCTTTGGGTGAATCCAATAGACCTCTCGATGGGCTGGCTGGAGATAATACTCACATCGGTGTTCCCAGATATCTCCTGTATTACCTCATCAAATCCATACCTTGTGGAGTACGACCAAGATCCAATGAAGATGTTTAATGTGAGGATGGTGGCGAATAATGCGAAGGTAAGGGTGGATCTTACCTTTTTGCTTCTCATCTGCCTGAAGGCCACCATCGTCGTTCCTCTGATGGGTGATTTCCGATTCCGGACTACCCATGAGAAAGTTTTCTCACCTAGTGATGCGAGGGTGTCGAGATTGGACGAGACGAATAGGATTGAACCACCGATGAGGGAGAACATGACATATGCAACATATAACAGTCCTCCACCGTTTGAGGTCTCGATCCAGTTGAAGATAACAAAGATGTTGATGTACGCCCAAGACATCAATCCGATTGAGGCGATAGTTAAACCCCATTTTTTCGATTTGAAGTAGGCAAAGAGTAGGCTTGGCCCTAAAAATACGAGTGCAATCGGCAAATAGATCTGCTCAGAGTCCTCGAGAACCAAGAATGCATCCTTACCTTGAACGAAGGGATTTGGATCGAGAGTGTAGGCATAGACCAGTCCGAGGACGGTAATTAATAATCCAAAGTAGAGACTTTTCTTCCCGATCTTGACTGACTGTGGAGGAGTGATTCCACGAAGAACTTGGGCTACATTGATCCGTGATGCGTTGATAGCCGGCAATAGTCCTGTGGTCAATGAAATGACCATGCCCCAGAAGAACGATGTGGTGATAATATTGGTGGTGAAGACAAGGGTGATAAGGCTGGAGTCGAAGCCGAAAGACCATGACAGAAAGAGGATCATGGCTTCTCCATAGAGGTACCCTCCTCCTATTCCCAAGACAGACCCTATGAGTCCGAGGAACAGAGACTCTAGCAGATTGGATACGATGATCTGTCTGCGATTAGCACCGATTGCTCTTTGTATTCCCGTCTCTTTCTCCCGCGCCTGTAACGCCATTGATTGAATATTAATGATGACCAGTACAGCTGCGAAGGCAATGAGGGAACCGAATACATTGAGGAGTAGTGAGATATTCTCAATCGAGTTTGCGATGTTCTCGTGGATGTCGTTCAGAGAATTCGAGTAGACGTACAGATCTCCAAATCCCCCTAGTTGTTCCTTGATTGCGTCCCTTGTCTCATTGAAGGCCACGTCCCTTAGTGCATCAGTGGAGATTTGCTCCTTGAAATTAATCCTTATGGTGTTGATCATGTATTCTCCGTACCCAATAATCGGATTCACCTGTTTTTCTAGAGGGTCTTGCTCTGCTCTTGCATCAAGTAGGGCGTTTCTGTACATCTGCTGCATCCAGCTCAGGGGTGCAGCAATGAACCCGCTGAAGAGTTCCTCTCCTAGACCTCTATCTTCAAAGATGTCAACTATTCTCACCGAAGTATTGATCGTGATGAGTTTAGGTGTTATGCTCAATGAGGAATTAGGGTTGGCAAACTCCACGCTGAAGAAGCTGGTGCTGAATGTCAGATTCTTCCCGATGGGGTCGACATCACCAAAGATGGTGGAAACCGAGTCCCGACCGAGGTATACTTCTCCCTCTTTCAACGAGGAAATCTCAAGAATCTTTTCCTCCGAATTGTAGAGTTTCCCGAAGCCGGTCTCGTTGACGGGTATACCCTTGACTACCTGTGATACCTCTATTGATCCCGTATCCTCGTAGACAACGGTGGCGGTTGTCTCAATTCTCTCGGTTAGTGCCTCTACATATTCCATCACACTCTCGTTCTGCCTTAGTTGATATGCGAGACTTCCTCTGGATTGATTGTGTGGTGGGATCAGCGGGTTAATGGCACTTAATTCATCCTGTAACGTTTCCTGGGTGAGGAAGAAGTCCCAAAGTAGCGGATCCACTTTTGCTTCTGTGCTTCCCAGACTGTGCTCTGCCACAGTACCAAAGCTCTGACCTAGTGACTGACTTCCGACCTGAATACCGACGAAGAGGGAGACCCCGAGGGTTATCCCAATTATAACTGCTAGGTTTTGAACAGGTCGCCTGAAGACACTTCTCCATGCCAATTTTAGAGTTATCACAATAACGGTCTTCCACTGCGGAATTATATAGTTTTCACTATCCGCAGGTTTTACATGACATCTTCACCCTGTTTCTCAAATCAGGAGAGAATATACCTATCTCATTACGAACTTAGCTCTTCACTTAAAATGATCTCTTCCTAAGATATTTAAGGTAAAAAGGCGACCTCTAATTGGGGACTATCCGATCAACTGGTGAGTGGAAGAATGGCTTTACAAACAGAAGAGGAAATTGTTGAGGAATTTCTCAACTTCATTAAGAACTACACGGACGAGGAGGGGAATTACAAATATCTGGATGCACTCGCTGACATGATCCGGGACGGACAGAGGAGTCTTGAGATAGACTTTGCAGATCTCCATCTGATGGACAACGTCTACAACATGGATTTGAGCTCGACACTTGAGGAATTTCCTGACAGGGCCATCAGTATGGCAAGCAGAGCGGTGGAGCTTGTTGTTCGCGAGGAGGATCAGTCCTACTATGAGAACGTGAAGCTTAACAACTTTGAATTTCATGCACGCTTCTCCAACTGCCCGTTCAACATACGTATCCGGGACATCCGGAGTACTCACCTCAACTCCTTCAAAGGCATCGAGGGCATAGTCGTCAGGACGAGTGAGGTCAGGCCTCTCATCGTAGAAGCGGTCTACGTGTGCTCAGTTGACCCGTCCCACATTATTGTGGTCAACCAGTCAGATGGTACCTACTCTCCCCCAACAAGGTGTTCCGAACCTACGTGTAAGAGCAAGACCTTCGCTCTTGACCAAGGGAGCTCAGTGCATATAGACTGGCAGTCTTTGACCATTCAGGAGAAACCCGAGGATTTGCCACCAGGAACTAGCCCTAAGTCGTTGAGGTGCAGGGTTCTCGATGATCTCGTTGACCGGGTAAGACCGGGTGATCGTGTACAGCTCTTCGGTCTTGTGAGGACGAGGATGTCCAAGCCATTGAAGAAGGGACAACAGCTCATCTTCGATCTCTGGATAGATACGAATTACATTGAGTCGTTCGAGCAGGACGCAGACCACCTCGAAATCACCACCGAGGAGGAGGCCAAATTCCAAGAGATTGCGAGGAGCAAGGACGTCTACCAAACGATTATCAAATCCATCGCTCCACAGGTGAAGGGGATGGAGAAGGAGAAGGAGGCGATCATGTATTTCCTCTTCGGGGGTGTGGATAAACGTCACAGTAAGGGCTTTAAATCCAGAGGACAACCCAACGTGCTCTTCGTAGGAGACCCTGGTGTTGCTAAATGCGTAACTGGTGACTCACTTGTCAAGCTCGCAGACGGCACTGTGATCCCCATCGAGCAGATAATTGAGCAGGTATTCGTAGAGAACAGTGTGACTGAAATATCGGATGGGTTCTATGCTAATTGCTCTGTCCCCGTCCTCAGCATGGATATGAATGGGAAGGTTACAGAGAGGCAGGCAACCATAGCTTGGAAGCGAACTGCTCCAGAGAGCTTGTACCATATCCGGACTGCGATGGGGAGGCAAATCACAGTCACTCCAACACATCCGTTCTTCGAGTTGGTCGAGACTACCATTAGTTCAAAGCAGGCTCAGGAAATCAGGGTGGGTGACTACATAGCAGTGCCTAAGGAGGGTACAGATTCGATCTCAATCTGCAAGGAAGTCGTGGACAATTTCGACGGTTCGACCGTCCTCATGCTCAACCGCAGAACAAATGTGGTTGTCATCCCTAACTGCGGCTCTACACTGCGGCAGATACGGATTGATCTTGGGCTTATGCCCTGCGAGATGGGCATCACAGAAGCAAACTATATCATGTACGAGATCGGTGACATCGAACCACCAGTCGAGGACATTATCAGAATTATCACCCACCTCGGGAATTATTCACATCCGTTACTGGACAGACTCAACCTTGTCACGGATGCCGACGTGCGATGGGATCGTGTGGTGTCAGTCAATGAGCGGGAAAGCGATCATGAATGGGTATACGATCTGCAGGTCGACGAGACTCATAATTTCATCGCCAATGGCATTGTCGTCCATAACTCGCAGCTCCTCAAATCCGTTCAACCGATAGCTCCTAGGAGCATTTATACCTCGGGAAAGGGATCGAGTGCCGCTGGACTTACCGCTGCGATCTCTAGAGATCCTGATACCGGTGAAATGACCCTTGAAGCAGGTGCTATGGTACTTGCTGATCAAGGTGTCTGTCTTACTGGTGACACCCTTATTCTTCTTCGCGACGGCAGGGAGATGTCTCTTGCCGAAATCTACGCCTCGGAAGAGGTCGTTGACGTGTTGACATTTAACCCCCATTCACTCGAGCAGGGATACGGGCGAGTTCACGCGGTGTCCCGCAGGAGTTGTGAAGCTATCTATGAGATCAGTTTCGCCAGTGGGGATACCATCCGTGCATCGCCCGAGCACCCATTCCCAGTATGGTCCTCTCATCTGAGGTGGAGGAAATCTGAGGAATTAGTCCCAGGTGATGTAGTGATTGACTACAGATCCTACCATTTCGTCGGGCAGAAAACATTGAGTCATGACCGACTTCTGGAGGTCTACAATGTAATAGCAGACATGGACAACACGCTCTCTACAGGTAGAGACACGCTCCTATCAGAATGCGCATTAGGGGTCTACGATGAACTTTCCCACTACGACCAAGCAACCCACCGTGAACTGGCTAAACTCTTTTTGGACACAGCTGATGACCACTTCCTTGAAGTATCCGAGGAACGGAAGGATTTGGTTCGTAGGATACTTCGGAGAGCTGGTGTAGTCTCCAAAGAGACAGAGAAAGGTCTAGACATAGTCTGCGAGACAGTCGTGACCTCCGCTAATTCGAGCTCCCATTCAAGCTCCGTACTCATGTCTAACTCTGTGTTCGAGATAAGGGAAGTACTTGAGTCAGTGTACGCCAACCCTGTCGTCTCTGTCAGAAGAGTCGAGGGTGATGAGGTCTTCAACTTACAGATTCAAGGCGACGAGACATACTTCGCGAACTATGTCCCAGTGCACAATTGCCTGATAGACGAGTTCGACAAGATGAATGACAATGACAGATCCGCAATCCACGAGGCCATGGAGCAGGGAACTGTGTCGATAGCCAAGGCGGGCATTGTGGCTACCCTCAACTCCAGAACGGGTGTGCTGGCAGCAGCTAACCCGAAATGGGGATACTGGATGAACGATAAGGACTTTAACGATAACGTGGATCTCTCTCAGCCTATTGTTTCAAGGTTTGACCTAATCTTCATCCTGAAAGATATACCGGACAGCGACCGTGATAACTCCCTAGCGGAGCATCTACTCAACCTCCATTACAATCATCAAAACCAACAGGCTGAAGCACCGCCCCTCTCATCGGAGGAACTGAGGAAGTACATTATTTACGCTAAGCAAAAGTCTAAGCCCTCACTCACCAAGGAAGCGATGAATGTCATCCAAGACTTCTACGTCACCACAAGGAGCAAGGGAGCTGCGAACGAAGGAGAGGAGAACTACTCCGTCACTATCACCGCCCGTCAGCTAGAGGGTATAATCAGACTGGCAGAGGCCAGAGCAAGGGTAGCAATGAGGAACCAGGTGACTGAGGAGGACGCTAATGCCGCTATAGACCTGCTCACCTATACCCTTAAACAGTACATGCTTGATCCTGAGACCGGTCAATTCGACTACGGTATCTTCAGCTCGGGTATATCCTCGAAAGCGAGAAATAGGATTTCAATACTCATGAATACATTCAAGGAGCTACTTGTCGAATCGGAAGGACAACCTATTCCCGAGGGTAAGCTCATTGAAGCCTGTGTCAATGAGGGACTGAGCGTCGACTTCATTGAGGAGACTATCAAGGAGCTTCTGAGACAGGGAACCTTCTATAGACCGAAACCGAAGTACCTCAACAGGATCAAGTAGGTGTGATATGAAGATCGAAGCCCTCAAGATTGACAAACGTATCAGATCCCTGCTTATTGATCAGGGGATCAGGGAACTTTATCCCCCACAAGCAGAGGCTGTCAACAGAGGTCTCATGGACTCTAAAAATCTCGTGGTTGCTATCCCGACAGCCTCCGGAAAGACACTTATTGCCATACTTGGCATGATTGCACAGCTCTCGAAGAACAGGTACAGCAAGGCTGTGTACCTCGCTCCACTGCGGGCACTAGCATCAGAGAAATTCCATGAGATTAAGGAATTCGCAGATCAATTGGGATTCAAGGTAGGAATCAGCACGGGAGACTTGGACGAGAACAACAATTGGATGGGAAGGTACGACATCATCATAGCGACCAACGAGAAGTTTGACTCGATCATCAGGCATCAGGCCAGTTGGCTTGATCAGATATCGTGCGTTGTCTCGGATGAGGTTCACCTCATCAACGACCATTCGAGAGGACCGGTTCTCGAAGTTGTTCTCTCACAGATCAAGGAGCAGTTACCCCAGTGCCAGATCATCGCATTGTCAGCTACGATCAAGAACGCCGATGAGATCGCCGAGTGGCTAGGCGCCGAGCTTGTCCTTTCCACTTGGAGACCAGTGATCCTGAAGGAGGGTGTCTACTTCGATGGAAAGACGACATTCAATGACAAGACTGTTATTCCAGTGGATGTCCAGAACAAGCGCAATCCTTATGTTGATTTGGCTATTCAGTCCGTGGAGCAAGGTGGACAGACCCTCGTGTTTTGCAACTCCCGAAAGACCGTCATGTCATCAGCCAGCACGATAGCTAGGAGCTACAAGAAGAAGCTTAGTGGGGCAGAGTTGAAGGAATTGGAGAAGATAGCTGATTCCATACTTGCCGCTGGGGAGAGAACCACTCTCTCCAGTGACCTTGCTGCTGTGGTCAAGTCAGGTGTGGGATTCCACCATGCTGGTCTCAACAACAAACACCGTAGTATTATCGAGAATGCATTTAAGCAGAGGAAGCTCAAAATCATCACTGCTAGTCCAACCCTTGCAGCTGGGGTCAACCTCCCAGGTAGGAGAGTAATAATTCGGCAGCTCACCCGTTACGAGAGCGGGATTGGCTCATACTACATCCCTGTCCTCGAGTACAAGCAGATGGCAGGTAGGGCAGGTCGACCGAGGTACGACGAGTTCGGTGAGAGCATACTTCTGGCAAAAAATAATGGTGAGTTTGACATGCTATTCGACCGGTACATCCACGCAGACACGGAGGTAATCTTCTCCAAGTTCGGATCGGAACCGTCACTGAGGGCCCATCTTCTCTCATTCATCGTCAACGGATACGTGACCGATTTCGAGAGCGCAATCTCCATGATACGGACGACGTTCTTCGGACATCAGAACCAAGATCAGCTGTTCTTCATCGAGGACACAGTTTTCACCGTTCTGGAGGTGCTAGGTGAGGGCAAGCTTATCTCCAAGGAGGAACCGTATGTTGCCACCCCGTTTGGTGAGAGGGTGTCGCAGCTCTACCTCGATCCACTTACAGCAGTCAAGATCAAGAATGGGCTTGAGAGGTCACATGACCGGGACGATCTCCGTCCACTGGCGTACTTCCTCTTGATTGTTGGTACTCCAGATGCCTTCTCTTTCTACGTCCGGGAGTCTGAGAGTGGAATCTTGATCGATGCTGCGGAGAAGAATTTCGATCAGAACATCGGGCAAGACCCCGGTAGTGAGGTCGATTTTGAGTTCTTCATGCAATACCTGAAGACTGCTCTTGTCCTCGAGATGTGGTTAGAAGAGAAACCTGAGGAGGAGATCTACAAGCTATTCAATGTCGCTTCAGGTGATATCCACTCCCTGATTTCAACTGCTGAATGGTTACTCAACGCATCATTGCAGATCTCCAAGATATTCAAATGGGATAAGCACAGGACGAAACTGGAGAGGTTGGTTATGCGAATCAAGTACGGGATTCAGGAGGAGCTAATCGAACTGTCCTCAATTCCCAATATCGGGAGAAGAAGAGCAAGGATACTGTATGATGCTGGCTTTACCACGAAGGCTTCGATAACCCGTGCGAAGCTGTCCGAACTTCAGAAACTGATCGGTGAGAAAACTGCGCTCAATTTGGTAAACTCACTCGATGGTGGACAGGAATTCACCGCTGTATCCGAGGAGACGGAGAAGAAAGGACAGCAGACACTCGATGACTTCTTTTAATTCCTATGTGAAACATTTATAACTGCAGAATCGACTAGGAGACTAATGAAGATCTTGCAGAACATGCTCTTGGCGCTCCTCATCCTACCGTTGAGTGTAAGTGCGGGTAATGTTCCTTCAGTAAGAGTCGGAATCAACATATACACGCCCATTCTAGCCATCGCGGTGCTGGGTTATTCTTCGTCGAAGTTCATTCGCAGAAACAAGAATGAAGGAAGTTCGGATTAGTATTTGTATTCTCTCTCGGAATCTTCCTCCAGAGGAACTCCAGTTCCCAGTACAAGTCGATTCACGAAATTAAAGTAGGAGACTACTAACACCAAGTCAAGAATTGCCTTGTCACTAAGACCAGAGTCCTTAAGATGACTGACATCTTCCTCTGTTATATCGAATGGCTCTTCCGTTAGTTTGATTGTGTAGGTGAGTATTGAGAGCTCTCGGTCCGTCAACCCCGAGGTCACTGGATTCCTAAAGATCTCCTCGATTGGTGGTGCATCCGTCCAGTGTGCTTGGAGTGCTTCGTAGTGGTGGGTAATGCAGTACATGCAGCTGTTAAGGAAGGAGACTGCGGTGGCAACAAGCTCCCTCTCTCTCCTGCTGAGGTCGGAATCCTCCCGATAGACGATTGACATGTACAAGTCAAGGTGTGCCTTCATGGCATTTGGATTCAGGCTCTGGACTTTATGCACATTTGCAATACTCCCTCTTGATGCTCCTATCCTCTTGTACTGTCGTTTGAGTGCAGGATTCTCAGCTCTCTCTGGATCTATCATCTCGATAAAGCTCCTCTTGGGAGTCTTGTGTATTCGTTCGATCAATCTGTCTACAAGGTCTTCAAACATCATTCTCCCTACCCGTATAGAGAATAATAAGCTTGCTCCGAATTTAGCTACTCGACGGATTCAAGTCTCTTTGTGGACTTGTTCTGGAAATAGAGGTAGAACCAGAAGACGGGTGATTGGAGGATGAGAATTAGGGGGATAGAGGTATTAAGCGTCTGTGGATCTATCTGCAGATTCAGGACGTTTGCGACCGCGGAGAATGCCACCGAAATTGCTCCAGCACCCGCGATGACCTTCTTGATCAGACTTATCTGTGTAGGCGAGAGCCCGAGAACCGAATCCGCATCAACTTTGAACTTAAGGGACTCTTGGTCAAATGTCTCTGTACTTTCTGCAGGCATAATATTTCCTTCTTTGTCCCTGAACGGTACGATCTCAAATGTTATCTCTCTCTTCCCCTCGTCCAGAGGTGTATAGTCGAGGAGTACAGTCGTTGTTGATCCCGGGGTGATGTCCAGCACGTACTCCTTGGGTGATATATGGTCGATTGTATGAAGATATAACCTCATTCCCTTCGTCTCAAAGGGATTTCGGACAGAGATCTCTATTCTTGTCGTCTTGTTCTTGATCATGTGGGATGTAGCGATCGCGTTGAGTATCACCTTCTCCTCAATGAGCTCTGACATATCGATCTCTTCCTGTTTATTATCAGCTCTCTCCATGTAGATCTGCGATATGAACATGAGGAGGAACATCAGGATCACGGTGTAGATTAGATAATCTCCCTGATCCCCCAGATCGTTCCCTAGGTACTCCGTGTAAACGAGTATCGACCAAACTCCTAAAAAGGCGATTGTTCCAAGGACTAGAAATATCCAAGAGATAATTCTGGACCTTCTGATGTCTTGCTGTGCATTATTTGTGTCCTCCTCGAAAGGACCAACTAGGCACTTCTTCTCTTCTCCTCGTAGAAACTTCTCGTATACTCCAAACAGCTTCTTTGTGACATCCCTTCCATTCAACCAGTAGAGGAAGTAGATGATGATCATCTCGATGGGGACGGAGACAAGTGCCACGACAATAGACTTGGAGAGGGAAGCATCCTCTGCGATGTTCTGGAATATGGAGAAACCAGTAACTAGAAGACCTGCTACGAGGAATAGACCCATGATCTTCTGAACCATGACCGTTCCAGTGGAACTCACTGAGTACCTCATCAGTCCTTCCGTTGTCTTATAGTGTCTGTCCTCCACAAAAATCCCAGCCTCCTTGACTCCTGGAGACAGCGGATAGACACTGAAATACATCTTGTCCTCCTGACCAGGCTCTAGAGGTGGTGTGAGATGCCTAGCAGGTGAGAAGATGTCATTTGAGGAAACACGTAGAGCGAATCTCTCTTGGTGATCCGAGATGTTCTTTATCGTCAGCTCCATAGCACCCCACTGGTTGTTGAAGAGCTCTTCACCCTTCGGAACAATTGCAGATATTTCGTAGAGTGTCGAATCGGTGGACACTTCCACTGTCCGTGATTTCTCACGTTTCTCTGCCACGCTCTTGTCCCCGAAGAAGTCCACAATGGTTGTGATTACGTAGAATATGGGAACTGCGATCAGGAGGTAAATCCCGTTGCTGTAGGCAATCTTGGTGAAGATGTCAAATGAATTCCCTTCGAAACCAGGAGTCAGTCTGAGGCCGTAGCCAATAATAGCACCAACCACAATAGAGAAGCCAATGGTCGAGGCCACGGTGTTCCTAATAAGTCTCTTAAAATACTCATAGTTGAAAATCTCCCATACGTGATCAGGATCATCATCCGTGAAATCGAAAATGGACGACGCTGAGCTATAGTTTTTACTGAATACTCCCACAACCATCCCTCCGGTGAAGTTTGCGACAAAACCTACCCAGTTGTTGAGGTCAAATTGCTCAGAGAGAAGTATCCCCTTCCCAATATCGAAGAAAAGATTTCCGAAGCCCGCGGAGAATGCTCCAATCACTGGACCGTAGAAGATACTGATCAACGCCAATAAGAAGATCATTGGTCTGGAGTTCTGGAAGATATCCGACTCGAAAAGGAGATTCAGGTCTTCATCGAAGAGGAGGCTGATACCCGCATAGATGATTGACGCCACCATGCTGATCAGCAGCTCTCTTCCTCCAATTTTGTTATTCCTAAGAACCATACCATGTGATCGTTTCTTTGTTTATAGACCTTCTTGGAGTATTGAGGGTATATGGGGGAAATTAGAACAACTTATTAACAATGGTTCTCTCATCTATTAAGAAGGTGTCTAGACTAAGCCAAAGGTTGAATTACTACAGGAGATCTAAGTTCTCGGATCGGGTACTATTCGGTGAGTCGTTAAAAAGGTGGATGGGACTCTCTCTCCTTATAGGGATTATTGTGGGATTGGTTATGACAATCTTTATGGTTTTCCTCATACTCCTCACACGCTTCTTCCTTCTGGTATCTTTCAACCTTCCCATCATCTCTATGGCGATTGGTGGTGCAATTCTCACACTCATCCTTTACCTTGGTCTTGACACATCGTCCGACAATGGAATATCACATGCAATATCACAGAAACACAAAGGACTTACTGTAAGCATGTCAACTGGAATTCGTAAGTTCTTCACTGCAGGGGTCTCGATCGCGAGTGGACTACCAGTTGGACGAGAGGCCCCCGCCTTGCTCTTGGGAAGCTCAATTGCCTCGAGATTGAGTGAGGCATTCAAGGTCGAGAAGCAGGAGATCCACAACGCTATGACACTAGGTGGTGCAGCTGCTACCGGTGCCCTGTTCCAAGCCCCATTCGGTAGTGCAGTCTTTGCCGCCGAGGTCCCGTACAAGGAGGATGCAGACGAACCCATGATGATCCCTGCCTTTGTGGCCTCGGTTGCGGGGGCTGTTACTCTATCTACCCTTGTGACCTTCTTGGGCAACTGGATGACAGTCGAGGTGGAGATTTTCGAAATCGGAACAGCTGTCTTCGAGATCAATGCCTATACTACCGTGCTTGCTGCATCCCTCGGGTTACTCTCTGGTCTTGTAGGCAGAGGATTCGTAGATATTTACAGACTATTTGACAAGTATTTCCAAGGGGGTGGTACGGCTAAGCTCCGTTTTCTCCTTGCAGGGCTTAGCATATCCCTCTCCAGTATCATTCTTGCCAGTATTCTGTACCCTGAGGACTATCTAGGAGAGGGAAATACCCCGCTGATTACAACGATGAGCATACTCGACGCCGGGAAATACACCATCTGGATAATTATTGCCACGATCATCTTCCAGATGCTCGCGACGGCAGCTCTTCTCGGCTCTGGTTTCCAAGGTGGAATATTTGGACCCTCGTTGAGACTCGGTATCTTGACCGGTCTCCTCTTCGGGCTAGTGATCGGGACAACTGAACTTCAAGTACTCACCTCATGGGCGATTATCGGGATGTCTGGCGTGCACGCTGCTACCACCAAAACACCAATAGCCTCCATCCTCCTCATCCTTGAGATTACCCTATTCCCTCCTCTTGTGATCCCTATGATAATCGCCAATGTCATGGCCTATATGATCTCTGGCTCGGACTCACTGTACCAAGGACAGGTGAGGAGCCGTGACTCCCACCTAATGCAGCAACTTGCACATTTCGATCATACAGAAGGTTTCCTCGTGAAGGAGGTCATGACGAAAGAGGTGGTGGTTGCTCATCCCGAGATGACCGTCGGTGAGATGAGACAGCTTGTTATCAGCTCCTCTAAAAGAGACTTCCCTGTGATTGTTAGTAATGAGGTTGTAGGGATGATCTCAATAGAGGAACTGAGCAGGATAGACAAGAAGTTCGACACCACGCAGATTGCGGAGTACTTCCAGAGAGAGTTCGTTAGGTTGGGTGAGGACATGACCGGTAAGGACGCACTGCGAATCATGCTGGATGCTGACGTGGAGAGAGCAGTGGTCACTGATGACATGAACCAGCTTATGGGAATTCTCTCCATAAACGACATCGTGAGAGGGCATAACAAGATCTACGACATCGCACGCATAAAAGGGGAGTAAACTAGAGTTCTTAATTTGGTGATATATCTGGCGATGTGGAAGGGAATTCCCGGGCTACCCTACGTCGATTGGGTCTCGTCAACTTTGTCGCCATTATGCAGTTGATCATCCTCAGGACATATTTCGTCGTGTTCCTCGAAACAGATCTGCTCACTGATATCCTTATTATCACTATACTCGGAAGTCTTCAGAACCTTCTCCAGATTGTGTTCCGAGTACCTCTTTCACGGATGTCCCAGCTCTTCGGGAGGAAGCCACTCATACTCGTAGGGATAGGGAGTTTCACTCTGGCGATATTCCTGATGGCCATTGCAACACATTGGATATTCGTTGCTGGCTCTACCATCCTGATAGCTTTCGGTATGAGCGCGTATTGGCCTGCAACCTTCGCTTCTATTGGTGATATAGCAGGAGAGAACTACGGAGAGTACAACGGCAAGCTGTTCCAGTATGGGGATATCGGAGCGATCTTTGCATCATTAGCTGCGAAGTACCTCCTTGACATCCAGACCTACATCCAGCGCATAGGTCTCAGAGAACTTTACTGGCTTTTTACCGGTATATCCGTACTTTTCGTCCTCACCTCACTGAGGATCCTGCCCGAATCTCACCACTATACTGGAGAACGCAGGAGCGTTCTCAAGGAGTGGAAAAGTTCACTGGGTACAATGGTCACAGATACAATCCGGATGACCCGGACAAGATATTTGGGAAGGATATACCTACTCCAGTTCATCGTGAGTTTCTCTGAATTCGGCTTTGTTCTTTTCTTCCCCAAGCTCGTCGTGGACTATGGATATACCAAGGGGAATGTTGCAGAAATCCTCCTCTACGGGACTTTAGTGTTGTTTATCGTTAAGCCCCAGCTCGGGAAGGTCTCCGATAGATTTGGGTATCTCCGCCCGATTGGTATTTCCCTTCTGATCATGTCTGCTTCGATCTTCCTCCAGCTTACCTCTTCGAATTTCCTACTCTTGGCGGCCACCTATACGTCAATCTTTGGTGTTCTTATGGTGAGCTATCCTGCAATAAATGGGGGCACTTCAAAGTCAGCGAATCCTGATCTCAGGGGACAGGCCATGGGTGTGCTTGGGGTATACACATCACTAGGTAGGGGGTTGTCAACCATCTATCTTGGAACGATTACTGGAATATTCAATCTGGAAGTTGCGTTCCTCCTCTTTGCAGGATTTATCCTTATCCTTGGCGTCCTTGTTCTCCTCGAATACAAACGTGTTGGGAAGAAGGTACCATTCTCTTGATTCCCAGTCTTATTTATATATGTCTGAGTCCATTATTATCTGAGGTAAGTCCTTAGAATTTCTATTACTTATCTTGCTATCTTTTCTGTGGAGTTCTGATCAGCTCAGATCTCTCTATCTTTACACAAATGATTTTAATCAGGGTTTACACCGATAATCACCGATGAGTGACAACTGGGAAGACTTCTTCCCCTATGAGATTCGACCTGCACAGCGAATAATAGTCAACTCAGTCTCTAAACTCATCAGCAAGCAGAAGCACGTGGTACTTGAGGCTGCTAACGGTACTGGTAAGACCGTGGCTACACTCAGTGCAGTCTTGCCTTATGCCCGTCGGTATGGAAAGAAGATCATCTACATGGCCAGAACCCACAGTCAAATGGATCGGGTCATGGAGGAATTGATGGAGATCAACAACAAAAAATCGGTGTCTGGAGTTGTCATGCGATCCCGGAGCTCGATGTGTCTGAACAAGCTCCTCCTTGAGTATGCCACAGATAATAGGAGCGCAAACGAGATTTGCAAGCAACTCAAGAAGTCCAGGAAGTGTAGCTACTACACCAATATGATGATGGACAGCCGTCTTGTCCCAGTCCTCAGTGCTCTCGAGGAACAGCCGGCTACCACTGAGCTGATCTTCGAGATGTCGGAGAACCAAGGGATCTGCCCCGCAGAGGTCGCCCGCAAGGCCCTACCTAAGGTGGATGTCGTGGCGTGCTCCTACCTCTACATCTTTGACAAGACTGTAAGGGCGAGCTTTCTCGAGATGCTCGATGTAGAGATGAACGACCTGATCCTCATAGTCGACGAGGCCCACAACCTTCCTGAGACTGCTGTGAACATCGACTCGGACACGGTTTCTACCTTTACATTCACCCGGGCCATCCGGGAGGCATCAAGGAACGGAAGAAGTGATCTCATCCCCTTCTTCGAGGCAACATTGGAGATACTGAAGAGCTACGGATCAACCGTCAAGGTAAATGACGAGCGGGTCATCGACGGTGGTCAATTCTTTGAGGACGTGGAGCTGGCGCTTGAGGATGAGAGTTTTGACTTTCACGACTACGGGGACGAACTGGCAGAGGAGTTCTTCGCAGAGCTCATCGAAGTCGGTCAGATCATTAGATCCAGGATGGCCAAAGCGAATAAGGACCCCAACTCATCTATAGGTAAAGTCGGTGAATTTTTTGACTTCCTCTACCGGTCTATTGCGTACGATAGCTTCATCACCACCATAGAGAAACAGGCATTTAAGGACGGCAAGCGGGACTCCTACGATGTCTTGCGGACAACCTCTCTTGACTCCCGAACAGTTACTTTAGAACCACTCTCCGACGCTCATCTCTCCGTTCACATATCGGGAACCATAGGTGACCCTGAAGCTTACATGCGGTTGACTGGGCTGGAGAAACTTGATACTGCAGCGAATCTTCTTCCCTCCCCGTACCGTGAGTCTAACATCAAGGTCTTTGTCACTAAAAAGATCAGCAGTTTGTACTCACACCGATCTCCTCAGCTATACGAGGATATGGTCTCTATCATACTCACCGTTATCGAGAACACTCCTGGTAACATCGGGATATTCGCCCCTTCCTACTCCTTCCTCAAGGAAATTCTCAACCATGGGCTTGAACGACGGTCTCCGAAACCCCTCTATGAGGTGAGACAGAGGATGAAGTCTCAGGAGAATGAGAACTTGATACGCAGATTCAAGAGGGAGGCATCCCGGGGTGGAGCTGTTCTGTGTGCAGTGCTTGGGGGGAGATCCTCCGAGGGTACAGACTTCAAGGGGGATCTCATGAACTCGGTCGTAGTCATCGGCATACCATTCGCCCCTCCTGGGGCGAGGATTAACGCTCAGATTGCATACCTTGACAAGCAGTTTGACAGGCAGGGTAGGGCTCTGGCTTACATCATGCCTGCGATCAACAGGGCCTCTCAAGCCGCTGGCCGGGCTGTACGGTCGCTCTCTGATAGGGCTTTTATCACTCTTCTTGATTTTAGATATGGACAGCGCAATAACAGTATATTTCTACCTGAGTGGATGCGAGAGAATATGAGGTTGATCGAACCTAACCCAGAATTAATCGGAGATAAGGTTCGTGAATTCTTCAGGGAAAGGCGGTTCTATTGAATTGCGACGATATTCTGAGTATCGAAAATCCGGATATCCTAAAGACGATGGTCTTCGAAGACTATCCTGATTACATCAAATTCCAAGCAGTCCAAAGATATGTCCAGCTTACTGACGAGATTGATTTTCTCCACTCACTCCTCTTCTCCGCAAATCTAAGTCGTAGTCTCAAAATCTCTCTTTCGACCCTTGTCAAGGACTACCAGACCCTTCTGAAATTCAGTAACATGATTGATGACCCGATGCTGAATGTCCACTTATACCTTGAAGAGGAGGATTCTGTTGGTGAATTCTATCGGAACAACGGGAAGGTTCTGACCAATGAATTCGCTTATTTGATCTCTAAGTTATCCTACGAGAAGATGTTTGACGCGGTACAAAAGCACCATTCTTCGGACAGGATACCAAATGCATGTGCTCAGTACATAATCATGAAGCTCTCTGACCCTGTTCTTCTGAGATCCTTGAAGTTCATCCTTCCTGCTGTCTACCAGCCAGATATTAACTTCCAGATCGGAAGACTGACTCGATAGAACTATATATCAAGGAAACAAAGATGGGAAATACTGTGGAGCTAGTCATCACCGCCAAGGGACATCCGAATATTCGAGCAATGCACAAATCGACATGGCAGCTCACCGTGGA
>WAMJ01000072.1 GCA_015522385.1 Candidatus Heimdallarchaeota archaeon
CTACCATCAAACGTGGCCATTGCTCTCGGGATCATCCCGTTCAACGAGATCGAAGAGGTGAACCTGAGATATGTCACTTCATTTAAGTACAGACTATATTCTCAAATTAGAACAGGAGCAATTCTTTCGAGCACTATCGTCATTGTGATTTCTACAATCATTATCCTTACCTACAAGACTTATTCTATGGTTTTTGGGTGGCAGTTCATCTTCTCTACTGGAATCATCATACTCGTATTGACAATACCGGAAATACTCTATTTGATTGTTAGAGCAATACCAAAATATTCCCTAATAATCCAAAGGAGATTTGGTCTCATCAGGATCCCCCATATGGAAAGATTACATGAATTTATCGGTCATGCCGAGGAGGCATTATTAAGATGAGTTTGAGGAACAGGGTGACCGCATTCCTCTTCGGGAAGTACAATGTCAATAATATAGCTACTGAGCTAATGATCAGAGAAGAGGAATTCATCACATCTTTTGAGAATATATATTACGACGAAGTCATGCTGGTCTCAAGTGTTGGAATTTTCCTTATGGGAATTTTACTCTCAGCCTATCTGTCACCATTCTTTCTTCTTCTTCTCCTTCCACCCTTCCTGCTCGTCTATTTCGCCTTAGAATTGGAGATAGTATTCCTGACAAATGAGAGATTGTTCATAGAGAAGAAGGGGATAATTGAGAAAATCCTCCGAGTTCGGAATATTCAGACAGTATCCCTCGAGCAGATCGCAATACTGCAGTACAGAAGAGCACCAATAAACTATCCAGGACTGACCTTCGCACTCGTCATGTTGGGATTAGGCATCCTTCCTCCTATCCTTGTTACCAATGGTCTAAGTATATTAATAGCGGTACCAATTGTTGCTGTCTCGCTCTATCTCTTCTGGTTCAGTCTGCGATTGTCCAAACGGTCAATCGAGCTGAACATCATTGGAGTTCAGAATCTCATGGGAATAGGGAGGACAAAGGGGGCACCTATGTGGTTTCTCAAGGAACTCCAGCAACTGGTATTCGAGAGGATACATCACTATGAGAAAGCAGAATATTCGAATAATTCACACAGGGTACTGTTAGAGTATCCCCTTATGTATCCAGAGTGGGTTAAGGATCTAATTCAGAAGCAACCCCAAGAGGTCGAGAGGGAGATGGTGAGAATGCTTTTTGAGGAAAGTGGCGATTTCAACACCCTCGTCGAAAGGTGTAGAGAATTTACCCCAAATCAAATTGAACAGGCATTGAGGAAGTTAAAGACACGGGGAATCATCTACTTCTCGGACGAGAAGAAATGGGAGTTGGTTCCCCACAGAAATACATGAATAACATCTATCAGTCTATTGATCCATACGGTACCTACTAGCTTTTCTCGTCAAGTATTTGTAATGGCTCCCACCAATCATGTGGGCTAACCTTAGCGCTTCTGGCACTTTTGAGTTCAAGCATGTGCTTGACAAAAGTTTCTCAATATCTTCAGGATGTGTCCCAACAGATTGTGTATAAAGATTATGTCCCTGATGGTAGTTCTGAGGAGGAAGATTGTCAAATGCAGAGAGCTGAGAGGGATGCTTTTCAACCAAAGTCTTTCTGAGGTGTGACATATCAACTCTGCGGTTCTGTATAAGGACGACCGGAACTCCAAATTCAGAGTAGAGAATATAAGGATCTATTACACCAAGCCCACCAATTGTGACACCTTTGTGAAGAATGAATTGCAAATTTTTATGCTGAGGAGCTTGGCGAATGAGCTCAATTATTTTTGTTGTTGGTTCGTCGTCATCTATTGGGAGCGAGGTCTCCTCAATGTTCTCCACAAGTGTACCTCCTCTCATGTAGACCGAGTAGATCGGAACTTCACTCCATTCCCGAAGATTGAAACCTCCGTCATCAATCCCCACTACAGGAATTGTCATCCTGTCAATATTGTCGGGATGAGTTATAGACATATCTATAACACGTATTGGAACAAGTATTTATCCCAATATGTCAAGACATATTTGTGGAAAGAGAGTTCGGAACTGTCATAAGTCAGAAAGAGAAGGAGGAGACAATCGAGAAGATGAAAGAACTTATTGATTCATCTCCCGATGATGCTATAAACTACCTGAGGGAGAATCCCGTTGCGACACTGGTTCTTCCCAAGATAAAACTTCAGATGGATGAGTTGGATCAGGAGAAATGCAAGATTTTC
>WAMJ01000073.1 GCA_015522385.1 Candidatus Heimdallarchaeota archaeon
GATTCAGGGATCACTACCCCCTCACCTGCCTTGCCGTCTAGGATTATTGTGAAGGATTCATCGAATCGAATGTGGACAACGTGCTTACTCCTACTAGCTGGTTCCTTATTCTTCAGAAACTCCCAGTTAATCTTAGAGACTCTTGAGTTATGCTGAACGGTGAAATAACCCTTTCTGCTTGAAGTGATGTTGAGAAAGAAGTGAGAACCATTGGAGGGATCAACTTGGAAGTCCTGCAGACCATACTCAACTATGGCCTTGGCATTGTCAATGTCATTCCAGCTAACTGGGATTCCGAGGAAACGATCTGCTGTCCCCCATCTACCAGGACCGACGAGAAGGTATTCCCTCCCTTCATCTTTGAGCATTTTGTTAAATTGAGCCACCTCGTCCTTAATATCAAGGGTAATTATTGAAGAAAATTCATCTGGGTCTACAAAGACTATGTCCCGAATGCCCTCATAGATACCATTCCCCAGAACCATATCGGAATATATCAGGACCGATTCACTCTCCGCGAACTCACTGAGATCCACTTCTATGGGTATCGTATCGGTGACAAGAGGGCGGATCTGAAGGATGTTGAATTTGTGCTTACCACCGACATAGTCAAGGTTTACAGCAAACTCTATCTCGACATCACATCCAAATGCTTCTTGTCCGATTTTGAGAACATCTTTCAACAGGTCACTAAGTGGAAATTTGTTGTATTTTAGGAGGTAGGGGAACGTGATTACTCTGGGTCCATCTAACGACAAGGAATCGACAATCCTATTATTCTGCCAATCGACCGTTGCAGCAGACCAGATCAACTCCCCGTCTGTCTCGGCCCTTTTGAGATCGAATTCCTCAAGAGTGGCAAGCTCACCTCCTTCGAGATTAACCTTCTGTTGTAGGGGTAGAGCGAAGAATGAATTCTGTGAGTTGTCAACCGAAGATCTTGGAGAATAGTGCTGGATGAGCTTACGGGGATACTTGGGGCAAAAGGAGAGGTATTTTCTTCCCTCCGTTACCGACGCTCCAAGCCCAACCGCCAGATGCACTACACCGTCCTCTGATTTCATAATATCCATAGGATAGTAGTTGTAGCTCTGTGCCACACCTGATATGGATGGATAGAGAATATCACCATGCCCTTTGCCCACGACTTTCTGGATGACAACTGCCATCTTCTCGATCTCGATCTTCTGACCAACTGTCTGGATATAAGACTTGGCAATTTTTGTGTACGTCGAATGATAGACCATCTTGATGGCATTTTCGAGATTTTTCATCCGATCCTTGTACCCCTTTTCAGAATTGGGGAGCATATATGTCGTATATATTCCTGCAAAAGGCTGGAATTGACTGTCCTCAAGCAAGCTCGAGCTGCGAACGGCCAGAGGAGTCTTGATCTTTTTGGCGATGATTTGCAGATCCTTTTTCAGCTCCTTGGGAAGATTACTTGAAAGGAATTTCTGCATAATCTCCCCATCGGTCGTATCATCGTTTAGTACAAAGTCCGCAAGGTCGTTATCATCGATGAAGTCGTCGAATATATCGGTGGTTATCACTATAGTTTCAGGCACACCGATCTCAATATCGGGATAGTGCTTAGTGAAATAGTTCTTGGTCAGGTTGATGATGTTCAGAGCAAAAGCGAGACCACGTCCTTTCCCTCCAAGAGAGCCATTTCCGATACGGGTAAAAGGCTCTGTGCCCTCAAAGTCCTCCTTGAGAAACTCAGCAATTACACCCCTCTTCTTCTCTTTCTTAGTTCTCTCGAAGAACTGTAAGAGGAAGGATCTGATGTGCTCGGCATCCTCAAAATCTTCTGCGGAGACACTCTTCAGCTCCAGAGCAAGGTCAAATTCTGCTCTTGTGAACAACCAATTAGAGAAATGATCACGTGAAGCGTGATAAAGGATTGAATCCGGAGGGATTTTCCGAATTACCTTTCTGAAATCATTGATGTCCTTCGCTCTTGCGATCTCCTTCCCTTGGTTGTTCTTGAATACAAAATCACCAAATCCAACGTGATCAAAGAAGCGTTTTACTTCCTTAAGAAGCTTCGGGGAGTGTTTGTGGACAAAGTCTACACCAAGATCTTGAGCTACCTTCTGGTTTGCTAGATCCGATGATTGTAGAAGAATGGGGAGGTTCTTACAGTTTTTCTTCATCCAGTCCACGAGCTGGAAACCTTCTTCACCCCTCTTGATCCCACCCTTTGGGAAACCAATGTCAGAGATCACCGCGAATAAATTGTTGCGGTACATCTGGATATACTCAATTGCCTCCTCATAATTCTGGGCCAGTAACACTTTGGGTCTACCTCTAACGAGGAGTAACCTGTGAGAATGGTTGACACTGCCGGTCATTAGCCTTCGGGTCTGCTTGACAAGAACCTTGTATATAATCGGGAGAAAGAGGGAGTAGTAGGCAATTGTGTCCTCGACCACAACAATAACCCGTACCTTTGCGATCTGTGTGTCATTATCAATATTTTTCCTGTCCTCAACTTGCTTCACGATTGTAAGGAAGATCTCCGAGTTCCCAGTATATATGAAAACATGATCAATTCCCTGCTGTTGCTCCTTCGGAGGTAATGTCGCGACATCCGCAAAAGAAGTCAGGAGGAGAACGGTTGAGACCTCGGAGTATTTCTCCTTGATCTGTTGCCCAAGTGTAAATGGATTCGTCCCAGTTACTCGGGAAGTGACAATTACAAGGTCAAACCTCCTCTCCGCAAGCAGGTCGAGCGCTGCATCAGCACTCGACACCCTGACAATCCGAGGGGGTGGAGTTGAGATGTTGAGTGAGCTGTATTCTTCGGTCAGCTGCTCTGCGTAAGTAGCATCTGCCTCCATGACAAAATCATCGTACAGAGAGGCAACGACCAGAACTTCCCTTACCCTGAATTTCATCAGGTCGTAGAAAATATCGAACTTATTCTGGTAGTCCCCCTTGAGAAAGTTGGTGTAGTCGAGCAGAAGGTTCTTTGACACAACCTGCTTTTTGCCCTCAGATGTATTAAGATTAGGGTCTCTCAACAGACCTCTGTGAAATCATTCAGGATTTCAGATATCTGCCGAGCATTTGATAAAGAGTTTGGAGATACGGAAAGCATGAACGGGAAATTCAGAGTTCCAACACCTAAGAACGAACCGATTCTTGGATATATGCCCGGAAGTCCGGAACTGGAGAGCCTGAGAAAAGAGCTCGACACTTTGAAGAATCAGGTCATAGACATTCCACTGGTAATTGGCGGAGAGAAGATCTTCACTGAGAACAAGAAACAGAATGTCATGCCCCATAACCACAGTCATGTCCTGGCAAATTACTCAGTTGCTTCAAAGGAGCATCTTGAGATGGCAGTTGACGCCGCAATGAATGCCAAGGAGGAGTGGGAGTCTATAGATTGGACGGACAGGGTGTCAATATTTCTCAGAGCTGCGGACCTCCTTTCGACAACGTGGCGATCCAAACTTAACGCAGCAACAATGCTGGGTCAGTCCAAGAACATCTTTCAAGCAGAGATAGACTCAGCTTGTGAGCTCATAGACTTCTTCAGGTTCAACTCATACTACCTACAGCAGATCTACGAGGATCAGCCGATGTACTCACCTAAAGGTCAGTGGAACAGGGTAGAGTACCGTCCACTGGAAGGTTTTGTATTCGCGGTTACACCATTCAACTTCACTTCGATCGCAGGAAACCTGCCCTCTGCTCCCGCTATTGCAGGAAACACGGTGCTGTGGAAACCAGCATCTTCGGCAGTCTATTCCGCCCACTTCTTGATGGAGCTGTTCGAGGAGGCGGGTGTACCCAAGGGTGTTATCAACTTCATACCAGGTAAGGGCTCTGATGTAGGGAAGTACATTCTCCCTCATCCCGACCTAGGTGGAATACACTTTACAGGTTCCACAGCAGTATTCCAGCATATGTGGAAGACAGTCGGTGAGAACATCGCGAACTATAGGTCGTACCCAAGGATCGTGGGAGAAACGGGTGGTAAGGACTTCATCTTCGTCCACAAGTCAGCTGACCTACAAGAGGTAACTATTGCAGCACTTAGAGGTGCGTTTGAGTACGCTGGACAGAAGTGCTCTGCAGCTTCGAGGATGTATGTCCCCAAGTCGATGTGGCCTGCACTGAAGGAGAACATGCTCAAAGAACTCAAAGATTTCAAAATGGGAGATGTCGAAGATGAGACCACAATGATGAATGCCGTGATCGACAAGGACTCCTTCCTCAAGATCGCAGGATATATCTCGTATGTAGAAGAGTCACAAGATGCAGAGATTATCACCGAAGGTTCACCAAATGACTCTACTGGATTTTATATCCCACCAACTATTGTCATGACATCCGATCCTAAGTTCAGAACTATGGAGGAGGAGATCTTTGGACCAGTCCTTACTGTATACCCATACGACGACGACAAGTACGAGGAGACCTTGAAGCTCTGTGACGAGACCTCGATCTATGCCCTAACAGGCTCGATCTTCGCTAGGGACAGAGTGGCCGTTTCAAAAGCGGTCAAGATCCTCCGAAATTCAGCGGGTAATTTCTACATCAATGACAAGCCAACAGGAGCTGTAGTGGGCCAGCAACCATTCGGTGGTGCAAGAGCATCGGGGACTAATGACAAAGCAGGCTCATTGCTCAATATGATCCGTTGGATGTCCCCCAGATCGATCAAGGAGAATCTGATCCCTCCGAAGAACTTCAAGTATCCCTACATGGGATAACTGGTCATGTATAGGGGAGGTACAATTTTTCCAATTCCTCATAGGAGAGAAGAGCTCTACTTTCTTTGTAGAATCCTATGAAGAGTGTCAGCAGACTGAGGAAGATAATAACGCTCCAGAGTACTGCTCCTAGATGGAGTGTAACCAGAACAGGAACAAATATCAAGATATTAACTGTCGAGAAATAGATCATTCCAAGTTTGAACTTCCTCGCATCTCTCAGAAGCATCTCCTCGTTACAGAGGGGGCAGTAGATGTAGTGCCGTACAGACATCTCCCCGTAAACTCTCAGATCTTTGAAGTCACGCACATCCTCCGAGCAGATAGTTCTACCACATCTATCACACTCCGCTTCCTCAGGCCTATTTGGATGATAACTACAAGTCTGCACAGATTTTTTGTGGCTCCCTACCAATTTTAACCTTAGCACCAAAGTGTACGAGCGGATACTTTTACGACTATATTTAGATAGGGAAATTTCTGGGTATTACCATACATCTACAAAATTGAGCGAACGCAATATTTCTGAACATTGTTACCACCCAAGTTGATTTGTCATTTCGAATTTTGATTTTTATACACCAAGTGTGAAATATGCTAATCTATTAATATTAATTTACAAACATCCATAAAATATTTTAATAGTACGGTCAAATATCCACAAAAAGGTTAATTACTCAAGAATTGCAGGTTTCAGTTATGGTAAGTTTGAGCTTCATGGCGATAGATAAAGGGACTGGACTACCAATCTATTCTAGAAGCAGCTCAAAAGCAGAGGAGGAAAATAAGCAGATCCTATTTTCAGGTATTATGACTGCAGTTCAGAATCTAATAAAAGACATGGACATTGGTATACTTAACAAGATAACTACAGAGGCTTATTCTATATATGGTAAGGAAAAGGGGAATTTTTTTCTCTTCTTCTACGGTGAAATTAAGAAAGAAAGTGTCATCGATGAGATCCTTGATTATATTGGAAATTTCCTCGATTATGTTCCCGTAGGTGATGACAATAAGTTCCCCACCGATTTCGAAAGGTATCTAGATGGAGTCGTAGATCAACTCTTCGCGATCTACTCCCGTGAGAACCTTCAGATGCAAGTCTACAGTTACATCCCAGCATTTGGGTTAGAGTCACTGTATGGATCTAAGGACGAGCTCATCACGATGCACTTGATCAACCTCATCAGAAATACAATACAGAAAGAGAAGAATCAATCAATGATTATGTTGGACTTCCTTACATCTGGTGCTGCCTTGGTTGTTCAAATAATATTTGATGAGGACAGTGGGAAATACATATTGGTGACCATTAAGAGCGATTCACTCTCGACTGTCGACTTCATAACTTATCGACATAAGATTAGTCACCTCGTTATTGAATTCATTAAGGACAACAAAGATCAGCTGTACAGCTCAACAGAAGGTACTTTAGTGAAAGAACTGGCATTTGAGAGTTTCGCTAATAAGATCGAGAATGTACTAGGAAATCTCCCACCAAAAATAGATTACCTCGGGATGGACGTTCTCCTCTCTATGCTACGCAAGAACCTCCCTACTATATTAACACAGGTCACTCTGGGCAATTCAATCTATATAACTGGTGACAAGATTGCAGCTGAACAGGTAATAGCGCTGATTTGCTATGTCACACACGTCACTGATGGCTCAGTCGAGTTCTCCGATGAGATCCCGCACAGGTTGCAGTACGTTGAAAAGGGTATGGAGGGCCTGTACGACTCAATGGGCGCCTTCCATCTTGATTTAGATAAAAACAAGTTCAGAGGTAAAACCAAGAATAAAGCCATTGAAGAGATGATTGAGGAATCTCTTCAACAAGATAAGATTTCGGAGAAGATTGGTCACTTACAGCACCTGTTTAGATTGTTCTGGAATGACCTCGATGATATTCAGAAGCAAGCAGCTTACGGAGTCAATATATTTGATGAATTAAAGGAACTACCAGCTGAACGTCCAAAATTGATGCTGAAGGTTCTAGAAAAAGTCAATCCGCATCTTGAGAAATACACAAACAAGTTGGCAATTAAACCGGGGGGAATAAATTGGTGAAGCTGATGAGATCTAGGAACTGCCTTGGCCTTGAGAAAATCAAAGCTCGTCTTGAAGTCTCCAAAAATCTGCTCAATTCAGTGAGAAGTATGACAGAGAATTTTCAAGTCCTAGGATCAAAGAAACTCTTTTTTAAGGGAGAGACAGGTGATTTTCAGATCACAGGAGTATATCCAGGTGAACAACTCACACTCTTAATTAAACGTGAAGATAAAAGGGAGGAGATAATCGAATCTTTCGAGAAGCTGCTCGAAAGGGGTGAATAACATGGGAAAGAAACTAGCAGAAATGTACAATCATATCAAAGCGAACAACGGTGAGATCGGACTCTATCGACTCATTGTGAAGACGAGGATCTCGCCAGAGTTCGCTCAGCAACTCGAGGACTCGGAGGAGAACATTAACCTTGTCCAGAAAGCGATAGAGGACCTTGGATTCACCTATACCAAGGCAGAAGAAAGGAAGACCAGAAGGAGCTTCTTACAGAGGTTCTTCAGGAGGAATAGGAAATGACAGAATTCAAACTTAACATTGCCGATGGAACAATTCTTGTTGGATCGAAGAGAGCGGTTTTTCACTGCAACCATTACAACTCATTTCTTCAGAAGGTGATCTGTGACACTTTTGGGAGTGAAGGAAAGTTAATGCAGATCAATGCCAGTAAGAAGATCAACAAGGAGATGCTTCTGAACCTCAAAGATGAGAATCCGGACAAGGATTTCGTAGAACTTGCAGAGGAAACATTTAAGGATCTCGCTCTTGGGCTCTTAGATCTTAGCCAACTTGGATCTGGTGTAGTTAAACTACAGAACTCACACTACGGTCTTGGAGTCTTCTACAAATTCGGGAAACAGAAATCAGGGGTATGTTTGAAAGCAGCAGGATACGTTCTAGCGGTGAAGGAAATCCTTGATGGATCTGAACTCAGCGCGGAGAATATTCAAGAGACAACCTGTATCTCAATGACTGATACTGCAGATGGGATTTGCACATTGGAGGTGAAGGCATGAATCAGCAGGATATCACGAACAAGATAAGCGAGGTTCAGATCAACGCTGATGAAAATGGTCTGATCTCATCATTTGGAGTACAATTAACCAAGATACATGGTGACTACTACCTCATGATCTCCGAGGAATTTGAGAGGATGTTCGCAGGTGAGACCAGCGATCCAACGATCAGAGAGGCTGCGCATCAGCTACTCATCGAAGCAGGTCATGTCTGTGGATTCAACACCTTTGGAGGAGTCATGGAATCCGAGGTATGGGAAGCTTTGGTACTCCCCGAGATCGAGAAGAAAGAGGACTGGATAACGGGTATGATAGCCATCATAAACGTTTTCGGGTGGGGAGTCTACCACATCGAGGAATTGAACCCCGAAAAGCTTGTTCTCAAGATTGAGAATTCATATGAAGGGGATGCATACAACCGGCTCTATGGGGGGAACGCAACCACACCTAAGTGCTTCCTTGCTGTGGGTGCAAGCATCTCCCTCATGAGTCTCGTCTTCCATGCAGACATCTCCAAGAAACCAGAACTGGATGATGTCCTGTACGAAGAACTCTTCCTTCACAAGAAGAAATTCAAAGGGAGGGAGACCTCTTGCATAGCCATGGGAGATCCATACTGCACTGTCGAGATCACACTTAACAGCTAAGAATCATTTGATAAACTTCAACTCAGACATTGATCGATGTCCAACGTAGTAATCACGGGAAGTACCAGAGGAATAGGACTGGCAATGGCTCGGAAATTCCTCGAGCTCGGTGATGAGGTTATCATCTCATCAAGTAATGAAGAGAATGTATCTTCCAGACTTGTGGAGCTCCAAGAAGAGTTCGGTAAAAACGTCGAAGGTATCAAATGCGATGTCACTTCCTCCATAGATCTGCAGAGACTTTCTGAGTTTGCAGAGAAAAGGTGGAAGAGCGGGATAGACTACTTCATCTGTAATGCAGGAGTCGCAAACAGTACAAGAACTAAGCTTGTGGACATACCTGATGGAGAGATCAGAAGAGTGATTGAAATCAATACCATAGGCACCCTCATGTCTGTGAAGTACGCTTTGAGGGCGATGAGGAACCGTGGACATATCTTCATTATGGAGGGACTGGGAACAATGGGGAGACCCAGCCCAAACCTCATACCCTACGGAATTAGTAAAGCAGGATACGTGCAGTTGGAGAAATCGTTGGTAAAGGAGTACCCACATATTGGGATACATGCACTCAGCCCAGGGATGGTCCTCACCGATTTATTGCTTGCAAACAGTGACAAGAGGGTCAGGAGGATATTCAATATACTGGCTGAACGACCAGAGACGGTTGCGGATTTCCTCGTACCCCGAATCAAGAGGATAAAGGGCACCGGGAAGAGGATCAAGTTCATGAGCAAATATAGAGCCAGCATAAGGTTCATGACTGCGTGGCGTTACAAGAACAGGTTCTTCGATGAGGAAGGCAATCCAGTAGATTGAGAGTAATCCCTACTTATCATCTGAAGGCTTTGCTCTGTAAACGATGTCTGAAAGAACATTTCTTAGCTCCATTGAAGAAGACTTACGAGATCCCTTTTCCTTGTACGGTACACCCATATCCCAAGGATCAGTGTGTTCGTTGAGCGCACGGTATTGCCTGCCATCACGGACAATCCTTCCATCGAGGTCTTTACGTTTAGTCCGACTCACTTCTACACTTCCTTCAATGTCGTCCTTGTGCATTGAGAGCAATATATTTTTCCATATTTATTGCTATCTAATAGGAATAATATCCAACAAATAACGGTTGGTTGTGTCATTCGTCAGCTATTACTACATAGATAGGACTATCTCTTACAACGGATGTGAAGTATTAGCTACTGTGCCCAAGACCCCTTTCTGCCCTCATCGAGAAAGAGAAGGTACTTGATAAGAACCATACCACAAAGATCTACTCTGTCATTTGACATTTCCCTTAGATCCATGATTGCGTATAGTACGCACTATCTGTAAATTATGTTGTACAATTTTATTTGCAGAATATCACCAAAGGGAAAAATTATCGAAATTCTCCGGAGGTGGCATGACAGGACATTATTTTTGTGGGTAATTCGTGATAAGTAGGTGCTCAGTTCCCCGGTTATTCCTGCCCCTGACATTGTAGGAGTAGGTCTTCTCATAGTCCGTGATCTCTATACTGGGGTTATCCTTCTTCATCCTTTGATAGAGCTCATGAATGTACGGAGTCTTTCCGATGATCATCAAGTTCTTCGATGGTAGATCCCTGAATATCTCCGCCAATCTCTGCTGATGATCCCTAGTGAACGGGTTCATACCGTAGTCCTTGAAGTCAGAGTCGTAGGGGGGGTCGAAGAAGACAAAGTCATTCTTCGTGGGCTTGACAGACTCGAGAAAGGTGTCGAAGCTCTGGTTGTGGAACTCTGTGTTGGAAAACAGTTTCTGGATCTGAGCAGATCTTGCATATTCGTATTTCTTCATAAACGATTTCTTGTTGTACGCTACCCCACCGTAGGGGATGTTGAACTTCCCGAGCTTGTTGTACCTGAACATTGAGCCATAGCAGAATTCTCTGATGAAGAAGAAACGGGCAATACGCTCCGCTTCACTCGTTGCTTCGGTATCTCGGAGAATTGTGTAATAAGCGGATCTGATAGCGTTCTCAAGGTGGTCATGATATGACCATTGATCCGTGAGTTCCTTGTTATGTGATCTTTCGAGCTTAGCGATACGAGTGACCTTGGAAATCAGAGATCTGAAGAGAAACTTAGCGAAAACTGTGGTGTCTACGGTTCTGAGACCGAAACTGTGAGAAGAATACTTGTCCAAGATATCGGAGTAGCTTTTCCTCAAGTACTTCATCTTTACAGACTTGAGGTCTACCTCCTGATTCAGGGTCTCCTTTATCATTTGGAAATCAGGTAGGACAAACTCCACAATACGTGACATATTGTCCCAGTCGATCGCGATCTGCTCCATGGCTCTGAAGAGTGAAGAGTCTCCTTCCTTGATCATGCTGTAAAGCTTGATGAGGTCGGAGTTCACGTCATTGACAATATTCATGTCATGATTTAGAGAGAAATATACTGCCCCACCGCCCAGAAAGGGTTCTATAAACCTCTCAAAGCCGGGAGGAATTTGAGGCTTGATATTTAGCAGCTCCCTAGACTTGCCACCTGGCCACTTTACGAGAGGTTTCATAGTTGTTGAATAAATGATTTGTTCTTAACTTTGTAGACTATTTCTCTTCCCTAAGCACTCTTTTCAGGATCTTACCCGTGGCGTTCATTGGAAGCTGATCCTTGAAGATGACCTTTCTCGGATACTTATAATCCGCCATGTTGGCCTTGCTCCAGGTCACAATCTCCTCTTCGGTGGCAGTCTGCCCCTCCTTGAGGACGACATAGGCGACTACCTCTTCTCCGTACTTGTCATCGGGCATACCGACAACTGCGACGAGCGAGATCTTTTCATTCCTCATCATGAGCTCCTCAACCTCTCGGGGATAGACATTATACCCACCCCGGATAATCATGTCCTTCAGCCTGTCCACGATGTAAAAGTAGCCGTTCTCATCAATCTTACCCATGTCGCCACTGTGGAACCAGTGGTTGCGGAGAGCCTCAGCGTTAGCCTCTGGCTTCTTGTAGTAGCCCTTCATGATGTTGGGACCGCGGATCAAAACCTCACCTATCTCGCCAGGAGGAAGTGGGTTATCATTCTCATCAGCGATGATCATCTCCACGCTGGGGAGCGGGATACCAATAGATCCCGGAACCTTCTTCATACCCATCCGCGAGAAGCAGGCAACTGGCGAGGTCTCGGAGAGTCCATAGCCCTCAAGAATCTCGACATTATACTTCTCCTCGAACCCTTTCATCACCTCAACAGGCATAGCAGACCCTCCCGAGACTCCAAGTCGGAGGGTGGAAGATATCTTAGCAAGATCGAACTTGTCCGCGTCCGGGAAGTTGAGGAGAGCCCAGTACATCGTGGGCACCCCAGCGAAAATTGTGACATTGTGTTCTTGGAATCCAGAAAGGACTGCACTTGGATCGAATTTTGGAATAATCACCAGAGTGCAACCACCCATGAATCCAGCATTCATCTGCGTGGTCTGTCCAAAGGAGTGGAACAGCGGTAGAGTCACAAGATGCACATCATCAGGTGTCTGCCTGAAAAGTACACCGGATGCCTGAGCATTGTAGTAGATGTTGTTGTGAGTGAGCTCCGCTCCTTTGGGCCTTCCAGTCGTACCCGAAGTGTACAGGATTACCGCTGTATCCATCGGTTCGGTGTATACCGAGTTGAATGCGTAGCTCTGATCCTTCATCAGGTCATCGAATGACTGTACATCGGGGAATGGATTGTCCACACCAGGAGGAGTTATCACCCAGAATTTCTCACAACCAGGGGTCTCCTTGAACGCGGCATATCCCTCCTGAGCCATTGGGAGGTCAGGTGTTCCAATGAAACAGATGTAGGCCTTTGCCTCTGAATCCTCGAGATGGTACTTGATCTCGTGCCTTTTCAGCAGTACATTAAGTGGGACTACCGTTGCTCCTGTTTTTAGAATACCGTAGTACGCCATTGGGAAGTAGGGGAGATTAAGACACGAAAGAGCGACACGATCTCCCTTCCCTATCCCACTCTGTTTTAGACCATTGGCAACCTGATTCACGACAGCATTTACCTGCTTGTACGTGTATCGCTTGTCGGCGTAAATAATTGCGGTTTTGTCCGGGAATGCGAAGGCGCTGTCTTCCAAGACATTAGCGAGATTCAACTTCGTTGCAGAACTCATAGCTCACTGTTTTCGGCCATAAATATAATTCTTTCGTACCGAAATCCACTTCTAGTCTTGAATTTCGGAATACCTGTGAATTATTTTCGAGATTGAAGGAATAATTTCTATTGGATAGGATGTTTGTCAATCTACATTAGTACATCAACAGATACTTTCCACCTCCACCTCCACCACCGTCGCTTGGAGGGGGAGATGATGTAGGTTTGCTAGAGGCATCCCTAGGATCATAACCATTTTCAATCTCCCAGCTATCAGAGTATGTATCTCCATCAGTATCAGAGCTTCTTGGATTTGTGCTGTAGTCCTTCTCTTCAGAATCATCTAAACCATCACCATCAGTGTCAGGGATTTTTGGATTGGATGTGTATTTAGTTGAACCGACATACCATCCGTTGACTTCTCTACCGTCAAGTAGCCCATCAC
The DNA here is from genome assembly GCA_015522385.1 of Candidatus Heimdallarchaeota archaeon. Next base: position 13,025 of record WAMJ01000073.1, read on the forward strand.
CATCTGTATCAGCAACTCTTGGGTCTGTGGTATTAACCATCTCCTCATGGTCGTTAAGACCGTCGTTGTCTGAATCAACAGCTCTTGGATCTGATTTGTAATACACACCTGAATTGTAGTAACCTTCATACTCATCCTTATCCGAGAGTGTGTCACCATCGGTATCGACCATATTCGGATCAGATGTATATTTAGTCGAACCGACGTACCATCCATTAACTTCCAGACC
>WAMJ01000074.1 GCA_015522385.1 Candidatus Heimdallarchaeota archaeon
ATCGCTATACTTTGAGATACTCCAGTGAATATCTCCTGAATCACTTGTCTTATGATAATACCGTACCCAATTGAGGCCACCATCAATGATAGAGGAGTAGCATTCCTATTGATCAGGGGACCAAAGATAAGAATCTCTCCGAGAACTCCAATCAAACCAGATACTAAGAATGCGATGATAAGTTGCACAAAGATTATCTGGGTGAATTCATTTGTGATCTTGAAGATCTGGGTAATTGCCAGTACACTATAAGCTCCAACTACGAGAAATTCGCTATGGGAGAAGTTTCCGAATTTCCTTATTCTCGTGGTCATTGTTAGCCCGACACTGACAAGGATCAGGGTTGATGCCTCAGCAATAGTCGAGATATACATCTGAACGAAGTTACGTGGAGCAAGTGGAGCACCCATATTCACCATAGCACCCAGAATAAGGGTAGATATCAGGGCAAAGATAAAGAATCCGAAGACGAGGATGAGGACAAGTAGAACCTTGTTCATCCCCATGATCTTCTCTTGCAATGTCTGTTCGGTTTGTGTCTCTTCTACTTCTTCCATATCAATCACTCTTCTTTCCAAGGTAAAGCTCACCGACTTTCTTGTTGCCGATCAACTCTTTGGCTGGACCCTCATATCCAATTTCTCCAGATACGAAGACATATCCATAATCACTAATCTTCAGAGCACGGGTCGCCCTCTGTTCCACGAGCAAAATACTCAATCCAAGTTCTTGAAGCTCCCTGATCTTGGCGAAAATCTCATCTGCCAGAACGGGTGCCAACGCAGCAGTTGGTTCATCAAGAAGGATGATATCGGGGGCAGCCATAAGCGCTCTTGCAAGCGCTAGCATCTGTCTCTCTCCACCTGAGAGGAGAGCAGCCTTTTGGTTAAGCCTCTCCTTCAGCCTTGGGAAGATCTGGTAGATATTCTCCAAATCCTTCTGAATCTCCTCCCTCGTAGCAGTCTTCTGCCTAGGAAGGGAACCTAACTTGAGGTTCTCTCTGATAGACAATGTTGGAAAGACATTCGCCACTTGGGGGACATAGTTGATGGGATAGTTGCTCGTGACAATCTGGTACGGTCGCATACCAGCGATGTCGACAGACTCGTTGAGAAAAATCTGTCCACTCCATGCAGGGACCAGTCCGATAACGGTCTTGATGAACGTGGATTTCCCACTTCCATTCGGCCCAATAATTGTGACCAGCTCTCCTGCACGGAGTTTTAGATTAATCCCATGAAGTATCTCAAGCTTGCCGTAACCACTTACGACATTCTCTGCTCTTAGTACTGTTTCTGGAATAGTTCAATCACCTTTTTATGGACTCTCTCGGGACGATTTATAACCCTTATGACCTTAAAAGAAAAGGAGGGACACCGAGGATAGGGTTTGTGTATGCAATATTCCGATCTCGGAATATTTTATCAGATTTTCGAAAAATGAAAAACACTTGAAGAAGATATATTTCCTATACTTTATTATTACAAGTTGACTTCTACTTTATTTCCTTCCCTTTCGAAACAATTAAAAAGTTCGTATTGGATTTTACTAAAACAGTACTGAGATTTTGACATATCTCAGTATTGGAGGAATACAAGATGAATAAGAAGATATTTGTCGGACTAGGGATTGTCGCTCTGATGGTTCTTGTACCATTCAGCGCTTCCGCCCTAGCTTCTGATTCCCATCTCCAACCCGCCCAGAGCACCGATATTGTACTCGGTGGACTCTTCCCACTTACAGGGAAACTCGCCGCAGGTGGTGTTGAGAGAGACGCCGCAGCAAGAATGGCTGTGAAAGAGATCAACGCAGACAGCTCACTCCTCGATGGATACACCCTGAAGATCGAGGTCAGAGATACTGCCACTGACCCCACCACTGGTGCAGCCGCAGCATCCGATCTCATTGACGCAGGTGTTGTCGGGCTGGTTGGTGCTGCCTCTTCTGGAGTGAGCACCGCAATTCAGGGAGTCGCAAAGCAGAAGAAGATCCCCCAGATCTCATACTCTTCGACCTCCCCAACACTCTCTGACAAGACCGAGTACCCCTACTTCCTTAGGGTAGTACCACCAGACTCACTTCAGGGTGTTGCTCTCGCAAACGTCGTGAAGGAGCTCGGATTGGACAACATTGCAACTCTCGCCACATCCGACGACTACGGTCTCGGAGGTATTGAGGTATTCGAGGAGAACGCGGAAGCACTCGGACTGACCATCCTCACAAAGCAGAGGTTCGCAAGCCAGGAGTCCAATGTACTTACACAGCTCAACGCCATCAAGGACTCGGGAGCTAAGGTAATCGTTCTGAACGCAGTCGTGCAGGACACAATCACCGTCTTCAAGCAGGCAGCTGATGCTGGTCTTGTTGGTGATGACTATTACTGGGTCGGTACAGATGGTTCCTCTCAAGAGCAGGTCTTCGAGACAGCTGCTGAGACCAAGGAACCCATGCAGGGTATGATTGGAACCAGGCCAAACGTCGGATCTGGTGAGAAGTACGAGGCATTCCTCGATCTCTGGGAGAGCTGTTATGGTGAAGACAACAACACCTACGCAGGCTGTGGAGACAGGAACCCCAACACCTTCGCAACCTTCGCTTATGATGCAGTCTACACCTTTGCCCATGCAATCGACAAGATGATCGCAGATGGTAAGGACTACAAAGACGGTGCAGCTCTACTCGAGCAGCTCAAGGTAACCGACTTCGTCGGCGCAACCGGTAGGATCACCTTCAATGAGGATCTGGACAGGAACGGAGTATATGACGTCATCAACCTAGTTGGTGATACCTTCGAGATCGTCGGATCCTACGATAAGGCCACTGGTCTGCAATTGACTGGCACAATCGACTGGAACGGAGAACTGGACGGTAACCCAGTACCTGACTTCGGATCAGAGACTGCTGCTGCACCTGGCTTTGGATGGTTCATGGCTCTCAGCTCAATCATGGTTGTTGCAGTCATCATCAGAAGAAGGAAATAAGCTCTCTAAACCCAATATTCGATAATTAATTATTTAACATTCTACTCTAGCTATTTCAGAGGTTTAGTGTAAGGATTAATTTGTTCAAAGAAAAGATAGTCTACTTGAATTGATCTACCCAATCAACGATCCTGAGGATGCCGTCCTTGACATCCGGTGCGTACATATCGAGGAAGGATTCGTCGAGTTCACCATACCCATTTTCCAGTGCCTCAAGTGCCTTTCCTCCATCAAAATTAACATAAGCCAACCTCGCAGTCAACTCGGTGATTGGTCTTGAGAAATCCTTCCCTGGAAGAATGGCGACACCTGTGTCGGAGAGCAGACGTTTGGTTAACTCTTCACCTGTCTCAATACCCGCTTCATTCATCGCGTCTTCGAAGTTCTCAAAGTTCGGGAAGAGGTAGAATCCACCTTGTGGATCATTGACAGTGATGCCTGCATTTCTCAGGGTACGAGCAGACCAGTGACCGATGTACTCCAGTATCTTCCTAGAGTTCACGAGATATCGCTCGATGGATGGTGATCCATTGAATGCTGTAATACTAGCATACTGTATGGGTGCAGAAACGCTGGTGTAAGTTTCAGAAGCAATTACAGACAGCGCGTTATGGAGCCACTTGAGCTTCTCGGGGAAAATAAAGACGCCAAGTCTCCATCCACCTGCACCACACCATTTGGACAGACCCGTCGATATTATCGTACCCTCGGGATAGTATTTACTGATAGATCTGTATACTCCGTCGTAAGAAGTATCACCATAGATCTCATCTGAGATAATGAGGATATTAGCCTTACTGGCTACTTTGGCAAGCTTCTTCAGCTCCTTCTCGGAGTAGGTTGCACCAGTTGGATTATTAGGGTAATTAAGGAGAAGAAGCTTGGGCTTGGAGTACTCATTAATTGAGTCCTCCTCAATTAAAGTCGCCAGCATCTTGGCTGTGATCTTCCAACCTGTCTCTTCTGAGGTCGGGAAAAGCCTGATCTTCCGACCGACGATCTTCGCCTGCGGGATGTAGCTTACCCACGATGGGGCTGGGAGAATCAGCTCACCGTCGAAAGCCAACTGGACAAGGAAGATGAGCTCCTTCGATCCAGGGCCAACAAGTACATTCTGTGGATTGTATTTTACACCAACTTTGCGCTCGATATATCCACATACTGCATCTCTCAGACCCTCGAGTCCTATAACGGGCAGGTAATCCTTCTGGTGAGCATTCTGTCTCAGCGACTCGACAACGTCCTCAGGAACTGGGAAGGGACTTTGACCCAGACCAAATCTGTAGACCTTCTTGCCTATCTTTTCCAGTTCTGCTGATCTCTCGTTAATTTCGAGGGTGGAGCTCTTTCCCAGTCCAGAGAGATTGACGTTTAGAAGTACATCCTTATTCTCTTCGAGGAGTCTGGTAAATAGCATATCTCTATCCACGTCGTGGTAGAGTCCTGATTTTATTGGTTGACGGGGAATAATTTCCTCCACCATAGTAACCATTTGCGCCGATTACCCATAAAATACTTAGCATCTTACATTATCCGCAGATTCAGATGTACGAACTTTTTTGGATCAATCCTGCAGTCTAGCCAACTCTGTCCGTACATCATCGGGAAGCTCTTCTGATCGATGCTCTACATAGTTATAGAAGACCTGTACACTGCTTGCTTTGGCAAAGACAATTTTCCTGTCCTTCGAGACAATCTCGTAATTAAATACCCACGACTTATTTCCAATTGACGGCACCCACATCCTAACCACTATGTCCGTCCCAAGGAGGATGGGTTTGATGTAGTCTATCTCCATTCGGGCGAGGATGAAAGTGAAGGTCTCACGGTTGTGATCCATCTCCATAAACCATTCGGATCTCGCGATCTCGAGGTAAGTAAGGTACACGGCATTGTTCACGTGTCCGAGCATGTCAGTGTCCCGGAATCTCGGACGAGTCTCGATCTCATAAATAGGCATATTACTGATTCCTGATCAAGCGATATTAATAAGTGGTGATTACACCTACAGTGGATTTAGAAATTGTGTTTCAGATAACCTCTGAAAACTTAACCTTCTAAATCTTGGAAAAAGTAGGATTGAAATACAGTCTGTAGAAGATGTATCTGCTTGACAGAATATGCAATCACAGAGTACCCCGATGTTAAAGGTGTTTATGAGAAGGCTAATTCCCTCCTTAGAACACAACCGGTCAGTATTAGCTCAGACCAGAAGAAACGTGTTCTGAAATATTACTCCGAGAGGTGTGGAAAATCAAAGGAAATAATCGAAAAAGCCAAACAGGTCATTCCAGGCGGAGTCCAGCATAATCTTGCATTCAACTTCCCATTCCCACTCGTCATAAGTAAAGGCGAGGGGGCACACCTATATGACATTGATGGAAATAGGTACATCGATTTCCTCCAAGCAGGTGGAGCGACAATGCTCGGATCGAATTACGAGCCAGTCCGTGAGAAAGTATTAGACCTGATTGGGCAAACGGGGCCATCCACGGGTCTATTCCACGAATACGAACTCAAGCTCGCAGCAGAGATTGTCAAACATGTTGAATCGGTCGATATGTTCAGGATGCTAGGTAGCGGTACAGAGTCTGTGATGGCTGCAATCAGGGTGGCAAGGCTGGCCACGGGGAACAAGAAAGTAATAAAACAGGGAGCAGGCTACCACGGATGGAGTGACCAGTTGGTCTACGGTCTCCACATCCCAGGAACTAGAAGGTACGAGGCACACGGTATACCTTCAAACGTAAGCAAGCATACTCAAGAGGTCTACCCTAACTCAATCGATTCCCTGAGAAAGAAGCTGAGACTTAACAGGATCCGGGGGGGAACTGCCGCCGTGATTCTGGAACCACTCGGTCCCGAGAGCGGTACTCGCCCAGTGGACAGGGAATATCCGAGAGAAGTTGCGGAACTCTGTGAGGACTATGGAACTCTACTCATTTTCGATGAGGTGGTCACCGGATTCAGAATAGGTCTCAAGGGAGCTCAAGGGTATTTTGGTGTGAGACCCGATCTGACCACCTTCGGGAAGATCGTGGCGGGAGGATATCCCGGTGCAGGTGGTTTAGGAGGCAGGAAGGAGCTTATGGAATACCTAGCAGCAGGAGTGGAGAGCGGGAAGAAGAGGGCTTACGTGGGAGGCACACTGGCAGCAACACCTCTGAGCTCTGCTGCTGGATACTTCACAATAAAAGAATTAGAAAAAACAGAAGCGTGTGTAAAGGCGGGTAAATTTGGAGATAGACTAACCAAGGGGCTGACCGAAATTTTGGAGGATAATTCACTCCCATTCGTGGTCTTTAACCAAGGTTCAATCGTTCATCTCGAAACTGTTGCCACCATGTTCACAGACTTGAAAATCAACTTTAACATACTCAAGACAATAAAGGACGTGAAAAACCGTAAGCACAAAATGGAAGAGATGGGCGCAGCGTACACTGCTCAGGGGATCATTACACTTGCTGGGAGCAGGATGTACACCAGCCTTGCCACTGATGAGAAGGTCATTGACGAGGCACTCGGTAGATTCTCAGAGGTGTTCAAAGAGATGGAGGTGAGATCATGACAGGTTATGTCTTTGCCCATGATGTTGGCACCGGGAGCGTCAAGACCCTACTGGTATCAGATTCGGGAGAGATAGTTGCAGAATCCATCGAGGAGTACGACCTAATCTACCCTAAACCGGGATGGGCGGAACAGAATCCTGAGGACTACTGGACAGGAGTGGTGAGCAATACAAGGAGAATTCTGGAAGGGAGAATGATTCCTAAGGAGGAAATCCTCGGGATAGTCTTTACAACCCAAGCTCTCGGGATTATTCCTATTAGCCACAAGGGAGAGATTCTGCACAATAATATATCATGGCTCGATGACAGAGCTCAGAGTGAGGCAAACCATATGATGAATATGTTCGGTGGGAAACGGATGTTCATGCGCATATTTGGTTTAGAAATCACTGGGAAAGACGTCATCCCGAAGTTAAGATGGCTGAAAAAGAACAAGAAGGATATGTACGAGAGAACGAAATATTTCTTGGATGTAAATGGATTCCTGAAGTACAGGGCCACGGGAGAGATGGTTGCAGAGTGGTCGGGTGCATGCTCGTACGCTTTTGATCTGAAGAAGAAGGACTTTGACCGACTGGTTTTCAAGATCATGGGAATAGACACCAAGAAGCTCCCTCCTCTTGTCAACTCCATACAAAGAGTGGGAGGAGGACTGACTCAGGAAGCTGCTAAGGAGATGGGACTTCTGGCAGGTACACCAGTATTTGGGGGATGTGATGACGTTCCAAGCGCTCAGATCGGATCGACGGCAATCGAGGAGGGCGAGGCCCACATGTACTTGGGGACATCCTCGTGGATTTCTGTATCAACAGCGGGTACTCCTGCATTCAAGAATGGCATCGCCGTTCTCCAAGGAGGAGACCCCGAAAAACGGGTAGTAGTAGGAGTCACAGAGTCAGCGGGAAAGAATATCGAATGGGTAATAAGCGGGTTCTACAAGAAGGAGCTGAGTGAGTTGGGATGGGAAGGCATCTACGGTCTCGTGGAGGAAGAGATACAAGAGACCGACCCCGGAGCCGGGGGGCTGATCGTCACACCATGGGTGGCTGGTGAACGTTCACCAGTCGCTACGACTACTACCAGGGCAACTGCATTCAACCTCACACTCCGCCACAACAGAAGCCACGTCGCCAGGGCTGTTTACGAAGGAGTGGCGCTTAACCTGAGGTGGGTATTGGATATCATGGAAAGCTCGTACAAGTATGACATTCATCGTCTGAAAGTAGTTGGAGGAGGATCTGCTAGCTCAACTTGGATGCAGATAATGGCAGATGTCACTGGGAAGGAGATAGTGACAGTTTCAAACTCCCGTCACGCAGGAGCCATGGGAGCAGCCATGATCGCTCTCGTGGGATCTGGGAGAATACAAGATTTCTCCAAGGTTAAGGAACTGATTAGAGAGGAGAAAGTCTTCAGACCGAATCCCCAGAATAAAGGAATATACGATAAAGCCATGGATACATACAAGTCCCTTTACAAAGATCTCAAGTCACTTTATAGAAAGACCAACAACAAGTAAATTACTGTTTAGCTCCGCAGTTGTGGCAGTAGGCTACTGCCTTTGGAAGTTTCGTTCCACAGTAGGTACAGGACATTGAAAACTGACTATCGGATATATCAGACTTTGGTACCTCTTGGCCCTCCTCTGTAACTGTTTCAGATTTAACATCTGGAACCACCACTTCGGTTTCAGGTACAACTCTCTGTACAGGGCCAATAACCGAGTAGGTTAGGTAAGGAGTGAGATCACCGGTCACAGTGATCACCCCCGTCAAATTGTTGTAAGAGATTGGGTATCCTAGCTCAAGCATCATAAAATTCAGAGTCTCAACGACATGTCTCGACTTCTTTGCACCAACAGCGAGAGTAGCCTCTGCAAGACTAACATCTCCCCTCTGGTAAAGAAGGTTGGTGAGCTTGATCCTGATGCTATTACGCCTGACAACTCTGACGATCGCTAATATAGAGAAAAGGAAGAAGAAGAAAGACAAACCTCCCCTGAGGATTGAGATAATCGCGAAGAATATAGCAATCGATGCAAATACCTTGTCCTGATTGGTTATGTCAATCAGCATAGATCCAGGATTAGTCTGCATCAAATCGATCCGGGAGGTCTTATTTTTTTTCGCAGCTATTGGCTCTTTGTCTGAAGTACCCTCTGCAGGTGTATATCCCGAAACAGCATTGAATACCAGAACCAATACCAAGAATGGAAGAATGGTCATCAGAAGACTAAAGCTCGTGGCGGTGAGAGCCCCCAATACAGCGAAAAGAACTAAGGCCTTGATGTCCATCTGTGAATTGGCGATTATGATGTCACGGGAACTCCCATCGAGATTTGTTACCTCAACCCTGTACTTCCCTCGATCCACATCTAAGTTGAATCCATGCCCCCCCTGTATCCGACTCTGGTATATCGTCTTACCTGAATCTAAGTCTATTACTTTCACATCAATCATGGAAGGATTGTAATTCTCCCAGTCCCTGTGTGAATCACTGCTTCTACCGTCTACCGACACAACCGCGATCTGTAGGTCTCCAGATGTTGCATCTATCGTATAGCTCAGGACTTGACCAGAATCGACTGAAGTCCTATAGGTCTGCATATTGGCGTCCGCAAGGGTGAAACCGCCAATGATCAAGGTGAAGATTAGCAGTGTACTCGTCAGCTTAGCAAGCGCACCTGTGGTGATCCACAGAAGTTTCGTAAGTGTGTACTCCGTTCCGCTCATACAATAATATTGGCGAGTCAATTATTTAAAGGATTTGAATTTGTTTCCACCCAAAGGGTAACAATAATGGTAAAAATGAACAAAGAGTACAGATAAAGCCCAGTATTGGAAATTTGACCGGATATACCATCTGTTTTGTATTAAATTATAACTATAGTGCGAATTGTATAATTATATGTTTCTACAAACATAAATTTATATGTCAGGAATGAAGGAAAAATATTATGTCACTTCTTTTGGTTAGCCTTTGGGCATTGTTTCTACTAATTATGCTTGGTGTTTCGTCTGAGTTCCTCGCAAAGGGATCCGAAATTCTGGAGAAGAAATTTGGATCTGGATTCACAGGTTCGGTGATTTTGGGGTTCATCACCATGCTACCTGAATTGATTTTTGTGATCGCTGCAGTCAAGAAGATGGAGTACGATGTTGCTCTGGGTTCAGCGGTAGGAGGAAATATCCTGCTCTTCACGATAGGTTTCGGGATGGTCATTCTCTTGGCTTATTACAAACATAAGGAGATTATCCAATTACCTAAGACGATGAAAGATGACCTCTGGTACTTGCTTATAGCTACGATTTACCTACTGCTCACATCCCTCAAAGGTAGTTTCAACCTTATCGATGGTATAGTTCTTTTTGGAGCATACATCGTATTTGTCGCCCATCAGTACATTGAGACGAGAAATATAGAGAATGAACATAAAGAGGAAACCACATCTAAGCAGTGGGGGAAAAGTATAGCTTTGATGTTAATAGGTACTATCGGACTTCTTCTTACAGCTGAACCATTCGTAGAAAGCATCATCGAGGTTTCTGATTTGACTGGGATTCCCGCTCTTGTCCTCGCATTGATTATCTCACCAATTGCCTCTGAGCTCCCCGAGAAGATATCTGCCTTTTCACTCTCCGTGAAGTCATTGAAGGGTGCAGAGGTTGCAGTTGCGAATTTTATTGGGTCAAAGGTTCAGGCCAGCACACTCCTCTTTGGAGCGATGATCATCTACAAGTATATCCTTACTGGATCCGAGTTTGTGATTGGTGAAAACTTCATCCAGCTCATGTTAGCCGTACTCACTACCCTTGTCGGAGTTTGGATATCCTATGACCTCAGACTGAAACTCAAAGAAGGGGCTCTTGTCGTCTTTCTCTATGTAGTGTCGGTAGCTCTTGTGTTTATTATCTAATCAGAGTATTTTTCCGAGAGTGCAATCACTTTTTTGATGATCTCAATTTCATCGACAGAGATGACCTCGTCCTTCTTCGCAACATCTATTGATTGACTCACAAGATTCTTGAGTGATTCGGAGAAGACCTTGTCGAGAGCATCTAGATCCTCGGCATTCTCAAGGGATAAACTTAGAACCAGCTTAAGATCCTCGATTCTCTGCTTGATCTCAGTGATGAGTGCTTCCTCATCCTCACTGATCACAGAGTCCTCCATTGCGGTATGAACAATCTCCTCAATAAGCCCAGTGAGTTCAGCTAACATGTCATTATAGCTGTCTTCCATCAAGTCTCAAGAGTATATCTAGAAAATAAGTCTTCCTAGTGCAGTTCAAATGATTATTTGATAATACCCTAGTTCTGGAAAATATGAGAGAAAATTAACTAATGCTTCAGCATGAAACGAAATTTAATAATAGTACACTGTATATTTATGATGTAGCTTTATCATGTCGCTATCCGCTGTCTCGGAGGAGATTTTACAAAATAGAGTCGTAATATTTGGAGGGTCAGAGACAGCTCATTCCATTCAGAAATTAGTTAAGCAGAGTTTCCATGAAGAGGAAGGACTTATCCTCTTCTCCGAAAATAGTGATCTTAAAGCGATATTTCAAAAGACAGACTCTATCAGCTTGGCCATCTTTGATGGCGATGACGAGAATATATCTACATTAGAGCTCGCACATTCCCTAGAGTTCAAAGATTCGGCGACAAGAATGGTGATAATATCAGGGGAGACCCCTTCGGTTCAAAAGTACCGGGAAATCATCAACTCCAACCTTATACATGAATTAGCCACATTGAAGGAATGGGAAGAGGATATCGATCTAAGAATAACCCGGCATGTTGCAGACTTCTTTGTAATACGGATGATGGAGGAGAACTTGATCAAGGAACTAGAAGATGAAAACCTTCTGAGATCGTACTCCAATGAGTTCGTTGGATTCATAATGACAAACTTCTCCTTGGTGAAATACGCAATCCTCAAGGATGTAAAAATGCGTGAAGAGGAAATTCTCATTGGTTCGTACCTTGGTTCTGTCCTCGATATGATACAGTCAACAGAGTCTGAAGTCCAGTCGAATTACTCATTCAAACTCGGGAATTTAGAGATTATTTCCGAGCAAGTTGGAGAGATAGGATATTTCTTTCTATTCAAGGATCTCTCACCAAGATATCGAGAACAGATTTCCAAAACCATCGAACAAGTAATTGGTACGATGGTAGAGACCGTTGGCACTCATTTCCTTGATCCGAATATCATAGGCGACGAGGACATAGGAAGAATCGAGATCGTCCTGAACAATTATAATCTAATATTCGATCGGGATGTCAAGAGATTAGAGAAGCCAACAATACTGACACTGACCCATAGATCCCGATGGAAAAATATTGTTGAGTCACTGCAGGATGTATATCGAGTCACATTCAGCTCAGACTTCGAGGAACTGTTGATCAAGTCTACCTCCATTCAACCAGAAGTATATTTATTCGACCTGGAATTTGTTGATGAAGAATTGGTCTTCCAACTCTCAGAGCTGATAACCATAGAAAGGCCGAACCTGCAGATGATCTATATTCTGGTACAGGATGATCCAGAATATCTTTCCTCATTTCTGAACAAGAACTACAATGTCTATGTTTTGCTCCCGAGTGACAAGGATAAGATCCTTGAAGATATCTTGATGAATGTGTCATCTAGTGTGATAACCCATCAATTCTCTCATCTGGACGTTGTCCCGAAACTTCCTGGCATGAACATCAAATCCTATCTAAGCATGGCATATAGGAACCTCCCCCTCTCGGAGTACAACAAGGAACTAGCTCCAGATCTTGTTGCATCAAGATTCATCTACCAAGACAAGGTCATATACGAGATGAACAAGTTTCCGGATCTTGATATTTTTAACGAGATGGATGTTGCCCATCTATCTAAATCCCTCAAGGAATTTGGTCAGCATATATCCGACATCGATTATATCTATAGTATGAAAATCAAAAACTCCACAGTGATATTCATTGATCATTTCACATTTAGTTTTATCTTCATTCTCAACAATCTTCACGTCAATCAAATAGAGAAGGTTGGAGCATTGGTTAACGAGCATGTCGATATGCTCTCATCAATTCTTATGTCATCAGATCTCAATGACACACCCGATAGTTCAGAGTTGGATAGGTACATGGATGACTTGGCATTCAAGATCTGTTCTATGCAAAATGAGTGATTTACTTAATCGCTGTGCCTATCAGTATGAGAATAGATCCTAGCAGTCCCAAAAGGTTTGAGAAGACAAGACTAAGCACGAGCAGGATAATTCCAGTTGTCGTCGCATCTGTGGTTTTCTTGGGATTGGAGACAATGATGAAGAGTATCCCGATAACGATATAGACTATCCCAACGATAATATTCCCGAGACTTTGAATCACACCATCTATGATTGAGTAACCTGCATTATTTGAGAACCTAATTCCATAATTTGATCCAAGCGCAAGATTGATTCCACCAATGATCATAAACACTCCTGCGATGATGCCGAGGATCTTGCCAATAGTGATGAGAGTTTTATTTGTCACTTAACTGGATCCACTCACTGAGGGTTATAAGGATATTGTGGCAAAATCCGTAAGTTTCACATTGAGAAATGACAAATTCCAGACACCACTAGTGAAATTTATAGTCAACATCTACAAGACGTGTATAGAATGAACGGATATAATGGAAAATTCCTCGTGCTAGACATGAGCAAGAAGGAAGCGTCCGAGTTCACTTATCCCGAAGAATGGCAGAGAACATTCATCGGGGGAAGAGGATTCGCGGTAAAGATTCTCTGGGACAACGTGCCACCGGGAACAGATCCTTATAGTGAGGATAACTGGCTGGTCTTCTCCATCGGACCACTGTCTGGACTGTCACTCCCGTCTAGCAGTAAGATGATTGTCGCAGCCAAGAGCCCACTTACGGGCGGATATGGAGATGGTAATCTCGGGACGAGGGCCAGCCCCCAATTGAAGAAGGCAGGATACGATGGTATCATCGTCAAGGGTAAAGCGGAATCTCCGACATACGTGGTCATCGAGAACGATAAAGTAGAATTCCACGATGCCAAGGACATCTGGGGCAAGGGAACCTACGACACCGAGAAATACCTTATCGAGAAGTACGGGAAGAAGGCAGGATTTCTCTCCATCGGTCAGGCGGGCGAGAACCTTGTCAGGTATGCTACGGTGAGGAGTCAGGAGGGAAGGTCTGGAGGTCGACCGGGAATGGGTGCAGTCATGGGCTCCAAGATGCTGAAGTCTATTGTCGTGAAGGGAACGGGTAAATTCCCACAGGCAGAACCGAAGGAGGCTCTGAAGCTGGGGAGTGAGGGTTACAACATGGTGAAAAATGCCCCCAATTACGAACACTGGATGGGGCAGGGTACTACTATGATCCTCGACTTCCTCCAAGAGTCTTCCACACTCCCAGTGAGAAACTTCTCTGCGGGAACATACGAGCTTGCTGCAAAGGTAGATGGCTCCGAACTGGAGAGGACAAAGATCGAGCAGATTGGTTGCCCCCGCTGCAACATGCAATGCGGTATCGTCATCAAGGATGCGGAGGGCAACGACTCCGAGCTAGACTACGAAAACATTGGTATGCTCGGCCCAAACATCGGGATTGGGGATCTCCCGAGGGTCGGGGTACTGAATTACATGGCAGATGACTACGGTCTTGACACGATATCCACAGGTTCTGTCCTAGGAATGGCTGCAGAGGCGTCGGAGAATGGGGTTCTCGGGGAGACCTATTCATGGGGAGATTTTGAGAAGTCCAAAGACCTGATTACAAGGATTGCAACCAGAGCAGATGATATAGGAAGCCTCCTGGCTGAGGGGACAATGCGAATGGCCCAGAAATGGGGTGGTGATGCCAGCAAATGGGCGATCAATGTCAAGGGATTGGAAGCTTCAGCGTACAACGCTGCCACTGTTCCAGGAATGGCACTGTCCTTCGGAACCAGCCCTATTGGAGCACACCACAAGGACGCATGGGTCATACAGTGGGAGATCCAGTTCTCGGAGAGGGACGCATACACACCCGACAAGGCAGAGAAGGTCATCGAACTTCAGAGGATTAGAGGAGGTATGTTCGAGAGCCTTGTGACCTGTCGGTTCCCATGGATAGAGCTTGGATACGACCTAGAGGCCTACCCCAAGTTCCTCGAGAAGGTAACTGGCAGATCTGGCTGGAATCTCGACGAGGTCTTCGAAGTGGCGGACAGGATCTACGCCCTTATACGTGCATATTGGGTACGTGAGTTCGTCGCGGAAGGTAAGGTCTGGAGTCGTAAGATGGACTACCCTGCAGAGAGGTGGTTCGTCGACGGTCTGAAAGACGGTGGCAAGTACACGGGAGGCCACCTAGAGTACGACAAGTACGACGAGCTCCTCAACTCTTACTACGGTTTCAGGAACTGGGATCTTCGAGGGATTCCGAAGGAGGAGGAGTTCAAGAGGCTCGGACTTGAGCACGAGGCAGAGCAACTCTCCAACCTCGTAGACCTTGAGTAAACGATAATCGCAGAGTCTTTAACATAGTAATCCATCATCTATCTATGGTCACGATTCGACTGGTAAGTTACCTTGAGAAAATGGCAGGTTTCAGGGAGAAAGAGATCAAGATAGAAGAACCGACACGTGTCCGTGACCTGATAGCGTTTGACCTCCCAGACGAAAGGCTCATGGTTGTTGTCGATGACATTGGTGGAGACCTTGATACGGTGGTTGACAACGAATCCCGGGTTGTCATCTCTCCGATATTTGGGGGAGGTTAGGGGAGATTGTCCAGCATTCGCATATCCTCGTCACCAAGTGTGAAGTCAAAGATATCAAGGTTTAACCTCTGATGCTCAGGTCTATTTGCCTTCGGTAGAGGGACAAGCCCTTTTTGAACGGACCAACGTAGCATTACCTGTTCTGGGGTCTTGTCATACTTTTCCGCAATCTGACGTAATGTCCTGTTATCAGATTGTCTACCATGTTCAAGAGGTGTGTAGGCCTCGATGACAATCTCATTCTCTTGGCAGTACTCGATCAGTGGTCTTGGATATCTGAATGGTGAAAC
>WAMJ01000075.1 GCA_015522385.1 Candidatus Heimdallarchaeota archaeon
CCTTATAGGTGCGTCCGTCCTCAGATTCCTCATAAAGCTGAGGGTCTCTGACGAAATTGTCATCTGCAGTGAGACAGGGAATCTGCCTGATGGAGTTGTACAACGCGAGAATATCTTCAAAGCAGATATCAGAAAGAAAGAGGATCTACGCTCAATAATCCAAGAAGGTGACATCATCTACAACGGTCAAATTTACACCGAAACTATGGACTATTCAGATGTATTCTCCAAACTCAATCTTCATAGGAATGGACTGATCAACCTCATCGGTGTTGCGAATGAGAAGAAGGCAAAAAGGGTAATAACCTACATACCTGCGTTCCTCTCATGGTTGAAGATTAAAGAACCAATAACTGAAAACTCACACCAACACGTAATAGATGAGATACACTACACGTACAGTTCAGCCCTAGAGGTCTGCCAAAACTACTGGAAAAAGTCATACTATGGTTATCTTCCGGAATCTATAGCAGGTGATGTTGCCTTGGAGAGCGCAAGTGAATCAACCCAAGATGGAGAATCAACTGGAAAGTCCACGGGAGGTCCGGTGCAGGGAGGACCAGTAGGTGGTTCAAGCGGGAAGCCAAGTGCAGTCATGAAGTCCTCAGGGGGACCAAGTCTAGGAGGACCGTCAAGCGATCCAAGTGGGAAGCAAAGTGAGAAGCCAAGTGAGGAACCAACCACGGAGTCTGCAGAGGCGCCAGATCTGGGAGGAGCCACGAGTGGGGATTCAAAGGAAGATAAAGAAGAATCCAATGAGTCGAAAGAATATGCTGTAGTAAAATCAGAGAAGAAAGATGATACCGAAGAAATAAAGGAGGAGGGAAAGAAGAAGGGAAAAAACGAGGACAATACTCATGAAGCAGAACTTGAGGGTGAAGAGGAGAAAGCTGCAGTAAGTGGAGAATCGGAAGATGAGGATCCCCTGATAAGGGAGGAGGATTTCGAGACAAAATTAATAGCCATCAGGGGTGGAAGGATCTTTGGTCCATTCGAGGAAGAGATTACACCCTTACTCTGGAAAGGAGTGAAAATCCAGAAGTTAGAGATACATGGTAGTGGGTCTAAGGTCATGTCATGGGTTCATCCTGAGGACATCGCCGTTGCAATGATCCAAGCGAGCAACTTTGATGTAGAGGGAGATTTCATGGTCAAGTCATTCGACATATCGACCAGAGAGCTAATCAAGAAGATGGACACATTCAATTACAGCACAACACAGATATCTTTCAAGTCCAATCTTCTGCTGAATATCAAGCTCTTCTTTAGGAGAATTTTCAATCCAGATGCCCTCATGGTGGATGTGGATTTAGGTACGAAGTTCGCTTTATCGAAAGGCTATGTGATCGACGAGACAAAAGCTGTTAAATCCATGAGGTGGGCATCTCAACATCCCCTCGACGTCACGATTGAGGAGAGCTTCGACTGGTTTAACGATTACTACATAAAGAAATTATAGTTCATTCCCCTCTTTCAAGAAACGTTCAAGTTCGAGGGGAGAGTATCCCGTTACCTCACTTAACTTGACAAGATCATCAAATTCATATTTCCCCCCGTACTCACCAAGTTTCATCCTAACCCTAACACCCTTAATAGTGTTGACGGTAGAGGATGTTCTAGCAGAGATGTGCCTGTCCTGCTGATACACCCTAATTCCGAGAGTTCCAGTGTACTTCATAATCAGATGAGATAGACGGTCCATGTCCTCGTTCTTTACGATTACTCTGAAATTCCATCCAGGTCTGTTCTTTTTCATGAACACTGGAGAATAACTCACATCCAGTGCCCCATGTTGCATCAGTACTGTAGAAGCATGTCCCAAGTGCTCACCCGAAATGTCGTCAAGGTTCGTCTCGAGTATTGTCACGGTAGAGCGTGTCTGTGAGGTAGACCCAAGGCGAAGGATGACTGCATTTGATCGATCATCGAATGTTTTTGTACCAAAACCAGCAGAAGTATGATTCCAAACCATACTTCCTCGGTTGCCAAAGACCTCTTTAATAGCTGCAAGAAGAGTCGCTCCAGTGGGGGTAAGAGCCTCTCCAACCACAGAAGGTTGTGTGGTGAGCAATTCCGATCTGGTGAGGATATACTGGGTGACCGGCGCGGGTACTGGAATAACTCCATGAGAGGTCTTGACCCTACCTGAACCAGTTTCGATAGGATGTACGGATACTGTCTCAACCCCTAGTTTTTCGATGATGTAGACCACCCCAAATAGGTCGAGCACGGTATCTACCGTTCCGAGTTCATGCAGGTGCACATCCTCAACACCGTGGACGACTTTCTCTCCCTCAACAAGAGTTTCAAAAGCCATCGTCAGAACCCTCTGCGGTAATTCGGAATTGAGGTTCCTCCCCAGAGTCTCAAGTGAGGTCCGAATCCTCCGTATTCCAAGGAACTTGTCCTCACCATCTAGTTTTATCCTGTATCCACGGAGCAACCCCGTGTCCACCAGTTCAATGGTCGCTGATAAATCAACCTCTGTTACATCAATCACATGTGCCAATATTTGCTGAAGTAGCTCAGACTCTGGTATGCCGCTCTGTTGGTGCCAGAGTCCAATCAGTCCAGCGAGGAGCATGTCACCAGAGCATCCGGATATCGAGGCGTTGATGTCTAAGTGCGGAGTCATCTTCATCACCGTTCCTTGGAGAAGACCAGACTTTTGACAGTAACTGGGACAACCTGCCCATTGATCAGAGGGGCTCCTATGTCGATCCAGTCACCCTCGGCTACCTCTATCTCGTCAATGGAGGCCAGATTGTCCTTGATCCTCGTCTCACGGCGGATCACATTTCCGACACTGTTGCCAATATCCCTTTTGAATATCAAGAGTATAGGTAAATTCTGATCTATTGTGTTTGGAAGCGCTGCCTCTATTCCTTTTGCAAAGATCTTCAGCTTCTGGTAGGAAGCACGTACTGGATCCTCGAAGCTCAATGCTACAATCTCCTCACCCTCATTGATATCAAATTTCTGAAGTCCCTTCTGGATCTGGTCACGGACGTAGTCAACACTGAGAAGCTCACGATCTATATCTACGTTGATCACGGGGACATTTCTAAGGGGGAATTCAAGGGAATCATCATCGAGGAAACAAGTGGATCCTGAGACCTGAAGCGTATAGCATCCTGCTCCAATAACTGTGGCACGTATCTTGTTGTCCGGTTCCAGAACTCGTCCGGGGAGTTTGGCAAACTGGGACTTTATCGCCTGTCCGAGCAGGTATCCGATGTCATTGAAATTTCTTTTCTCGTCCGAGTAGATCATCTCAGACACTCCACCAGAGAAGATGTACTCTACCTCCCCCTCCGGGAATTCAATGTCTGGTGTCATCATGAGGCTATCTGTCAGATCTGAGTTGGGTCTTGGTGCAATGGACTCGATCAGTGAATTGGAGAACTGCTCGGAAATCTTCTTCAGATCCACTTCGGATATATGATCTCCTACCTTGTACTTCATTCCTAGAGAATCAATCACTTTTTCCGCTGGCTCATCTATACGTGTGATTCTATTCTCACCGTTCACGGCAATTAGTCTCCCACCAACTGATATGCAAGAAGTTGATATTACCCTACCCCTGTGTGTGATCGCAATGTTTGAAGTTCCACCTCCGATATCGCAGGAGATGACAAAAGCATCTGTACCGTACGACCTATCAACTGCACCGGATCCAAAAGCAGCGATTAGGGATTCGAAATTTGGACCAGCTGATGCGGCAACGAACTTCCCCGCGTCCTCCGCTAGCATCTCGACTATCTCATAGGCGTTTCGCTTCTTGGCGGTCTCACCTGTGACAATGACAACACCAGTCTCAACGTCCTTCTGCTCGATCTGAGCTTTGGCGTACTCTTCCCTGAAGAAGTCCACGACCCGAGCTGTATCTATTGTCTCGGCATCGAGTAACGGGGTGTCAATGATCGGTGACTTGTAGATTACCTCACGGTTTGTGACCTCGAACCGCCTGGAGTAGGACTTCTCGTTCCTGGTCAAGGTGATCTTGGAGAATACAAGGTGACTTGTCGAAGACCCCACGTCGATACCGACACTGAGTAGGTCAATCTGGTCTTCGGAAATGGCTAATGACACACATTATCTGCATCTCAAGAAATTATAAACTGCAGTATATTCACCAATGGTCTAGGCACGATTGTACTCATGACCGACACGGGTGTGAGCCTCTGACAAGGGTTCGTCACCCTGAACGGTCAATTGGAATCCTGCTCCCATTCTAGCACCATTAGAGAATAAAAATCCTGTTGCACAGATGCTCTCTGCCTGCCGCTGTGCGGTTCTTCTGGTGATAAGACCAGTACCATCGGGAAAACTCAGAGTCGCTTTTCCACCACCATTTGGATCCTCAACCAATTCAAGCGTAGCATCAGCGTCTTTCTCACTCTTCTCTACAAATTCACCTTGGACAAACTTAAGGATAGTTGCCATAAATAAACAATTGATTCAAGAAATATAAGGTTATCCGCTTCTAAGTATAAATCTAGCTGAAATTATTTCCAGAATACAATCCTTCACTTGAAGAATTCTGTGTATTCGAAAACAATAAAACCTAGTATGAGATTGAGTACATGGCGATAAACTATCAAGTGCAAAGAATGTCATATTCCAATTGTTCGATATCCTTGTCCGGACTGTGGGTATACTGAGAAGGTTCAGGTCAAGAGTGGAGAGGATAGAATTATCCCCCCGTCAGAACGATTCAGGAAGGAATCTGAAGAGCCTGAACACACAATACGTCCCTCCAGCGTTGCTGAGAATGAAAGGCAAAAGGAGAAAAACGAGATGGTCAGGCCATCAGAGATCGTCAATGACAAAACCCGAGGGATAAAGATCACCGAATTCGGGGGCAAGGGAACGATTGATGTCAACGAGATGCCTGCCAAGACAGTCAAGGAGCTTCTGGCCCAGAGAAATAAGGAACTGGAGGAGAAGGAAGTCCAGAAGAGTGAGCCCCCCTCTGATGATACGCTCTCGATCAAGGACCTTGAATCCGTCAAAAGCGAGGTGGAGGACTCTCTGGAGAAATCCGAGGATGAAGAGTACAAGAAGAAGGTCAAATCGACTCTCCACGAGGTGGTGACCTTACTCGAACAGCTAATCAGAGATTAGTCCATTGATTATGCCACAGTGTTATTAAGCCTATAGACAACAATTCTACGATGAGCATCGACTCGTTCAAAATATCAAATTTTTTCCTCGAAGAAAACCTAACTATTGACGGGCACCGGAGTGTACGAGATGCTATTGAGAAGATGGCAGAGCACGGTGTGGGGCATATTCTGATCTGCAATGGCGGGGAGCCAAACGGGATTTTCACGGAGCGTGACTTCTTGGTGAATTCCGCAAGATCACGGGCTGACATATCTGAGGTTCCTGTAGACCGCTGGTCAACACATCCGATGAGGACGGTGGGTCTCAAGGACACGATCAGGGTGGCAATAGATATCTTCACTGCGACAGGAGCCCGCAGATTACCAGTTTTGAATGAGGAAGGGAAAATCGTTGGGGTCTGCACACTCCAGTCTATTATAATGGGAGTAAACCAGGCCCTAAGACAGAATCTCAGACTTTAGGCCGGTTATACAAGTATTTTTTAGTTCCCACTCTCAGAACTTTCATAAACTCAGTGGGAGCAAAGAACTATAGGTGGTATTATGGTAAAATCAGGTAACTCACAATTTGGGCGTATGTCCTTCTCGTGCCCTCACTCGCTGAAAGACAAGATTCGAGAAGTTTCGGAAAAAGAGGGAATCAGCATGAGCTCAAAGATAGTGGAATTATTGAACCTTGCTTTGAGCATGGAGAACAACTACGCGGACAGCGGCTCTGACGACATTCTAAGACTAGAAAACACGGTATCCCACCTCGAAGAGGAAATCATCGAGCAAAAGAGAATCAACGCAATCTTTGAGGAGAAGATCGACCTGCTCAGATACGAGATGGCGAGACTAAACTCCTTCAAGGAAATCTCTAATTCTAATTTGAACTAGTAGAGTGTCGAATTCTTGGTAATCAACTGACTAGATTTTTAAGCCCCAAAAAAATGAATTCATTGGAGATTAATCAGAATGTTCTGGAAGAAGAAGTCAAAACCACCCAAGGAAGTAGTCAAGAAATCAGGGGACGGAACCGAGAATTACTTCGTTAAGCTGGTTCTAATGGGAGACGGTGCAGTCGGAAAGACCAGTCTCAGGAGAAACTATCTCGGTTTAGGATTCACCACAGAACACATGATGACAATTGGAGCGGATTTCGCTGCAACGGACAAGGAGTTCGAGTTCACCGGTAAGGACGGATCACCGAAGAAGTTCAAGGTAACCTTTCAAATTTGGGACCTCGCAGGACAGTCTACATTTCAGAACGTGAGATCAATGTACTACAAGGGTTGTCTCGGCGGCCTACTCGTCTTCGACCGAACACGTCCCACCTCATTCCAAAACATTGGTGGTTGGCTCGATGAGATGTACAAGCACAATAAGAGAGGGAAGATCCCCCTGGTTCTCCTCGGAAACAAAGCAGATCTTGTCCCAGAAGCGAAGGAGGTCGTCTCCCAAGAGGAGGTCGACAAGTACCTTGAAGAGCTCAACAAAAAGTACGCCACCGACAAATTCAGCATAAAGTACTTTGACACAAGTGCACTCACGGGGCAGAACGTGGAGGAAGCTTTCCACACACTAGCTCAGAACATCATGAAATCATTGGGAGCAATTTAATACTTGAAAAAACCGTAGAAAGATATGAAATGGGTAGATTCACACTGCCACCTCCACAAACCATGGTTCAAGAATCTGGACGACGTTATCGAAAGATCCACACAGGTGGGTGTAGAGCTCATAGTGAACTGCGCATCAGACCCCAAGAGTTTCCGAGAGGTTGTGGAGAAATCCTCAGCAGATCCTGTGTACCACACCCTTGGAATACAACCCACCCTCGCCAACAAGTTTGTAAACGAGGATATGATCAAATTCTTCGAGCAGTTCATGGACAAGAAAATGCTAGCCATAGGTGAGGTAGGTCTTGATTACTATTGGGTAAAAGACGCTAAAGATCAGGAGCGTCAAAGAGAGCTGTTCACCAATATCATAAAGGCATCGAACGAGCTGAACCTCCCCCTGGTCATCCATTCGAGGAAGGCAGAGAGTGACTGCCTAGACCTGCTCGAAAAGCATGCTCAGACCCCGGTGCTCGTTCACTCCTTCGATGGTAACCTTGTGGAGACCAAACGGGCAGTTGATCTAGGATACACTATCTCTGTACCGACAAATGTAACCATCAGGAAGAATCGCAGAAAAGTCGTCAAGCGAGCAGGATTGGAAAATATTGTCCTCGAG
Source organism: Candidatus Heimdallarchaeota archaeon (assembly GCA_015522385.1). Next base: position 7,350 of record WAMJ01000075.1, read on the forward strand.
ACGGACTCGCCCTTCTGTGCACCCGACAAATCAATCGAGAGAAACGACCCCAGCACGATCCCAACTGCAGGAGGGTACATCGCGAAACTCCTTGAGATAGATGTGGAAGAAGTGGCTGAAGTCACCACGAGGAATGCCAAGAACTTCTATTCAGTCCAGAGTAAATAGACAAAGAAATTAATACACAAGCTCACAACTGCATACTGTATGAGCAAGGACGAGAAAAGTCTTACCAGTGAAGTCATCGATGTCTGCCTACGCAGGGGATTCGTCTTTCCCACCGCGGACATCTATGGCTCACTCTCGGGGTCGTTCTGTTTCGGACCCGTCGGGGAGATGATCAGGAACAACATAATCCAACTTTGGAAGGAGACCTTCATCAAGTCAGAGGAGAATGTCTTCCAGATCTCAGGAGCAACTATCCTACCCGAGAAGGTGTTCAGGGCCAGCGGCCACCTTGACACCTTCAACGATCCCTTGGTACAGTGCACAGGGAAGTGTAAGAGCATGTTTAGGGTAGACCACCTAATCCTCGACAAGACGGGAATTAATGTGGATGGCAGACCTCTGGAAGAGATGGTCGAAATCATCAAGGAGAAGGAGATCGTCTGTCCAAAATGTACCGGCTTATTAGATGAGCCCAAACAGTTCAACCTCATGTTCAAGACACAGGTAGGTCCAAGCTCAGGTTATGACGGGTACCTCAGACCAGAGACCGCACAGAATATCTTCATAAATTTCAGAAGAGTACAGCACTCCATGAGGGCCCAACTACCCTTCGGAATCGCTCAGGTAGGAAAGGCATTCAGGAACGAGATTTCACCCAGAAACTTTCTCATTCGCCTCAGGGAATTCGAGCAGATGGAGATCGAGATGTTCGTCGACCCCGATGAGATCAACAACCACCCCCGCTGGGACGAAGTCGCAGATATCGAGATCAACTTCCTCACGAGGGAGGCCCAAGAGAAAGGAGAGGGCTACATCCGTATAACCGCTCAGGAAGCAGTGGACAAGGGATACATCCACAACCAGTACCTCGCCTACTACATGGTGCTGGAATCAGACTTCATCGAGCAACTGGGTGTCAGAGAGGACCAGTACTGGTTCAGGCACCTGCTGGATCACGAGACCGCTCACTACAGCCAAGGGAACTACGACCTCGAAATACAGTTCCCGTTCGGAATCGTCGAGTGCATCGGCAACGCCTACAGGACTGACTACGACCTGAAGAAGCACCAAGAGTACTCGAAGACAAAGATGCACATCGTCACCAAGGACGGAAGGAAGGTCGTCCCACACGTCATCGAACCGTCCATGGGACTGGACAGGTTGTTCTACGCAGCCCTGCTCGCATCGTACAGGAACGAGGGAAGGGAGTGGACATGGTTCCAGTTCCCATCCGTTATCGTGCCGTGGGAGGTCAAGGTCGCGCCACTGATGAAGAAGGACGGGCTGGCTGAACTTGCACACAACTTCTTCTGGAGCCTAAAGGACGAGGGAATCGACGCAGTCTACGACCAGTCAGGAGCAATAGGCAAAAGGTATGCAAGGGCCGACGAGATTGGAATACCATACACCCTCACAGTCGATTACCAGTCTCTCGAAGACAGTACCGTAACCATCCGTGAGCGGGATACTACCAAGCAGTCAAGGATATCCATGGAGTCCGCAGGAGAGGTCATCAGAAACCTGATCTGGGGGGTCATTTCCTTTGAGGATCTCGAAGAGGTACCAGAAGAAGAGCCCAAGAAGAAGTCCGATGGATCAAAGAAGTCCAAGAAGAAGTCTGAAGGAGACAAGAAAACCAAGAAGAAGTCCGATGGATCAAAGAAGACCAAGAAGCCTGAGAACAAGACCGATGGTCCTAAGAAGACCGACGGAGCTAAGAAGCAAAAGAAATCCTCAGGCAAAAACTAATCATCAAATTATAAATCAGAAGCGAGGAAGTTGAAGGTACGGACAAAGTCCAAGTGATTACAACCTATGAACAGAAAATTTGGAGATCGGTTTAGTCTACAGAGCGTCGATGTGCCGCTCCCCTCTTGGCCTCGCCTTCTCAAGGATACGATAACCGCAGTATGTGCACTGAATCCTTCCGTTGACAAGCTCATTGGGATTGATCTTGTTCCTACATCTCAAACATTTGTATTGAGTGTCTTTCATCAGTTCTTCGAGCGCATACTTTCTTTTAAAGTTTTATTTGCAAATCCTGAGAACTATTTCCTGACCAGATCTATGCTGTCCCGGTTGAATCCAAGACCCTCCAAGAGCTCGAAAATCCGAAACTCGTGGTTGCCCTGCAACTCAATCGTGTCACCCTTGACTGTACCTCCACACGCAAGTTTGGACTTCAGCTTGATCGCTATGTCCTTCAACTTGAACTCCTTTGGATCCAGTCCTTGGATGATCGTATAAATCTTACCCCACTTCCGCTTCTCAAGAATAACCTTAAGCCTAGCTTCAGTTTTCGCTACCTCTGTGCAGATACAGAGTTCATCTGATAAGCCACATGTTGAGCATGTTCCAGTGTCATCATCGTCGAAAATTTTCTTGTCAACCTCTCTATTTTTTGATACAGTTTCAGCTATTGAGCTGAATTTACATGTATATGCTCCAATCGCTTTATAAGATTGTCTCTTCGGTTATTCACAATATGACGGAGATTATCACAATTTTGTGGGTCAGCTTCGGGTGGTGACCTCTACCCCGTCTTCGAGGACGATCATGGTGTGCTCGTGCTGGGAGATCATATCCTCTGACGATCCTCTAAGTACGTGGTACTCGATCATTCCACCGTTTCTTCTGAGCTCCATCATTCCAATCTTGATCTCAGGCACAGTCAGTCCGTGGTTGAGCAGCCACCTCTCTGCGAAAGGCATTCCACCGAATTCCCTCACTGCGATGTTCCTGATCTTCTTAGCGTGTTTTGATCTGATTGCGAGTCTGATGGGTGCAGCTCTGAAGATGTTGATCTTGTTGAGGTCTGCGTGTATCTCACCAGTACCCGTGGATGCGAAGGGCTCGATGGCGTAGACCTCGTGTAATTCTGCCTGTTCGTTTGTGTCTACCTGGATGCTTGGAACACTCTTTCCTGCATGGACGATGTACCTTTCAACGAGGTGGCCTCTGAGATCCCTCACCGGCTCGAATCCTGCGTCCCTGATGGTTTTTGCAACAAGCCCTCCGATCTTCCCGAGGTTTGCCCCTGCCCTCATGGTCTTGATGGCGACCTCGCATGCTTCCTTGGAGGCATCGATCAGATCCTTGTAACTTCCATCTAGATCCACAGTCTTGGCGGTGTCAGCGATGAATCCGTTGATGCTGACTCCACAGTCTATTTTGACGACACCCTTGTCTGGCACGATCAGGGAGTCTTGGATCTGTCCTGTGTAGTGGGCTGCGACGTCGTTGATTGATATATTGATGGGGAATGCTGGGATGGCACCTGCGTCGTAGATCAACTTATCTGCTGTGGTGCATATATCGAGGACGTTAGCTCCTGGGACGACGAGTTTTGCCACTTCCTCCCGTACTTTCGCTGCGAGCTTTCCTGCCTCGTGGAGATACTTCTTCTGCTCTTCAAAACTGATTTCCTCTTCAGCTAGTTTTAGTCCGGGGTGAACCTGTACTTGGTATCTAGCGGGGTGATTTCCATAAATTTCAGCCATTATTACCTAAGTAATAGTATCACATAGGCATAAAAACGCATCTATTTTGATTAGAGATTTCTCCGAAAGAGGAGCTGTGATTCAATCATTGTGAATCCGAATTCTCTGAACAGTTCCTTATCGTTCATGAATGACTTGGTCCTCATGACTCTGACACGTTGGACTCCCTGCAGGCTGTAGTGCCAGAGCACCTCGTTGAACAGGGGTATCCTGAGCTTCTTGTACCTCTTCTTGCAGAACGGGCCGAATATCACCGCTGTGTTCGAGGGTGAGAGGAAGGAGGAGACGATGGCGTAGGGTTCTCCCTTTTTCTCGACGACTGCCCATCCCTCAGTGCTGGTCTTCTGGTGGTTGAATATGTGGTGATATGACTCGAAGTCGATGGCCATAGGGCTATCGGGGTCCATCTCTCGGGTGATCCACTCCCAGCTCGGGACGAGATCAGAGTCTCTTACCTGCCTGATCCTGTACCCCCTTGGGAGCTCGTACACTCCCGCCATGAGTCTTGCCTCCCAGATCTCGACTATCACCTTCTTCCTCCTGAACTTGCTGCTCTTGAATATAGACTGGATGGGTTCGTGGTTGCTTGATATGGCGACTTCTGCTGTCCTCATCCCCCTGTCCTTTGCATGTGTCAGTGCGAGCTCGATTAGATTGATCTGGAATGTAGGCAGTCCTGGCTCGTTCACGTCACCGATGGGGTAACCGAGGATGGCGATCCGCTCGTCGTCGTCGAACTCCACCTTGATGGAAGCGACGATCTTCCCCCTCTTCTCGGCCACGAGGTAAAGGGGGTTGTTGTCCACGAGGTTCCCGATCTCAAGCCTGTACTTCCTCGACGGGGATGGAGCATTGAAATAATTGGGGAACCGTGAGAAGAATTCGTGCTCAATTTTTGCCAGTTTTCTACTGTCCTTTATCTTGGCAGGTCGAAAATAGACAAAATCGGCACTCATTACATATTATACTCCCTGAAATTATAAAAACAATCACTTTCCTAAAATGTGGTCTAGAAGATTTTACGCAGAATTTAGTACGAGAAGGATAGCATTGTATGGAAAAATGACAGAATTCGTACCGGAATTTTATCCCCAGATAGTATTGTCTCTTCAGAAAAGAACTCCTTATATATATCCTAGGCGATGATGATTTGTGCATCATTACCCGGAAGAGGATTCTTTCACAGGTAACTGAAGCCGTCTCATCTATGCATTCTTGCAGAAGAACGCTCCACCTATTGTAACTCAAAGGAGACAAGAGTACAATGGCAGTAGCAAACCTAGAATTCCAAATACACGACGTCACCCTGCCTCTCAGGGTATCGTCCGACTCACTATGCATGAGTTGCGCATACAAGGGCAAGAGCTTCGTATGCTTAATACCGACCAAGTCCAAAGATGGAGATTATCCGAACATCACACGGTGTACGGACTACAAACGTACTATGGATCAGTGAAGGTATTCCACGGGTATTAATCTGAAGAGTTCATCTCTACTTATTTTCTATTTTCCAAGCCCTTTTCCAGTCGGATTAACCAGTATGGTAGCCCAATCAGATATTTCAGTTAGATATTCCACTCGGACATTCCGGTCGGACGAATCAGTCAGATATTTCAGGATACTCCAGTCGAATATTCCAGTCAGATTAATCAGTCAGAAATCCCAGTCGGATTTTTCTAATCAGATTAAGCTACCTGAATCCCGAGAACCTGTCGGGGTCCTCGTCGTAGTCGTCGTAGTTCTCACTGATGAGCTTGTCGCGCAATTCATTTGATCTGAGCTGGAGGTAGCCGAGATCAATGGACAAACCCTCAACCCTGGAGAACATCTTGATGACTTCCTGAGCAGCGACAAAATCAGGGATGGACGGGATGCAGTCTGAGAGGATTGCAATGGCAGGGGTCTTGCGGGCCTGTGCTTCAAGCAGTGATGTAGCGATGGAGCCGAAGACGTACCCGCTCTCCATCGGTTCGACACCGAGGAACTTCAGCTCACCTTTCGTCACTTCGTCGCTGCATACGACCTCCACCTTTGTTGTCAGGACGGTGTGATCCCTCCCTGTCGGGAGTCCCCCGAGGATTCGGATAGACTTGACTCCTATGCTGTCGTACCATGTGTACAGCTCTCTGATAAACTGTTTGAGCTTTTTCTGCGGGATACTGCCGTGGTTCAGGATCAGCAGATACTCCGAATTTGCATAGACCTGTACAGGATACCTGACATATCCCCCGTCAACTATGGCGAGTGAAGGCATGAGATCGGAGTCTAGATATCCCACCTCGTGGAGTCCCAGCTCGGTGACAAGGTGCTTGGAGGCGATAACGGAGACCAGACCACTGCCCGAGAAGGCCTGTATGACAATCTGGTCCGTGAAGGTGAACTCTCCCATCTGAATGAATTGAATGCTCAATAAGGCGACGTCATGGGTGCAGTATAAAAAATATAACTCACTGACATACTTATCTAACGATCATGTCCTTGGCATTCGGTCCAGTAGAGATGTACTTGACCGGTACTCCACAGGTGTCCTCAATCTTCTGGATGAATTCCATAGCCGCCGGGGGTACCTTTGAGATCTCTTGTACTCCCTCCAGCTCAGGATATAGCAGGTCTATCTTGGTAAGAGCTATAGATGTGGCCCCATTGAGCCTGACGGCCTTCCGGGCGAGCTCAAAGTCAAAAGGCGCTGCTCTCCTCAGTCTCCCAGTCACTGTCCCGTATTCCTGCCACCCTCGCTTCTTTATTTCCTCAGGTTCTAGCTCTCCCTCCAGTGGACCAGTACCGACCCTCGTGACATATGCCTTGAGGACGACAATCACCTCATCGATCTTCGTGGGACCCACTCCTATGTCCGCTGCGAAGGTGGACGCAGTGACGTCCTTCGAGGTGACGAACGGGTAGGTCCCGTGCAGAAGACTGAGGAACGTCGCTTGAGAGCCCTCGATGATCACAGTGCCCCCCCTGTCAATGGTGTCGTTCACCTCGTCACTGACGTTGCAGATGTACTCGCGGAGCTCAGGAATGTCCTTTGCTAACTTCAGCACCCGCTTTGCCCGGTCTTCGTTCGCAGGACCGCAGCCCGTACCTGTGGATCCGACGACCTCCCGAAGGTGCTGGGAGCCCCGGTCTCGGTCAATGTGATCTTGTTCGATGATACCTGTATGCCTATCTACGAAGATTCTGCCATCGAGACCCGTGACCTCCACTTCCTTAAGGAATATTTCGGGATTGATCAGCATACCAGCACCGATATACGAGACGGACTTCTCGTTGAAGAAACCGCTAGGAACCAGTTGGAGCTTGTATGTCTTTCCGTCCACGACGACGGTATGACCGGCATTGGGTCCGGTACCTGCTCGTGCGAACGCATCGATCTTGGTGTTTTGAGCTAGGTATGAGACGATCTTCCCCTTGCCCTCGTCACCAAATTGTCCACCACAAATTATTGTTACGGGCACAAGTTAGGAAGGAGATTCTGGTATATTAATCTCATCCTAGAACCTTGACAAAACAGTATTGCTTCAAGCACAGGTTCTTAATGGTGGGAAACAATTTATTTCATAATGGACCACCAGTTCGTGAACCTGAGATTCACCATCGTCGAGAGGGAGTGTCTCTCAGTCTATCTTAAACGAAGGATGGCCCACAAACCACTGGTCGTAGGAGCATCTGAGATATCAAAGGTGCTCGGCGTCAGCCGACCAAGGGCGTACGCGTTGCAGAAGCAATTGGAGAAGAAGGGTGTACTGATAAATGACAAAGGACAGGGTTTCTTTCCCAGCAAAAACGGGGAGATTATCCTCGACTCCCTGCAGCACCGGTGGAAGGTACTGGAAACTTTCCTCTACTCGGATCTCGAAATGAAACTTGACGACGCTTCCGCCGAGGCCATGAACATGGTACTCCACGTCTCGGACAACCTCATCACAACTCTCTGTAAAAGGCTAGATGTCCCAGTATTCTGCCCCCACCATCTCAGAATCCCTTCACACTAACCGATTAAAAAACTCAGATCTAAACGACATTCTGAACACTTCAATTCGTAACAGCTTTATAATATCAATAGATATGTCCATTGAGAATACTTAATGATGCGTCGTATTGTTTCAAAACTTGTACTTTGTGGGGAAACAAGAGTGGGAAAGACGTCTATTCGGAGGTCGTACTTCGGTGATAGCTTCCTAAAAGATCACCTCTCCACACTTGGTGCAGATTTTGCTGTTAAAAGAGTAAAAATTGATGACCAGACGACCATGGAACTACAGATCTGGGACTTAGCTGGACAGGAAGGATTCTCAAATCTAAGACAGCGTTTCTTCAAGGGCGCAAGCAGCGCCATGATGGTGTTTGACATCACAAGGAAGGACACCTTCAGCAAGCTGGACTACTGGTTCAAGCAACTTTGGGAAGGAAGGCAGTCCAAGAACCTACCCATCGCTATTATCGGGAACAAGAACGACCTCCAGACCCGTGAGGTCTCACGGGACGAGGTGATGGAGTACATTACTAAACTCCGTGAGGAGAACGAACTCGACACCGAGTGGATTGAGTACTTCGAGACCAGTGCGAAGACTGGTGAGAACATTGAGGAGTGCTTCCAAGGAGTAAGTCAAGCACTTCTTGATAAGATGAAGAAATAGGTCTCCCCTTCGTGAACATAATAGATATTGAGGAATAGAGAAGGATTTTGTGCAGAGAAATACATGAGGTAATCCACTGGCATAGAGCTATAAGGTAAGATTATATTGGGTCGTGCATCAAGAACTATTAAATTTACATGGAGAGAATGAATTTAAGGACATAAAATAGCGCGATGTTATTGGAATTCCATCCAGAAAATCCCCTTCTGGAAATATCTGATAAATCTCAAAGAGTTAGTTAAAATAAATATTCAGTCCAAATTTTTTAACATATCAAAAAGATTTATTACTTCTTTGACTTCTCCAGCACGTCACCCAAGGAAACACCAGCCTCCTTCATGGCGCTGATGCCAGTCACAATGTCAGAGAAGATGCCACCGAGACCTCCCGTCGCAGGAAGGATCAGCTTCGAGTTATTCTGGATGCCTCTCGCTATCGACGACGCGACCTCCTTCTGGGCCTCAGCTCTAATCTCATTGATCTTCACCATGATACCCGACTCGTTGAACTGCTTCAACGCCTCAGCTAGGCTGCGGGTACCCTCTGCCTCGGCCTCCAGACGCATGCGGATGGCATCAGCCTCGGCGCCAGCACGTGTACGAGCAGCCTCTGCCTCTGCCTTAGCTCGGATAATGTTCGAGTCAGCGTCTCCTTGGGCAATCTTACGCTGCTTCTCCGCATCCGCATCAGCTGCGATCGCTATCCGCTGTGCCTCGATCTCTGCCTGCCTACGGGTCTCTGCGTTCAGAACGTCCATCTCCTTCAGCGTCAGCTGCTTCTTCTGCTCAGCGATCAGCTGCTGCTGCGTCAGCCTAGCTGTCTCCGCTCGCTGCAATGCCTCCTGACGCTTCACCTCAGCCTCCGATCGACGCTCTGCCTCTACAATCTCGGCCTCGGCATTTTGATTCGCCTCGGCAATCCTCGCTATCTTGTTCAACTCTGCTGACTTCACTCGCTCCATGTCCGCGATGACTGTGTACCCATCGATGTCTATGATGTTCTTGATGTCGAAGAGAACAACCTCGATACCCACCCTTGCTAGCGTCTCAGACGTCGATTTATTGATAGCCTTCTCCATTTCATCACGTTCCCGCATTATTATGGGAAGTACCTGCTTCATTGCCTCTGACCTTGAAGCTGACTGAATGGTGTCGTCGACTATTGGGATTATTTCCTTCTTTGTTGCTTTTCCGAGGGATCTAGTAGCGATGATAGCGTCTGATATCTGTACTTTGCAAGATATTTCGACTCCGAATGGTAGGTTGTCCCTGTCGAGTAGTTTTATTCTTGGTACAGCTATTTCGATGACTGTTCTTTTGACCTTATTTCTCTTCATTGCTCTTGGTATGTAGAAGTATGAGTCACCGCCTCTGTACTGGCTTTCTTTTCCGCCGAAGGCTATTACGTGTATCTCTTCTGAGCTGACGACGTTGTACACGGTAGTCATGAGGAAGACGAGTACTCCTACAAATATTAGGAAGATGAATATTCCTCCTCTAACACTTCTTGTGGTTATTCCTATGTAGATACCTGTGGCTGCGCCTGCTAATAGTATAAATATTATTAGTTTGTTTGCTGATGCCATTTCTTTCACATCCTAAATGTTCTCTCTGCAGATTGGGCAGTACTGATTGATCTCAATCCACTGCTTCCAATGCGTAGCGTGAAATGTTGCGTCACAATGAGGACATGTCTTGATCTGCGACTTCTTTTCGACCGTGTGGTAGCATATCTCGCATGTAGGAAGGTCCTTCCTTGAGATGTTCTTGAGGTATAGGTATATGCTTCCGAGTAGTCCGTAGCTGGATTTTACATGAACGTTTTCTCTCATCCTGTCAACGGGTCTGACCTTGGCGACGATTCCGTCGAACTCGACGATCTGCACGGGGGTTCCCGGTTTCATGGGTTTTGAGATAGGTTCTGCATTTGTAGCGATGAAGAATTCGACGGTCTTGTCTGTGACGACCTTTATCTTTCCCTTGCTGTCAGGGTCGATCTCCATGTTTACTTTTCCGTACTTCCCAGTGTACTCCTTTTCGATGTCTGTTTGGATGATTACAGCTGAGAGGAAGATGTGTGTCAGAAGACCGAATACGAGTCCACCTATTAGACCCGCGTATGGCTCTGGCACACCGAACAAGCCTACAACCCCCCACATGAATATTGCCGAGGCAATTACGGAGGAGATGTTGTACCCTCCGAGCAGATCTATATCCAAAACATCTTTAGACAGGATGAGAAATGCTCCGAGGAGTGCTAGAAGTATATATGTTTCCATATCAATCATGCCAACCATTCGAGAGATGGTTAATACACTTCTGGCAGTGGTCGTATATAAAATTTTACCGCGCCAACGATATATTTGGAGAATAATTTAGCATTAAATAGCATTTACTTCCATATTTCCTACCAGTGGACAGATCGGACAACAGTTTGGTTTAAAAATAAATTTTGATCACCAGGGCAGGTTAGTCCAGATATTGAATTTTGGGGGGAGATGTTTCGTTTATTGAAAATTTGTATAAATGGGCTCAAATCTTTTACGTTATACCGTTGGTGCATGATTGGATCGGAATCCAGATTATCACGTATCATTAGTGCGCAATCATTGAGTGATAAGTCAGTTCATTACCCTCAGAAGATTAACAATTTCAGATCTGGGTCTATAATTTTAGCTCCGATCTCAGCTCCCACTCTTCAGGCCGGTTCCCAATTACTACCTCCACACGCTTGAGCAACCTAATCGCTACATCTACCGACGATGGTTCCGTGGAGATTTTGTCCAGTAGATCCATAAAATTGGGATCAAGCTTTCTGAGCTGTTGTCTCCGGATCTTCAACCGCTTGGCATAGGTTCTATGGTGGCGGAGAATTGCCTGTGTTGCGACCTCAATTCCTTTCCATAATGTCTGCTGATAGGCATAGCTGGATGTTGTGTCACTGAGGTCCATGAGGTCTTTCTTCAGATCGTCAATCGAGTACCTGATTAGTTCCAGATCCACACCGGAGAGTTCTGGCACTGGTCTATTCAGACATCGCTTGGCTTCGTTGATTAATTCATCGATGACCGGATCGAATTTTTCGAGAACGATGCCCGTGGCCAGCATATCTGCGGTAATTGGATTGAACCCGTCCTCGTGTTCCATGTATGCTTCGATTTGCCTGACGGGGTTGACGAAGTACTCCCCTCAATTCCATCAAGCCATGTATTTCCCCTTATTCGCCAATCCTGATCAGGAACAATGATGTAGATGTCGACGTCAGAATTGGGCCCATGGTAATCTTTGGCAAATGATCCCACCAGAATTATACCCAAGGGATGAAATCTCTCGATAGCACGATTCAAGAACTTCTGAACAACAGACTGTACCTTTGAAGGGAGGTCATTAAGTTCCACATTGAGGAGCTAATAACTGTGGGTAAAAAGCTTCCTCTCGCATTATTATGAGGATAATTTTAGGAGGTGGAAGGATATTGCTATATCTTGGATTCCTTCTCTAGAATGCCCTGCTCTAATTTCTCGAAGATTCCCGACTGGAGTTCATTCGCTGCTGCCTCGATTGTCGTAATTATGTAGTCCCTGTCCTCGGGGTTGAACACACATCGGGCAAGGATGCAGAAGTCAGTGAAGCCTATACGCTGAATGACCCATGCCTCGTGGCTCTTGGCTATTCCCTTGATCACTTTCTTCTTGTACAACTTGGTCTCACCCATCCACGACCGCTCGAACGGGATCTCACTGAGTATCCCAAGGAGGAGGTTGACGATGTTCTCTCCTCCGCTTGCCCATAGTCGGACGATACCGTCGTCGAGATCTGCAAGGAACAGCGTGTCTATAGAGGGGATCTTGGCCAAGACGTCATTCATAACGTTGTCAGCTGCATGGAGCAGATCTGGTGGAAAGGTCATAGTCGTGAGGAGCTGGCTGACCCTCTTTCTGACATAGTCAATATTTGAGATCCCGTAGTTCAGGTTTTCAGAGAGGAACTGAGGATGGAATTCCTTTATGACCTCGTCTATTACACCCTTGGTGAACGGTTCATTGTCGTACGTGTCCTGTACGAATATGTAGGCAAGGTTGTCCCTCTGTACTACACCGATCTGATGTCTCCCGATCTCTATCTCCCTGAAGTCTCCCTTTGGCTTCTCGTCACCGACCTCTTCAGCCAGGATCAAAATAGTCTGGACAAGTGAGATCAACAGATCAGAGTCAAAATTGAACACTTTCTGGTTGTGAAGCTCTATCCCGATCGATTTAGTTCTGTCAAGCAGGAGGAGAAGATAGATCACTAGAGGTAATTATGTTTTCTCAGATTAGAACCTTTCCATTAAAATTACATGACCATATTTTGGATGATGTCGAGGATTATCACCAATGGATAGTCCTCCGGAACGTCTTTTCCGTCCCTTAATGCGGTTTCTACTTGGTTGAACATCTGTCCAATCATATATATTTGCTCGGCCAGTTTCTTGGTCTTTTCATCCTCCGTTTCTCCGAGAATCGTAGCTGCTTCGAAAGCCTTCTTTCCAGCCTCGTCGATTGCTGAGATAATCTTAGACCTGTTTATAGTTCCTTTGGGCTGGTAAGCCTCCATCGACAGTGACAAGAGATCGATGATCTTGGTCAGTGCCCTCATTGATCTGGACAGGGTAGAGAAGTACAGGAAATTGATGTCCTGACCGTTGATCTTGATAGGAGCTTTTACATGCAAGAGAGTGTCTGCAGCGATGGCTATGTCCTCAGCGGATTCCTTGAAATTCGATAATTCCTCCGAATCACGGGAAGAAGAGGACATGACCTTTTTACCTTTGGACAAGTTGGAGTTCTCCAAGATTTGTGCGACAGTGTTGATGAAGGTGAACTGGAGGAGGGCGGTTCTCAACTGCACCTCTGCTATTAGACCCCTGATAAGGGAATACTGCATGATAGGGTTAAGATAGGTTTTCATCTCTTCGAGGAAATCGGTGTGCGCCTCAAGGTTGCAACATGTCAACGCATTGTACGCTAGGTGAATCGCCTTCGCTCTGATCAGGAGTTCCTTGACAGGGTTCTTCCCGAAAAGCTTGTCGGCGTAAAATACCAGACCATGAGCTTCCGTAGCAAGTTTCATAGACTCCAGTTGAGTATGGAGTTTGTGCTTACGGTTCTCATCTTGATCTAGGGTGAGAACCGCGAACTTCAGCTGATCGACGTCCTTGAGGATATTGTTCAGCAGGGATATGTCCTGCCCGAAATTTACAAATGCGTGCTTCCACTGTTTGGAGATCGAGTTCGTCGCGGACTCGAGACGCTTCGCACCCATGTTTAGCCGGTCGTTGACAAAGTCTAAGGTCTCCTTCATACCCTTCTTCGTCGGGTGCTTCAGACGCTCTTGCATGTAGGTGAGGATGGTGTCGTACATCAGGGCAACCGAGGAGAGATACGGTTGATCACCCTTGGTCAGGATATCCTTCGTCTGGTCGAGGGATTCCTCAAGAATGATCTTGATAGGTTCGAGATCGTCATCCTTGAGGTGGTAAAGGATCTTCTGTACAGAGAGTGATACCTTGCAAAGAGACTGCACGAGACCGTATGTGAGGTACTGTTCCTGGATGGTCTGGGTTGACCAGCCATCGATGAAGTCCTCACTTACAAGTGACTGTTCTCCCTGCTTGAGCACAATCTCCTTCGCTTCTTGGAAGTACTCGCTCGCCACACCGAGGGCCCCCGACTTCATCGCCTCTTCAGCAATCCTCCTGTAGTGCTGGGAAAGGTAGACATTGGATCTCAACTTGACCTTGTTGTAGGTGCTGTCGTAGTACTCGGAAGAGTCCATGGTGATCGCTGTGTTGATCTGCTCCCACTGCTTCTTCATACTCTCGAGGTGAAAGATCCCATGTTCGACCGCCGAGTGCATGGCAATTGGATCCTTCCACCACCATAGGACAGCTCCCTCGGCAATCCTCTTACGGACGTCATTGAGCAGGAATTCTGCTTGTCCCCTGTTGTATCTTTCAAGGAGTTCGGTCTTGAGCTCTGGATGATCTTGTATCTCATCGAGGAGGATTAGCTCCTTCTTCTGCTGGTCGAGTGAGATGATGGCGAAGATGGTCTTCAGCGATTCCTCATCGAAGAAGGCGGTATCGGTGAAAGCTATGAGGTTGATCTTGTCCAATGACTTCTTGGTGTAGTAGTACCCCATTGGTTTCTTTTCCAGTCCTGCTTGCTTGAGTACCCCTGATTTTTGGATTGTGGTGTAGAGGTAACTGACTATCGAGGTGTCAAGCCAGAATGAGGTGATGTCCCTGAGTCGAGTGATGTCTTCCGGAGAGGTTTCTCCTGGCCGTCGTTTGATCTCATCCGTCACCCTCTTGTAGAGTGACTCTGTTAACTTCTGGATATTGATGAGGTGGTCGACAACAGTTTTTGAGAACTCCTTCCAGTCCCTGTTGATCTCGTCGGCCTCGTCAATTTCATTGTAGTCCCTGTAGAGTTCCCTCTGGTGATTAACAAGTTCGCCAAATTTCGCGAATATTAGCCGTGAATTAAGATTCTCGACTGCAGATACAATTTCATCCATTGAGAAGATAAATTGTTACCGAGAAAAATAACCTTTTGTTTCACAGATAGATATTTGGGGCAATAATTCAGTAGTATCAAAAATCATTCGATGAAAATAATAGAGTTGACATACTGAAGTACTAAAATATCTTGGATGCACAGAAAAATATGTGCTTACCCAATTCATGAAGAGCATCGCTGACTACAATCCAGAAAGCAGGCAGTTCATATCAGATCTTAACTCTGTAATATCCAATCTGGAAGAAGGTCAAAGGATCTTCGCTACTCATGCATACTGTACGGATGGTGGTGTTGCAGGATCCATGCTACGGTATTCCTTCCCCGATGCTAAAATTATCCCCGTTGATTACTGGTACCTGAATAATCCATTAGCACACGATGTATTGGCGGGTCTGGACTGGTATGGGATAGTAGATCTCAAACCTTTCAACAAGAAGCCGATGCAGTTTTGGGTGGATCATCACCTCGGAGCAATGGGGGAGTCACCGAACGCCCGCCAAATACGATTCGATGTCGATGGGGATAGCGGATCTTACCAGCTACTGCTTAGTAGGTTCACACCCAACCTCCCTGCGCATCTCACGGAACTCGCAGTTATGACAAGAATCACCGATACCGCCAACTTCAGAACTCCACCTCCCACTGAGACGCTGAATACAATCGATGAGCTACAATTAGAGCCTTCATTGGATGACGAGAAAGACAGGTTACTGTACGAACGCAAGGTCTGGTTACTAGACGATGTGTGGAACACAATCAGCACCTACAAGGATCACCAGACCTTCTATTCTGGTGCTGCTAAGGATGGATTCTACCACCTCCATAAGTATATCCCCAAGGTGAATGAACTGAGGAAGGAGAGAGCCAAAGCTCTGGAGATCGCAAATTCTCTAGAGGTCGCCGACTGTGTGATCTTCGCATCGAGGGAGTTTGCCCTAGATAAGACTTCTCTTATCAGGGGGCTCCTTCTCAGACCCGAGACCAAGTCTGTTGTCGCTCTCAATGTTTACGAGGGAGGAGTAAAGATCTCACTCAGGCGAAGCAAGGGGCTGGAAGAGAAATGGAACAGTATGCTGCAACTCAACGAACTGGCGAAATTGATGAGTGGAGGGGGGCATGCTGCCGCTTCAGGCGCTCACACCAACACCGTGGAGGAGGCTGTTGGGATCATAAAGCCATGGATGGAGAAACGGGGACTGAATGTTGTGTTCCACGATTTAACCAGCTATTAACTACCGCAATAGATCAAGTTTTAACAAGACTTCCTCATAGGATGAAATGAATGCTCACAGCATATACCGTCTCTATTGGCAGAAGGAATGAACATCTCTTCTCGATTACGATGGATTTTGAAGCTCCGAGAGATAACCCCAGAATTCAACTGGCTTCGTGGACTCCTGGAAGCTATCTCATCAGGGACTATTCAAGACATATCCAAGAGATGAAACTGCAGATAAGAGGACGTGAAGTGGACATAAAGCAGATCTCCAAAAACACATGGGAAATTCCTGCTAAAAAAGGTGATATGGTCAACTTGGGTTACCATATATACAGTTTCGAGCTCACCGTTCGCACAAATTATCTAGATCATCGCAAGGGTCTTCTCATAGGGTGCAACTCCTTCGTCTACATACTGACTGAGGAGGGCACCCCTGCGCAGAATCCATCTGAGGTAAGGATTCGTCTCCCTGATGGCTGGAGAGCATTTACCAGCATGAAAAATTCGGAGGGCACCTACAGGGCAGAATCGCTAGACGAGCTCCTCGACTCACCGATTGGCTTTGCGACCACCGAAGTCCTTGACTACAAGAAATATGACTATGAAGGCATCCCGTGCGAGATAGTAATTATAGGAGATAGAGGAAACCATGATATCTCGACACTTGAGAGAGATTTACAGAAGTTACAGAACCAGTCTGTGTCGATGTTTGGGGAGCTGCCCTACGATCGTTATGTCTGGATGCTATATATTGTTGGCTCCGGTGGTGGAGGACTTGAACACAAGTATTCCAACGTATCGATTGTCAATAGATTCGCCTTCTCGGATCCAGAGAAATATAAGAATGGAGTTCTTCGACTTGAGAGTCACGAGCACTTCCACGTATTCAATGTCAAACGGATCAGACCACATCCACTGGGGCCATTCGACTATGCCAACGAGGTATACACAACCGGTTTGTGGATAGCAGAGGGACTTACCAATTTCTACGAAAGTCTCTTCCTCCTCAGGGAGGGAATAATCGATCTTGACAAGTACCTTGAGTGGAAGAGCAAGGACATCAATCGATACTTTGAGACACCGGGAAGAATGATGCAGAGTGTGGCCCAGTCCTCGTTTAACGCATGGATTAAGCTGTACAAGAGCGACGAAAACACAGTAAATACTACCATATCATACTACCTGAAGGGAGGATTAGTCGGTCTCCTGCTTGATATCCATATTGTCTACAATAGTGCGGGTAAGTTCACACTTGACGATGTTTATCGGCATCTTTGGGAGAAGTACAAGCGGGATAGATCATCGTATGACGAGGACAGGTTTGCAGATATAATTAAAGAGGTTACTGGAGTAGACTGCAAGGATTTCTTCCTGAAGTATGTCTACGGTACCGAGGAGCTCCCGTTTGAGAAGTACTTGGAGTATATCGGGATTAACTTCGAGATGGAGGATATATCCTCCAACGACCTAGATGGTGTGACCTTGGAGAAGAATACCGTAAAGAAGATCCTCTCTAATTCCTCATGGGTAAAGAGCGGGTTGGCTCCCAAGGACAAGATCGTCGCAGTCAATTCATATGAGGTCAAGGATAGTAAATCCCTAGGAGATATTCTCTCTGGACTTGAAGAGGACTCACCACTTACCTTGCACATCTTCAGGGACGGAAAACTCCTCGTGATCAAAGGAGTATTGCATAAAATCCGTAAGAAGTACTCCCTCTCTGTCTTTCATGAGGCATCTGAGGAGGCGGTAAAGCTCAGGGATAAATTATTCAACGGGCAATAGGAAGAATTTTCTTCTGAGACTTCAGTCTCTGATTAATGAAAGATTCAAACTGTATATTTTGCAAGATCATAGGTGGGGAGATCCCAAGTTACAAGATCATCGAGACGGAGAGAACCTTCTCCTTCCTCGACATCAACCCTATAGCAGAGGGCCACAGTCTCGTCATCCCAAAGCATCATGCTCAGAAGTTGCATGAAGTTCCCGACGAGTACCTTAGCGAGATACTGGTCGTCGCTAAGCAAATTGCCAGCAAGCTCGGAGTAGCCAACTACAACCTCCTCCAGAACAACGGGAGATTGGCGCACCAAGAGGTTGACCACGTGCACTTTCACTTAATTCCGAAGACCAGTGAGGAAGACGGGTTAAACTACAGGTTCAAACCCCTAAGTAAAGAGCATGTTGATCTGGAAAAAGTCCACAAAAAATTGGTATAGACAAAGCGCAAATTTTGCCCTAGAAGTATTCTATCTGCATAAAATAGAGTCTAATGCTACCTCATGAGAACTTTTTTATTAGAATATTCTTACCAGAATGTGATGCATGAGCTAAAGAAAGGTTTCTCATCTTCAGGTGACATCATTTCAAAAGGTATGCAAAACAATGCTCATCGCCGAGGATTTGTTCCTGAGACGATTGAGACATATTATTACGAGAAGAAAACTCGGAGATTCCTCTATTATCTTATTGGAGCAATAGTGAAGATGATTTTTCCCCTCATGTATCGGTTCAAGGTTGAGGGTATTGAGAACATTCCCAAGAACCACCACTGTATCTTCATGCCTAACCATGTAAGTCATTTTGACTCGTTCGCAGTGGGTTATCCTCTCTACCCTAAACCACCAGCTCACTACATCGCTGATGAGAAACTTTTCAAGAACAGGTTTTTTGCATGGCTCGCAAAGAGGATCAATGTCTTTCCTATACGGAAGGGAGCAAAGCAACTTGATGTAGTACAGTATGCCATTGATCTGGTGAACAGTGGATCTACGTTGTTGTGGTATCCCGAGGGTCAAAGACACAAGAATCCATCGGAGAACAAGTTGAACCCAGGGAAACTCGGTAGCGGCATGATTGCCCATAAGGTGAGAGCACCAATCATCCCCGTCTTTCTCCACGGCCCAGAGTTTGCCATGCCAGTGGGCAAGGCACCCACGTGGGGGAGACGTCCAAGGTCGATTGAAATAACTGTCAAGTATGGTAAGCCAGTATATTTAGATGATTTACGCGCTCTCCCTCCCTCAAAAGAGGTCAGCAAAATGGTTGTAGACCGAATTCTTGACGCAATCGAAGAGATGAGACCAGAGGGTCCATACCGAACATTCTAAATTTTATCAGCATTTTGGGTTTCCATTTCAAGGGTTTATTAATATCTGAACCACACAGCGAGTAAATGAGCGAAGATTCAGGTAGAGAAAAATCAATTTTCAATAAAGCATTCTTCAAGACCATCATAATCCTTGTACTAGGTGGACTGCTGGTCTCTTCTCCATTAATTTTTTTCTTTACACAACCGCATTCTAATGACGATGTGAAAATCGAAAATATTGACTTCATAGATGACAACGGTGACACAATCTACGAGGGGATGACCATAACATTCACTTCACCCATATCTGGCTTCCTCCTTAAGTCATTGATCCTTCACCAGTCCTCATACAATTTTAAATGGGATCTTGGATTTTACGGGATTTCGGTACAGGGTGGAACCTCAAATGTCACCATCATGGCAGGGATTAATGAGACCCTAATTCTACCAAACACTGAACTAGGAGTCGCGGTATTCTTCACTTTCTTAGGAGACCCTACCGTCTTCTCGTTTATTGATTATGTTTTACCTGAGTTTGTTCTACCTGAAGCAGACACTATAATTGGGGTTTATTTCAATGAGACCTACAAAGGTGGATGGATCGAGAAAGATTTGCGAAAGAGAATTTATCAGGATCTAAAAGCGGAGATGAGGGATATAGAAGATCTTGATTTTAAGATTATTAGGCTTGTTGACCCCACACTCGGACTCTATATGGACTCATACAAAGGGAAGAAATACTGGACGGTACTAGCCACAGATGTCCTTCCATCAAAATTATTACCCACGTCTACAAGGAGAACCTCATCTCTCTCAGATTATATCGACGATGGCGGACAACTTATCATACTCGGTGGGAATCCATTTGCCTACAAAGGAGAGTCAAATGGGAAAACTCTCGAGGCATATAATCTAATAGATCAGATCTTTTTCAACCCTGTTATCACACTTGAATCAATCGTGACTGATAAGTCTGAGACCATGTTTTTGACAGATCTAGGAGAGGGGGTATTGAATGGTGAGGCATCCTCATACCAAGTCGAGAAACCTGTATCAGTAGAATTCTTGAAGAGGTACGGCCATGACTACGAGAGTTTGGGGAGTTCGGTCAATGGGGAGTATCTAGATCCTGCAATTGTTTACTACAAAAACATAAGTACGATTGTATTTATCCGCCCTCAGCAAATAACCTCACCTCAGGACTCCAAAGATATTACAAGACTAGGTGCCAAGGTCATAGAATACATGCTCAAGAAGGAGAAAGGTTCCCAGATTGAAATAACAAAACAACTTGGATTTGACCTATCTGGAGACGGTCTAATCGATGCTCTCAAGCTGCAGATACAGAATAAAGAAGCTTGGGAGAGACTCACAACTATCTCTTTAACAGTTGGAGGGACAACGAACGTCTATGATGTTGAGTTCACAAGGAATGAGGATGCGGATGGAGTGAGTCAATACATTGAGATTCTTCTCAAAGATCAAATATCACCAGGAACAGCTTTCGATATTGAATTAGCGGTAACAAACGACAACGACAAGATAACTGACCTCACCATCGAGAGTTCAGGAACAGCACCAGAAATCACGGATATTGACATTCTCCTATACGAGAATAAGGAAATACAGAATTACCAGGACGGACAAATTTCATCTGCACTTGTATCACTCAAGAGTAGATTCGACTCACAAGGCATATCCTACCAGAGCATTTCACAAGAACTTATGGAATATATCATCGTAAACAAGATAACGGATATGCAGATTATTGATTTCGTTAATGCAATGCCAGAAGGATTGCTGGAGGGTAACACTTTCAATAGTTGGTTTAATGCAGGAGGAGAGTATATCTCTCTTGGATCACTGATTGGTTTGAGCCTGATAAACGAGGAAGGCCAACTGATCACGGGAAGATTAAAGAGTTTCTCTGATGCAACAGGAGTTCCCATCTCCGCAATTATCTCTGGAAACTTTACCTTCGCTGCAACTTCTATAGGTGAAATTGTCGGGATAAATACGCCATTCATCAGCGAGGTCGCTCTAAATAGTGCATCCCTGAATGGAAGTAGTATCATGGCTCTGTCTGCAGATGGACCGAACATTGGAGCATTCATCGAGACTATTGGGAATGGAAGCTATACCTATCTTCCGAATAAAAGGTCTCAGCTCCAACTAGACGAGTACTACGGAACAATAGATTTGATCACGGGTGTTGTTCCAAGTCTGGATCTCAACGATACAAGCACGATTACAGATGTCACATGGTACAAGGTAAATTCAACATCGTCAGTCACTTTCTTGAATCTGCAAATCCAGAGTTTCAAATCAAGTGGTACGAAGATCCGGACAATTGAGGTTAATGGGGAACCTGTCGCTTTCAACATTGAGACAATAATAACTGGAATAGCCAATCGATATACAGTTCTCCTGAACCAGTCTACCCCTATTTTAGATGGAGAATCAGTTACCATTACAGTCACGTTGGAGGATGGGTACTCTTTTCAGTATCAAGAGGTTGTCACGAGTGGTAGCTCACCCTTGATCTATCTACAGGATGCGACCGAGAGCAACTTCTTCGGGAAGAAAGTATCGATCAACTCCATTTCAACCAGTGATCCGATAGTCATAAATTCACAACAGATGGAGATTCTTATAGACAAATCAATTCGTCCCGTTGTGGTAAATCTCAATGACTATCTATCGACAAAGTACTATTCTGAAGATCTAAGCAACTCTAAACTACTAGGCTGGATCGCTAATGGTGGAAAGTTCGTCCACTTTGGTCCATTATTTGGCCAGATAGTACGAAACTCGACTATCCAGACTTACTCCGATACCATTATGGATCAGTTATTTGGAGGTCAAGTTTATTCCTTCTCACAGAATTCCGAATTCATTCTGGACGAGAACGTATTAATCACTGATTTCCCAATTAACATTTCAAACCTTGAACTGTTTAACTACAATGTGACAAATATATTTAATACCACAGAATTAACTGCTGGAATTGCCATAACAGGGTCGGGCGACGGATATGATTTTGGAGCGGGAACATTGGTGGTTGTTTCAGGTGAATTCGAGAACTGGATCCTTAACAGGATTATATCAGTATTACAACTGGAGGCCTAAAGATGAAGATTAGAATAGATACAATGATTATTTTTCTAGTAGTATTGACAGGTGCCATACTTCCCATTGGTGTCATAGAAGGCACGTCTGCCAATGCTAATGATGGTTCTCAAATTGGAGGGATATTTCTGCCAGATCAACTGACTGGTCAGGGATTCGATTTTCCATGGGATCTCATCGAGGGGAATGAGGGATATTTCCTCTTTGATGATTCCACCATCAAGATTGAGGCAAAATATTCCTACATCGATAATGCAGAATTATTCAGATTTATCATCTACGACGATGACCCGTCCCCAATTCTCAGGGCAGATCAAACTATACTTCCAACAGACGAAATCCGAGTTTACTATGATTCTGATAACAACCAGATAGAGAGCGAAGGAGACTATCAAATCCTTCTCAGGCTGGGTCATCAAAAATCTGAAGACTACTTCGGTAGGTTCAATGGTATTTCCTATGAAATGGAAAGGGATAATCCAATCATCAGTCATGAAGTGAAATATAATGACCAGTCCAGAGCTTGGGAGGTGACTATCCTTTTTGCGTTATTCCTCACCGATAACCTCGAGATGGTTGACAGGCAGTATATTTCATTATCCTACCAAAATGTGGCAAGCACGGGTATTGCAGTTGACAATGGATTTGATCTCGTACCAAACCTTGCACTGGAGAACAATCCCTCTTCGGATCTCTACTATCTCATCAAATATCCATCCTTCACCCCTGACGTCACCATCGTCAGAAATGTGGAGACAGTATTAGTTCCACCTTCTTTCCCACGTGTGACACTCGATTTCAGAGTCAGTGGACAAGCGCCTATATCAGGGTTCAAATTCACAGAGGTCTCACCACTGAATATCACTGGTAATAACCCCATTGTGACTGGTGAAAGAGGGAGCTACAAGATAAATCAGAATTTGATTGAGTTCAATCCGGACAACATTGATGTGATATCAGAGTTCCAGTTAGTCTACAAGGTAGAGGTCAAAGAGGCAACCAGAGAGACGACATATGTGTGGCCACCTGTACTAATAGAGTACGACGATTTTACTGGAAAGCATGTCCAGATGGAGGTCGAGTTAGAC
>WAMJ01000076.1 GCA_015522385.1 Candidatus Heimdallarchaeota archaeon
CAGTTTTTCGGGCTCTCATTGACGGATGTTTGATCACCGATCGTCGGTATTTTAATCCCGCGGGTGATGCGGTACCTGTGAACGTATTTACAGTCTCACTACCAGACGAGCTCCCGGATTATCCCGAGTTTGTGGAGGGGATCAGACGCGCGCCCAGCCGAGGTTACGACCTATCGGAGAAGGACACGGTGACAGCGCTGAAGAATGCTCTGCGCTACATCCCCAAGCATCTTCATGAGGAACTAATCCCCGAGTTCCTCGAGGAGCTTCGCACTCGCGGCAGGATCTATGGATATAGGTACCGCCCTCCCGGTAATATCAAGGCGAAACCTGTCGACGAGTACAAGGGGATACTTGAGGCGAGGGGTATACAGCTAATGATCCAAAACAACCTTGACTTTGCCATCGCACTGTACCCCTACGAGCTGGTGACCTACGGGGAGTCTGGACAGGTTTGCCAGAACTGGATGCAGTACAGACTAATCATGAGATACCTCGAGGTGATGACCACGGAGCAGACCCTTGTCATACAGTCAGGGCATCCACTTGGACTCTTCCCCTCACACCGCAATGCTCCCAGAGTGATTAACACCAATGGACTGATGGTAGGGATGTTCGACACTCCCGAGCACTTTAGGAGGGCCGCGGCCATGGGCGTTGCCAACTACGGGCAGATGACCGCGGGTGGGTACATGTACATCGGACCGCAGGGAATCGTACATGGTACGTACATTACCGCTCTAAACGCAGGTCGGAAGTACCTTGGTATACCCGACAACGGGGACCTCCGTGGCAGGTTCTTCATTAGTTCGGGGATGGGGGGTATGAGTGGAGCACAGCCCAAGGCACTGAAGATCGCGGGATCCGTCAGCGTGACCGCAGAAGTCGATATCTCTCGAATAGAGACAAGGCTGGAGCAGGGCTGGGTGGACAGGGTATCCTCTGACCTCGTAGAGGTGTTCTCATGGGTCAAAGAGTACTTAGATAGGAAGGAACCTCTGTCTATCGCGTACCACGGCAATGTCGTTGACCTGTGGAGGTATGTCGTGGACAACAACATCCACGTGGACCTCGGTAGTGATCAGACCTCCTGTCACGCTGTGTACGAGGGTGGGTACGTGCCTCAGGGAGTAAGCTTCGAGGAGAGCAGGAGGCTTATCAAGGACGATCCAGAGAGGTTCAAGCAACTGGTCGACCAGTCGCTCCGCAAGCACTTCAGGTTGATCAGCACCATGGCGGAGCGGGGAACCTTCTTCTACGACTACGGTAACTCATTCCTCAAGGCGGTGTTCGACGCAGGGGTCTCCGAGGTTGCGAAGAACGGCAAGGACACCTTTGACGGTTTTGTCTTCCCTAGTTACGTGGAGGACATCATGGGACCGATCTGCTTCGACTACGGCTATGGCCCCTTCAGGTGGGTGTGTCTCAGTGGGAAGGACGAAGATCTGCGTATGACAGACAAAGCGGCCATGGAGTGCATCGACCCCGACCGCAGGGGGCAAGACAGGGACAACTACATATGGATACGCGATGCCGAGAAGAACAAGTTGGTCGTCGGCTCGAAAGCCCGTATCCTCTACTCGGACGGTGAGGGCAGGGTGAAGATCGCTCTGAGGTTCAATGAGCTCGTCCGCGAGGGCAAGGTCGGTCCAATCATGCTCGGCAGGGACCACCACGACGTCTCAGGAACTGACTCGCCCTTCAGGGAGACCTCGAATATCTACGACGGTTCCAACATCATGTCAGAGATGGCACATCACTCTTGGGCTGGTGATATCGCCCGTGGAATGACGATGTGTGTGCTCTCGAACGGAGGAGGAGTAGGAACGGGGAAGGCGTACAACGGTGGGTTCGGCTTGGTACTCGACGGTTCCAAACGGGTGGACGATATTATAAAATCGGCTCTTGACTGGGACGTCTACAACGGTCTCGCACGGAGGTCGTGGGCCAGGAATCCCCACGCTATCGAGACAGTCGCAGGTTGGAACGAGCGTAACGCCGACAGGGGGCATATCACGATGCCAGTTCTCTCCGACGAAGAGCAGATCCGCAAGCACCTCTAATCAGGCAAGGTTTAAATAAGAAAAATATTATCGATCATGTGGTGCGTAGTATGCGTCCGATCAACCTTCTGCTTAACTAATTTACTCAACTGACAGCGAAGCGACCGCCTGAAGGAAGTTTACAGACAAATGGATCCTACGTGGATTCAGGGACGAATACAGGATCACGACTGATACCGTGAATGAAAACAATGTGGTAGAAATGCCAAACACAATAGAAGTAAGAAATGTAAGCAAGACGTTCAGATCAGTGAAGCGGAAATTGTGGTTTCAGAAGCTTCCACCGGATGAGAAAGCCGATCCGAACGTGAGATTAAGCAGTGAGAAGAAGCTCTTCTGGAAGAGCAGACTGAAGGAGACCCATGCTCTCAGGGACATTAATCTGGAGATTAAGGAAGGAGAGATTAGGGGGCTCCTTGGTCCGAACGGAGCGGGAAAAACCACCTTGGCCAAGATCATCTCCACCCTCGTCCTTCCGGATACGGGGGAAGTGGTAGTGAACGGGTACAACGTCGCTACCGAGACAGTACGTGCAAGGTTCTCGATTGGGTTGGTAACGGGGGGAGAGAGGAGCCTATACTGGAAACTGACACCACTGCAGAACCTGAGGTTCTTCGGGAATCTCTATGGGATGAGCAGATCAGAATCGACCAGAAGGGCACTTGACCTGCTCTCGATATTCGGGCTGGACTCGAAGAGGAACGACCTTGTACAGAATCTGTCGACTGGACAGAAGATGAGGGTGGCCTTCGCCAGGGGTCTGATGCACGATCCCGAGGTGCTGGTGCTCGACGAGTATAACCGGGGGCTGGATCCGAATGTCAGCAGGCAACTCCGGGACTATATCAAGCAGGTACTGCAGAAGGAGAACGGGAAGACAGTTCTACTGATGACTCACGACATGAACGTCGCGGAGGACCTGTGCAACCGTATCACCCTGATCAACAACGGGAAGATCATCACCGAAGGGACCCCGAATGAGCTCATGCGGAACGTGGGGAACTCACAGGTGATAGAGATCGAGACCCCAGACCCCCTCTCCCCTGAACTCGTAGAGGTGCTCAAGACGTACGGGGAGGTCGAGGTCACCAATGGCGGAGGGGTGTCCCGCACGAGGATGGTCGTGGACAACCACTCCGAAATCACCTATGAGGTGTTGACGAAGCTCAACTCCTCGGGAACGCCCGTCGACAACCTCACCTTCAAGAGGGCTAATCTGGAGGACGTGTTCGTCCACTACACAGGAAGGAGGCTGGGGGATGACTGACATGGAGATGCGATACACAAGACTGGACCGAGCGCTGGATATAAACGCTGAGGAGGGGGAGGAGAGTGGGCACAACCCCAAGGCGGTCTTCGAGATCATGTACAAGCAACTGTTGATGATCACACAGTACAAGCTCGATATTCTCTACTGGATTCTGATGCCCCTGATGTGGCTCATTCCCTTCGTATGGCTCGGTCAGTCGCTCACCGGTGGCAGAGAGTCGGAGACATTCCTGAAGTATACGGGGTCAGGGGACTACCTCGGGTTCCTCCTCATAGGGTCGATGCTCTGGGCGACGCTTGACTCCGCTATCTGGGGTGTGGGGAACTCTCTGCGATGGGAACAGCAGTCTGGGACACTGGAGTACCTCTGGGTCAGCCCTGTTTCCCGAACTGACATCCTGACAGGCCAAGCACTAGGGGAGACAGGCTGGGTCTCGATCAACATCATGGGGCAATTCGTGATTCTTTCACTGGTCTTTAGCTGGGATCTCAACCTCTTGAACTCGATATTCTCCCTGCTAGCACTGGTCATAATGTTCCTCGGAATGCTGGGCTTTGGGTTCCTCTTCGCATCAGTTGTAATGATTTTCAAGGAGCCCGGGGTAATGACCGAGTTGACAGATATGCTCCTCTTCATCGTCAGCCCAGTGAGGTACCCGATACAAGGGCTACCGGTCGTCCTGAGGTTCATTGCAGTCGTTGTCCCGTTCACATGGGGGGCGACGATCATCAGGGACCTGCTCATCGCCCAGAAATCGGTAATGGACACCACGATGTCGTTCTTCTGGCTACTTGTCGTGGACATCAGCCTGTGGGTAGTTGGCTACAAGGTCTTCCAGAGAATGGAAAGACGAGCCCGAAGAACTGGCAGTTTAGGGAGTTACTAGTATGACCGAGAATTTCAAACCCCCTAGATCCGTTTTCAGATCGAACTACCAGACTGTGCTGTCCGTCACCAACAAACTGTGGCTGGTCGCCTTACAGTACAGACTGAGCCTTGTGTTCTGGCTCATCGCCCCTATCCTCATGCTGCTCCCTACCGTGATATTTGGGACAATCCTCGTGGGAAGTAGGTACTCGGACAATCTCCTGACCCTCACGGGTACAGCAGACATCTGGCTCTTCACAGGACTCGGACTAGCCTACCTAAGATTCGTGTTTGGAACGATGTGGACTGCTGCCTTCGCCATACGCGAGGAGGAGTTCTACGGGACTCTCGAAGCAGTCTACGTGACACCTCCGTCAAAGCTCTCTCTCGTCGCTGGAACCACCCTGTACGCTCTGACGAACAACGCTCTCACCCTCGTCGTACAGGTTATCTTCCTCCTCATGTTACTCGGGAAAACCTCGATCGAACAGATACTAGTTGCCTCGCTTGTGGCCGTATCTTCAGTGCTGATGATCCAAGGTCTGGCCGTGATGCTCTCAGCAGTCGTGCTGAGATACAAACAGGGCTGGAGGATCGTCTTCACCATAGAGGTCCTCATCAGTGCCATCACCCCCTCGGCATTCCCGATCGGTGTGCTCCCAGACACACTCAGAGCGATTTCACTCTGGTCTCCGTTCACCATCGGTGTCATCGCCTTCAGAGACGTCCTGCTCTTCAACGACTTGGATCAGTGGCTCGCAGTTGTGGAGCTTCTTGGATTCGCCCTCCTCTTCTTTATCATGGGATGGGGCTTCTTCAACCACCAAGATAGATTGCTGAGAACGCGGGGGTCACTGGGGAAGTACTGACCATCAGTTGAGGGAAAGCATTAACTACTGTTGTGTACACACGATGAGTAGGTTGAAGACGCTAGGTATTGTCACGACAGGAGGAGACGCACCCGGGATGAACGCTGCGATAAGGGCGTTGACCAGATTCGGAAAGGAGAGGAACCTCCACGTCCTCGGGTTCCACAAGGGGTGGGACGGAGTGGATGCGATGGACTTTGAGATCCTTGGAGCCCGAACGGTAGGGGGAATTCTACAGGCAGGGGGAACCTTCCTGCAGACCTCCCGATCCAAGGCCCTGAGGACCGATGAGGGTGTAAAGAAGCTGGCGGAGAATCTCGACACACTTGACGTGGACGCACTGGCTGTCCTCGGAGGAAACGGCTCGATGAAGAGCGCGTTCAAGCTGGGCAAGCAGAGCTCGACACGGATGATCGGTATTCCGTGCACGATAGACAACGACGTCTACGGAACAGACGAGACCATCGGTTTCGACACCGCAGTGAACACGGCGGTGGAGCAGATAGACAAGATCAGGGACACGGCCAAGAGCATGGGTAGGGTCTTCGTTACCGAGGTCATGGGACGGAACCACGGATTCATCGCGTTGCACACCGGAGTGGCAGTGGGTGCGGACGTGATTCTCATGCCAGAGGTGGAATACACTCAGGAGTCCGTTATCGAGAACATGCAGAACTGCACCAAGAGGGGGAAGAGATCGGGTCTCGTTGTCATGGCGGAGGGAGCTGGCGACTCCCGTGAGATCACGCGAGTTCTTGACTACTATCTCAACGCTGATGTCCGGTTGAGCATCCTCGGGTACAGCCAGAGAGGTGGAAGTCCGTCTGCAAGGAGCAGATTCCTAGCCAATCTTTTCGCCAAAGAGGCGATCGACTCCCTGACCAAGGGTGACGAGGACATACTGGTCGTGCTGGACGACCGCGGAGTTGGAACTATTTCATTGAAGACCAGTGTCAGTAATGAGAAGAAGATCGATGAGGAGTACCTCGCCCTCAATCGTGTGCTTACGCTCTAATGGTATCAATTACTCAAGAGATTCCAGAGTCTGGATCTTGCCCTCAGAGATCTGCCTCATGAGGTTAGTGACGTACCCAGCCACTCTGTTCCTCTGCCTCTTGGAACGGACATCAGTGACCTCTTGAACCACTGCCTTGTTGTGCTCGAAATCGAGTGTGAATTTATTATAGAAATTGACGACCAGTGTCTTTCCGATTCTCTTGGTCTGTCTTGATTTTACCTTGCCGATCTTGAATCAACCTCTCTGTACAACTTTCCTTGTCATGCTCTTTTTTTAAACGTAATGACGAATGACGCGGAAAGGGATCAGCTCCGAAACATTTGAACGCGGTCAATGAGATAAGGATTTATGCCGTGGAGGCAAGAGGAGACTGTGGAAAATTACAGACTTGATCTGACGCCATCCGGTATCCCCGGTCTAGACGACCTGCTCAACGGAGGACTTCCCAAGGAGAGAACCATCCTCGTGGCAGGCCCTGCAGGAGCTGGAAAGTCAACCTTCGGACTTCAGTTTCTCTATGCTGGTATCGTCATGGAGGACGAGCCGGGCATCTACGTCTCTTTCGACGAGACTTTACGGAACGTGAGGATGGACGCAGCCAGCTATGGCTGGGATCTTAAGGCATTAGAGGATCAGAACCTCTTGGCAATGATCGACGGGTTCAGTGGTAGGGCAGGAGTACGATCCAAGGAGAAGTACAAGACCAAGTTAGAGGTCGACGAGTTGCTGACCATGTTGATCAACCTCATAGACTCCGTTGGTGCAGAGAGGGTGGTTATAGACTCCATCACTGCTTTGGCCCTGAGTCTCGACGACGAGCTCCTCATACGCAAAGAGATTCTGAAGCTCTCCGCGGTCATGAGCTCTCTAAC
Organism: Candidatus Heimdallarchaeota archaeon; assembly: GCA_015522385.1. The sequence continues at coordinate 6,960 of WAMJ01000076.1, forward strand.
CTGCACAACACTCATGGTCAGTGAGATGAAGACCGACCAAGAGATATCGAGGTTCGGAGTGGAGGAGTTCATGGCACAGGGTGTGATCACGCTGAAATACGAGTTCGGGAACAAGGGTAGGAGGTCGCTACAGGTGAGGAAGATGAGGGGGATCCAACACTCCTTAGAAGAGAAACCATTCCTCATGACATCCAACGGTGTGGTCGTCTACCCCGATGAAAAATTGTACTGACACATACTCAAACCTATCTGCTGATCTACTAACTCTATCGAAATCTTGATGATCTTGTAGTTCTTACTGTTCTTTCTCAAAATCAGATTCGCAAACGGGTTTTGTCTCTTTCAAGAAGAAGTAGGAGGTCCACGCTACGAGTCTCACACCCGCGGCGATAATGAGCAACAAGGCAACAATCGCGTCGGTGGGTATCCTGTTGCCCGCGAGCATATTGAGCACACCACCCATAAGGATGGAGCTTGAGAAGCCGACTATACCCATAACGAAGATGTAGATGCTGAAGTACGTCGATTCCTTGCCCTTGGGTGCAGTGTCGAGAATGAGGCTATTGATCGCTATTCCCGTTGCTCCAAGAGTCAGACCGACGACGAGGTTAGCGACTATGAGATACGCTGAGTTCTTCTGCAGGACTCCGAGAGCAGTGAAAGCAGGAGGTAACACAAGGAATATCCTCGTCCACAGGATGATGCTCTTGCGTCCATAGCGATCTGCAAACCTACCTCCAATTAACTGCGAGACGCCAATGGAAAGCCCGATGACCACCTGCAGAATGATGAGTTCCACCCAGCCGTCCGTCGCGGAGAGCGTGGCGTAGGGGAAGATCGGCCAGGCCATGGACCATGAGATCCTGAAGAGCCCGTCGATGAGGAGGAATCGTTTGAAGTCACCGTTCATCATCCTCACACCATTCCTGACCCTCTCCCTGAATCCCATTCGCCGGCTCACGAGGAAGCCAGCGACCATCGTCTTGTAGCTGACGGACTTCCTGTCCCTGAACCGAACAGCCTGTGGGATAAAGAGTACGAGCACCGCAGCAGAGAGATAGAAAAGACCAGCTACCCTGAACGCGATAGAGAACGAGTTCACATCAGACCTCGTGGGATCCACTCCCTGGATGTAGAGCGAGACTAGACTGAAGATCGTCAGGGCGATCCACGAGGCGACCATCCCGAATTTGCCGAACACCCTGCCCCTGTCCGAGATGTCGGTATAATCTCCAAGCCAAGCGTTCCACACGGGGAGCACCATCGTCCCGAGAAGCGTCTGCACGGTAAGAACGAGGAGAACCTGCACGGCGTTCTGCGCCCGCGGAAGGAAGTATCCCCACATCAGCGCCTGCACGAGGAATCCCACGACCATGAAGAGCCTGCGTCCGATCCTGTCGGATGCTGCACCCCAGACTGGCTGAAGAATGGCCGCACCCAGCTGTTGAATGGAGGTGATCAACCCCTGAATGAATCCGTACGAACCTCTACCAACCGCATATAGCATCGCGTAGGAGCCTGTGAGATTGTCACCGGACGCCATCAGCGCCTGAACGAGTGGCGCGCTCCTCATGAAGTGGGGACGACTTTCCTCTGCCATGATATTATGTGCCTCACAGTGCGTTAAGAACAATTAGAAAGGGATAATTGAGGAGAGATCTACCATGGTATTCACTCATTCAGAATTGCGTATAGGAACAGCTATGCGCAAAACCAATTTTGAAAGAATTGGATGCTAGGTGAGAACATGAGGCAGAGGAAAACCACGGTGTGAACCTACGGATTTCTAAATATCAAATTTACCATTGCATCTTTCACGTATCCTGTCGACAAAATCAGCCTTGGTATCCATCTCCGACAGAAGCTCTAACCTGTTCGCGTGATCCTCCAGTAAACTCTCCTTCAGCGACGTGAGCACTGAGAATCTCGCGTAAGCGTCGGTTAATAATCTGTGATCTGACTCTCGGAGATCTATCGACTCAACCTCGGTATCTACCCTGTCTGAATCAAGGATCTGAGTAAGAGTAAATCCGTCGATAAGAGACTTAGCTCCAAGAGCACGGGTGTACCTGATAGACATGTCCGAGGACATATAACTCCCGTCAACAGGGTGCCTCGCGAGGTTGGGGGCTCTCAAAGAAAGTGCAAAACTCATAAGATGGTCTCGGGGAATTGCCTTACGTCTGAATGTTACACGTTCCCACGCGTGGAAATTATCATAGATATCACGCACACCAAGGGTAGCCCACTTGATATAGCGGTCGATCTGCAGAGCAGCATTCCCTAGCGTGTTCTCAACCATGTCGAGGAAACGGTTCCCCGACTCGAACTTCCGAGGATACCTGTGGCAGATGTAGAGATCGGAGATTGTGTCACCACCGAGGGGGAAGAAGATACTCTCCAACCCGTTGTATTCATCACCGATTGTCAAGGAAATCAATGATGAACTACCAGACAGGAACTCCTTGAGGTGGCAGTAGAGAAGAAGGGCAACAGAACCGTCATCCATAGTAGCTATAATCTTGCTATAGTCTTCAGTATCGTACAGATTTTGGTAGTGGAACAGCTCATCACTCCTCTCCTTTAACTGTCGAATCGGGGAATCTCCAAGATACTCAGAGAACTCACGGAGGGTCTGCAGAGTATCCATTGTGACCTGATTCGTTTGCCCCCATGAAAGATGCTGTCCGAGCTGGGACTTTGCCAAGATGATCTCATCATAGACCTCTGAGCTAGTACTTCCGTACTTGTCCAACCGTGAGTTCCCAGGAATGAAGCGGTACTCCCTCCCACCCCTACGAAAAGTCACTACCCGGAGAACCAGAGGACTGTTCATCGTGACAATTCCGTTACGAGGACCGGGTACGGACGATTGTGTGTCGTACGGGAGGACAATTGGTGTGTCATTGATGTACTCCCTGAAACCCCCGACTTGTCCCCACAGGTCGTCAAACGAGGAAAACTCGACGTTGACGTGAGATCCGTGTCCGAGTGGATCCAACTGACCAGATGAGACGGACGTTGCCCTCAGTCCGGTGTCTTTCCCCAACGATTCAAATCTCGTATCAATACGTGGGAGCTTTGCTCCGCTCACCCTCCTCCTCTTGACGACCTCCTCTGGCGGTGAACTAGTAATCTCGATTGAGGTCTTCAGCGGATTCCTAGAGGGCAGGACCACATCCCAGTACGAGGGATGATCAAGGGAGAGTTTCCACAAATCGTCACCTATAACCAGACTACTCCCCGAAAGATCCAGCGCACGGAGGATAGTACGCGGGGGGTTCCAGAAGTTACATCGTCCGATGGAGAGACCGATCCAGTTCGAGCTTAGACCGAGTTTAGGGGTGGAGAATAGACGGGAGAGGTACTCTCGCTGTATCCTCGTTCTGACGAGGTACGGGCTCTTTCGCCACTTCTCCATAAGACCATGTGAATCCAAGTACAAATCGTATTCCTTGCGGAATCTCTTCACCTCCTTGGTCTGCAATAGGTCAGGACTGGACCCTACCCTCTCCATGACCTCCTGATAGACTTCATTAACCATCGCGTCAAGGAACTCGGAATCCAGTCTGTACGAAAGTTCACCAAAGGGTCCCAAGGGGTCAAAGGAACGGTGCTCCGAAGAGGGGAAATTCTCCCTGAACCCTATAACCCACGTTCCGTCGTCGTGCCTCGGGACAAAGAGTGAGTTCCTCTCAACTACGAGGGAGGAGTGGAAGAACCGATCTCCTACCTTGGCAGAGACTCTCAGCTTGGGCAGACCAGTACGCCCGAACTGTGAGGGGAGAATGTAGTCATTATGAGCAGCAAGGCTCCTTGTAAGCGGAAGATCCAGACCCAGATTAGGGATGCCAACCCAAATTCCAGTCTCCGCATAGTACTCCACCTGCGATTTCTCGATCCGAGATCTCATCGATTCCACAATGCAGGTAATAGCGGTGTCAACCCCATCCTCTGTAGATCCGAGGAACTCCGAGATGGCTTCACGAAACCTCGGTGTCGCCTTCTCGATATAGCTACCTTTAATCCTGGGGTCAAAGAGGTCAAATCTCCTCAGACCGAATCTTCGGGCTATAAGGTTCCAGTCAAAGGCAAGAGTGGCAAGGTTGTACAGACCTGTACCGTCAAGTATGGACAAGCTCTTGTCTCTGGGAATAGTAGGATGTCTGAAATCCACCCTGTTAAACACGGTGTATAACGATGTCTTGATCTTGTCAAAACGACCACTAGATGCCTTGTTCTCAATGATACAGTTCTTCGAGAAATCCGCATGAGGAACAGAGTGTGATGATCCGTGACCAAGGGGAATCCACAACTCGTCGCTCCCCCGAGTGAGGTACGAGACCACTAACACCTTACCAGTTGGTTCTGAAATCCGCGTAAATTGACCCATACTTGCGGTCAGATCCTTAGATCCGAATCGCAGATAGCCATAAGGAACCAACATACACTTATCTTGATTAGAAACCACTCCCTCAATTCTCCCCAGATTAGAAGTATCCAATTCGGATTTATCCCGTATCCAGCTGGAATCCGCTTTTGCAACACCTGTAAGGTTAGGACAATCTATATCATCATTACCTAGATTGAAGACTGATTTTTCGGACTCAGTCCTGAACACTGTGCCAGAAGAGTCAAAGCAGTTGTCCAGAGGAAACGGAGAAAACGTCCTCGTAATACCCTCACCTAGGTAGTCCCTGAGGTAGTCGACCACACGCTGGTATGCCTCGGGGAACAAACGATCCTGTGTCTTCACCGTCACAAAGTCGCGACCATCGTGGATGGAGCTCAGAACCCTGTGAACACGCGAGATGCTCCTCGGAGTGTCACCCTCAATACTCAGAAAATTCAAGAGAGGGAGGTTCTGGGCAAACTCCTTGCTCGATACCGACTGCGCATACTCGCACAATACAAGGAGAAGGTCGACCACTTCACGCTCCATAGGATGAACGGAGAACTAGCAGATTTTAATCTGACGGAGGAAACTGTAGATCGGAGTATTACCCGCTCAGATCCTCGTGTACAGCTCCCTGTGCTGAAGTAGTATCGCTATAAAGAAGGTTAAGAATATTCACAGACCTCAAGGTAGGGGATTTGTTTATGGGTCTGACCGGATTTGAACCGGCGGCCTTCTCCACGTCAAGGAGACGCTATACCAGGCTAAGCCACAGACCCGTAATATCGTACAGATGATTGTTCCCGAAGGGTACAATCGTGGTACAATACAATCGAGGAGTCTTCCCAACTAAAAGCTTTCGATAGTAATCTGATTGATGGGTCTATGAAGGTGCCTTTCCTCAGGGCGAGTTAACAACCCAATCGGTCAATAAAGACTCCCCATACGGCACCTCCACTAGTAAGTTAGGTGAGAGGAGCAATTGTTGTTCGGTACTGATAAGCAGGAACCACTCAGAAGAACAAAGGCAACAGTATAATGGAGAAACAGAGTCCAAAAAATGTTGGAAATGGGTGAAACCAGCTAAGAAATTTACTAACGAGGATGTGAATTAACCCATGGGTTTTCAGTGAGGAAACATCTTCGCTAGTACATCTATTTTTTCATGTCTGCTTCACGCAATTCTATCAATACGGGGA
>WAMJ01000077.1 GCA_015522385.1 Candidatus Heimdallarchaeota archaeon
ACCTAAGGGATTACTCAGATGATGTATTGAGCTTCTCACCTATTGACCGATTTCCAGTTACACAATGGTGGGGCTCATATGAGTTTTTTCTATGGCATTTTAAAATCCTTAAAGAGGCAGGGGGTGGGATTCTCGTAGCGAGAGATATCCGAGGTAATAGCGTGGGTGAACTGGAGTACATACCTGGTGATGATCACGCACACATTTATTGGTTATACGTAGCTCCAGAATTCAGAAAGCAAGGTATTGCCCAAAAACTCCTATTGACCTATCTACATAGGGCGAATAATGATGTCTGGGTGGAATCGGAGGACGAACGTTCAGACCAATTGTATCGAAAATATGGTCAAGTGATTACCCACCTTAGGAACTTCGAAATCCTGTTCAACGAGGGTGATGTGCCTGAACCCACCGACTTGGATCCAATGGAAGGAGATGACCTTTCAATTCTAAATGGGAGAAAGAGGATCATCGGTCAGTACAACCTTCCCCGTTTTGATCTATTGCAACTTCAGAGGAGTATAGGTGAGATATCCGAGCCTGTTGTCTGGGGTGAAACACTCCCTCCCGTGGTGCTTTCATATCCAAGTGGGATTTTAGTTTTACTTACACAATACATTCGGGTGTATACTTCTGCTGATGTCGATGCTGATGATCTGAAGGAAGTAATTAAGGATTGTATGTTTCGTGCATATCATCGGGATCTTGTCGGGTTACACTTCCAGATATATGACGTTCCATACTTAGTAAATCTCTTCAAAGACTTGAATATCGATGAGGTGGAAGAATCTAATGATCCTATTTACCTCTTTCCTAAATTGCCGTACCGTATAGATTTCCCAAGTAAAAACTGATTACAGCACCTATTATACCAATTAGTAGGTTTTCACTTCCCGAAACTATCCATATTTTCTTGGTCATAAATGTTTTCAGTGCACCGACAACGAATAGTGCTATCATGCTAAGTATTGAGGCAATCACCAGACCTGTCCCAGCGTCACTTATGAAGAAGAATGGTAAGAATGCTGGCAAGGCCCCTGCAACAAATAACAGTGCTACTGTCCCCATTGCCTTCAGAGGAGATCTTCGTTCCTCCTCCTTTATTCCAAATTCAAGTGCCAGCATAACTTGGAGTAGAGTCTGGTCATTGGAAGAAACGACCTTCACAACTTCTTCCAAAAGTGGCTGCTCAAATCCCAAATCACCAAACATCTCGTATAATTCATTTACCTCATGTTCCCTGTGGTACTTGATATGTTCTTTTTCTAAATCAATCTCTGCTTGGTAGACTTCCTCTTGGCTTTTTGTACTGATGTATTCTCCTGCCATCATAGATATGGCTCCGGCAATCGTCGCAGCAAGTGCTGAGATGGCGATCTGATCTGTGCTGAGTCCTGCTCCCACTATCCCTGCGACAAGAAGGTAAATTGAGACCAATCCGTCATTTACTCCAAGTATTATATCACGCATGTAATGTTTAAGTGAGCTTTGATGTTCCTCAAATTCCGTCGTGATCATCTTTTCTTCCATACATCTCTTCAGATTGAAACGATGGATTAAACTTTCTCTTTGCACCTATCCTTAATTTCACGTATCGACCTCAGAACCATGACGTCATGTGAGTATGTCTTCATTTTATGAAATGTAAAACTTCTTTTTATTGATAACCTAGTAATGTAGTAATCCACTGGCACCGCTCCTATTCTTTCCACATATTTTGGAAGGAAAGAACGATTTGCTTCTGACCCATCATGAATTGAGTATACTGTAGTTGCTAGTTCGATAGCTTTTTTGAGGAATAGTTTATCCCCAATACCTTGTTGTATCCCAAAAGGAGGGTTCATAAGGCATGTGTCGAATTTTCCTGTAAATTCTAACGCATCTTTGAGATAAACTGAGCTACTGCTTATAAGACCAAATCTAGAGAGATTCTCCTCCAATAATTCCACAGCCTTGGGATCAACCTCTACAAAGGTACATGTCCGTGCTCCGAGCAGTAGTGCACAAATCCCTAAAATTCCAGGTCCAGAACACACGTCTACGATATTCTTTCCTTCTATGTCACCATTACTCATAGCTCTGAACACTATGTGGGTAGCTATATCAACGGTGGTTCCATATTGCTCCAACTTAAGGATTGGCTTTTGAAAATCTAGATACTCTCTGGATAGCAGAATAGCAAGTTGTTTTCTATTCATAATTCACACGATTCCGTACTCCAATTCCATTATGGGGGTGTAATGTTTGTAAACTATTTGTAGCTGCTGTATCAGAACCTTAAAATTCATGGTCTGTATAGGGAGGGTCTCAATGTAATTTAGCTCCTCAAAATACATATATCCGAGATATTTAAACAAGGGCCAACTTCGGATAACGATGTCAATGGTATGTCCCAAATCTATATCATCGTCATGAATATCAACCAATGGTGTTTTTCCCCATATTTTTTCAAATAGGATGTCGTACCTTTTGATCTCTTTCGTGCACTCAATTATCTCATCGAAACTACCTGCTAAATACAACCAGATATACAAATAAATGAGTTTATCAAACATCTCTTTGACCGTTATAACTTCTCCAAAACCTCTGTATCGCTGTCTGATATGTGTTTTAATTTTCGCCAATAGATGGCGATTCAGTACCTTGTTGTCTATCCCTAGGATAATACTTTTCAGATAGAATCTGGTGGAGTGTAATGGATAATCTTGTAACCTTTTCTCCTCAATGAACCAGTAATATCTCTTGAGGAAATGCGATCTATAGTCTTTATTAAACTCCGCTATGAATTTGTAGTACCTTTCATCGTAACTTCTCATATACCGTCTAGTGAATAAATACCCTTGGTTGTCCCCTCCTCTGTTAATATGTGTACTGATGTACCCATATGCTGTCCTTGCAAGATCGATTTCCTTGTTCAGAAGATGACGGTCGTAAATCATAGATGTTGTAAACAGAGTTCTATTCTCTAGTTCAGTTATTGCAATTTGGCTATTAAGAGTAAGTTTAATCAATTCCCATATGTAATCACGGATGAACCATGCAGAAGGATATCTTCCCTTCTCCATCATCAATAGGGAGAACCATGAATGGAAAATTATCTTTGGTATCCACTC
>WAMJ01000078.1 GCA_015522385.1 Candidatus Heimdallarchaeota archaeon
TATTAGAGGACGTCCCGCAGTCAGTGTCACTCCTAGACGGCACACTGCTCCTGACGCACTCTGAGAATTTCGTGCTCTATGTCTTCTGCAAGAAGGAGACACCCCAGCTACTCAGGGCATGTTCCGACCTTCTGCGTGCAGTCGAGGCCTACGGGTGGGCAGGGGGTCTGATCGACGAGCACTTCACCGAGTACCTGTCTTCGAAGACCGAGGAGTCGTTTAGCTTCGCCTTCGATACTCTCAAATTGTCCTAATGTTGGTTCTTATGGTTTTGACCAAGGGCTCAATCCCCTTCATCAGTATCTTGTAGACATTTATCTCATCATTGCAGTGGCAGGTGCCAAGCTCCTTGTTTAGTCTATCAACAAAGGTGAAGATGTGCATCTTGATGAACTTATCGAGGAGGTTCCCCTGGTTCTTAAGGATGTCCTCACTCTCTGCATCCTCGATATTTTTCACGATGATGGCAAGGATGAGGATGAGGTTCCCTACATGATCAGGCATCTTGTTTCCTAACGGTTTGTACTTCACTCCCAGAGAGGCGAGAATAGGATCGAGGAACTCGGGTCGCTTGTAACCGAAGACGGTTGCAGACTGGTGCGAGGTGAGTGAGCAGTGACTCGGTACCTCGAAGTAGTGGGTGTAGAGATCAATGACCTCGGACAATCTGTTATTGTCATGCACGTCCTTGACCATCTCCCTAAGTCCTGGGAAAAATTCAGGAGGCAGTACCTCCGCAAGTAACATTAGAGAATCTGCAGTCGGTTTTTTCAGAAAATGACTGCCGAGTGAATCAAGTAGAACTACCTGATAGCTGACCATGTTGTTCACACATTACATAGTAATTTGCTTTAATAAATATATGTTTGGTGAAATGTATAAATTGATGAAGAAATTAAACGGATTAGACCTTTTCGAGTTTGACCATAGAGTCGTAAAAGACTGCAGAACCACCAATAGGATCAGTCAGAGTGATCGCACCAACACCCTCGTTGTCGGCGTAGGAGGTGTCAAGTCTCATGACCGTGTTGAGGTTGAACCCACCTGCTTTGTGTGAGTCCCCCTTGATTGTCTTATCTCCCTCGACACGTTTTGCAGCACCATACTGGGTATGTCCGAAGGAGTGTGCGAAGGTGACAACTCCAGGTCTGACCATGTTGGTGAGGTAGACCGGAACAACTGCTCCCTCCGAGTTGGTGGCAGAGGTCACTCTAACCATATCTCCAGTCTTGAGACCGAGCGCCTCACCATCTGCCTTGTTGACCTCCAGATAGTTCTCGGGTAGGAGCTCCTTCAGCATGTGGTTGTTGGCCGTCCTCGACTGTGCATGGATAGAGAGTTTGTAGGTTGAGAGGATGAAGGTGAAGCCATTGTCCCTGTCCTCATCCTGCACCAATTTGCCCTTCATGTCCTTGATGGGTTCGTACCTTGCCGTTCCCCAGAATCTCTCTCCCGTCATGGAGTGGGTGGTTGTTGCCGTCTTGGCATCCCAGATATTGAGCTGATTCTTTAGCCCGTGGGGCTGCATGTCACCCGATTCCTCGTACACGGTATATGATTCATAGAGACCACCGCGGTCGAGCATATAGCCGATCTTCTCCTCGATGGTCGAACCCTCAAGTGTGCCACCACCTGCCTCGTATTCCTCAGCGAAGTTGATGAATGCCCGCTTGTACCAGTCCCACGCGTTGTAGAGATCCTCTCCAGGTCCAAATGCATCCTTGCCGACTCCAGTGAGCTTGACACCGTACTCCTCCTTGAGTTTGACTGCCAGCTCAATATAGAAGTCCTCTGCCATCTTTGCCTTCTCGAAACCAGGAACTGGGTTGTACTTGTAGTCACCGGTCGAGGGATCATATTCCCCAAACATCGGCTGCCTGATAGGCGATCCCTTTGTGGTGATTGTTGAGGCGAGGTGCGGTGTGGCAAACCTCTCAAGGTATGTGACATCGGGAACTACATAGTCCGAGTAGGCAGATGCCTCACCCATGACCACATCCACCGATATAAGCAGTGGGAGCTTGTACACACCCTGTTCGTCCACACTCTCCAAGACCTCCTGTACCTTGCTAGAACCGGGTATGGAGTAGTTGGGATTACCCATGTGGTTGATGAAGATCTTGATCGGATAGGGATATCCGGTCTCAATCACACCAAACATCTCCTGCCAGACCATACTAGTCAGAGGGTAGAACGGTCTCTGTGGCTTGGGATCAGTCTCGCCGTTTGCTACTCTCATATCGTACTCGGGGTTACCGGGTCCCCACTTGATTCCCTCACGGGTAGCTTTCCAGATGGAGTAACCGTTGTCGCTTGCGATGGTATCGTTGGGAACAGTTGTGGTCCCAAGTTTGTCAAGACCGTTGTAGGTCGTTCCCTTACCCATTTCGTGCCAGTGACCACCTCCGACTGCTGGACCACCTTTCCAGTCCTGATTACCCGCTAGAGCGTTGAGGAGGAGAATGGAGATTCCATTGTAGTATCCATTTGTGTGCTGCACCGCACCTCTATACATGTCGAATACAACCTTCTTTCCAGCCTCGACCATCCACTTGCACGCAAGGTCAAACTTGTCCCTGAGGTCTGAAAGTCCAGCGATTTCCAACCACTGATCAATGGTCTTGCCCATGCTCTCGTTCTTGTAGAGCTCGATGGAAGTGTAGACATCTGATCCACCGACAGTGAGTTTTCCAGGGAAGAGAATCCCGGATGTCGCGGTCGTTGCATCTTGGTAGTCAGAGCCATCCCAAACCACAGGGTTACCTGCTTCAGCATCACCAGAGCTCGCCTTGCCGACATCCTCCATGGTGACGAAATCACCAGTCGAGGTGTTGACAAGCCACGTGGAGTTAGTCCAAGAGAGCTCACCATTGGCGTTCGCTGCCGCTTGATTCGGAGCTGAGAGGAAAGTCTCATCTATGGCGTTTTCCTCGAACCTGTACCTTGCAAAGGCGAGGGCCAGAGCAGCATCAGTTCCGGGGATTACAGGGAACCATATGTCAGCATGCTTTGCCGTGTTGGAAAAGTGTGGGTCAGCAACGATCAGCCTTCCGCCGTTCACCTTGAACCTTGTGACCTTATCAGCCAATGCGTTGAACGGGAACTGGGCGTCGAGGTAAGAACCCCCGAAGGTCATAACGAACTTGCTCGAGTCAAAGTCGGGATGCATCTTGGATTTCTTACCGTTGGTGTACCGCTTGTATGCGATGTGGTGGCTCTGCTCACAGATGCAGGTGTGATCGATCCTCTTGTTGATCGTCCCGAAGACCTTTCCGAAGATCCTGTCTGAGACCTCCTTCCTCCCGTGCTCCGATCTCCCGACACTGAAGAGGATCTGGTTTGCAGTGGTTCCTAGCCATGGCTTATCCGGGTCTATGAGCTGAGTGGTGAGGTTTCCGTTCCCGTCAGCGATGAGAGCCTTGAAGCCGTCGAAGGTATAGGTTCCACCGTCCTTCTTAGCGAGCTCTGCACCCTCGATAAGCTCTTTGTACAGGTCATCCCACTCGATGGGTTCCCATTTTCCAGAACCTCGTGGTCCCACCCTCTTAAGTGGCTGGGTAAGTCTCTGCTCATCATACATCGTCTGTAGTCCCGCCTGTCCCTTTGCGCAGATGTGTGCTGGTTCAGACTTTGCTGCTTCCATCGAGGTGTCGAATTCAAGGTGCACGGACCTCGTGGAGGGATGGAATGGATTCCCGTCAATCTTCAGAAGCTGGACGTTATCCGTCCCGTAGTTTGCGATCCTTCCTTGGATTCCACAGGCACCGTGGCACTGCAGACATACAGACCTGACCAATTTGATGTCAGAGTCCGTCTCCAGAGCAACTGATCTCCTTGCTGCTCCCGTTCTCTGGAAGAGCTCAGGGAATGTTGGTGAGTAAGCAGCGAGTGCGGCGGCTCCAAGCACACCAACACTTGCTCCTTTTAGCAGGTTTCTTTTCTTAATATCTACGTCGCTCATTGTGACACGACCTCCTTGGTATTTGGCTCGACGTGCCATGGAAGGAACCAGAACACCGCGAGCAGTACTGCCACGAACATGAGTGTGACCGAGGCGAGTATCTGGATCTCATGGCTGCTCCACTCGAACATGGCAAGATATCCGGTGGCACGGGTGATCTCCTGTCCACCGATGATGAGATTGTACTTGAATATCCATGAGCCGAGGACGGTGAAAATACCGCCCGTGAAGGATACCCAGTAGTTGTCCATCCACTCACCTACTATGAGGAGGGTAAGTGGGAGGAGTATTGCGAGACCGATGTCCACGAAGAGGTACTGCAACGTCTCGAACCCGTTATTGAAGAGGAAGGTATACTGGAACTTCGCCCTCGACGTCGAGTTGATAAAGTAGAAGATCTGCATGAGCATGAAGAAAAGCTCAAAGAGGAGAGCGAAAATTGCCACCTTGGAGAGTATGCTGATCTCGTCGCCCTTGATGTGGGCCACGCTTCCGGACACGAGGTTGAAGAGTCCATATACCATAAGGAGCACCACCGAACCTCCTGCGAGGGAAGATACGATGAAGAACATCGGGGTGAGGGGCGATCCCCACTGGGGTCTCGAAGCGTTCACACTGATGAGTATTCCACCGTACATCTCCAGAGCGAATGCGATGAACATGTTGAAGTAGAAGAATCCCTTGGCTATCCCCTTGTCCTTCTGGATCGACTCCTCGCTGTCGTCCATTCTGAAGAAGGCGAAGAGCTTGAAGACGAAAGCATAGGGGGTTCCCGCATACTTCTTTGCGTACTCCACGAAATCACCTCTCATGTAGAAGTGTGTGGTGAGAGCTCCTGCGAGGAAGTAGGTGAGAAGGATGTAAGATCCCCATGCCATGGGAGAGGTAAAGTTCGGTCTGAGGAAGAGCTCGACGAACCTCCCTGGTTGCTGCAGGTCTGCGATGAGGATCATTGGCAGGACGACAGAGAAGGTAAAGCTCATCCAGAGTCCCAGCTTGGTCATCCTCTTAAGCTTGGTGACGTTCATGACCTCACCGAAAGCGATGATGAAGAATATGCCCGCGGCAATACCCTTCAGGTAGTAGTAGGACATCACGAGGAGTCCCCACGTTATGTTAAGAAATATGTCAAATTGCATGTCTAAGCCTCCTTTGTGATCTGAACCGGCTCCTCATCCATAGCGATGTAATAGATGTTGGGCTCTGTCCCGTACTCGGGGTAAAGCACCTGTACAGGGTTGTTCTTGATCATCTGTGATACCTCCGATTCGGGGTTGTCGAGATCTCCGAATATCCTGGCATTCCCAATGCATGTCGTCACGCAAGCCGGGAGCAGTCCGTCGCTGTACCTTGCCCTGCAGAAGTCACACTTGTCGGCGGTTTTGGTGGTTGGGTTGATGTACCTCATGTCGTAAGGACATGCCTGTACACAGTAAGCACATCCGATGCATTCGTCGTCATCGATGACAACTGTTCCATCCTCTATCTTGAAGGTCGCAGTCACGGGGCAGACGTCCACACATGGTGGATCATCACAGTGATTGCAAAGCCTCGGTAGGAAGGACAGGGCGACATCGGGGTAGTCCCCCTTCTCCCAAACCCTTACCCATGACCTGAAGTTGTTCTCAGGTACGTTATTCTCAAACTTGCAGGAGACGGTGCAGCTGTGGCAGCCAACGCATTTCCTCAAGTCTATTACCATTCCTAGTCTAACCATAATCTACCACATTTGTGATTACTATAATAATGATACTTATTATTTATAGATTATCCTCCTTCGTGCTACAATTGGGCTAGACAAGATGATATCAAAGATTCTGTTCGAAAACTATAGTTAATGACGTATTTTCAAAAAAATCGAAGCATCTGTTCAGCACCCATTGTGGATAATAGACTAATAAATTAGTTGTCACGCATCATTAATTCAATTAAACATGATAATATAGAGAATATTGAGCAATTAGACAGAGAAAATGTAGAATCAATATTATTGTAGAAGAGAACTGGACAATACCTACAGTGCAAGAGAATATCAACCAACCTTAACCCTAAGACTAGAAGATCACGTAGATTGCAGGAATCCAACAACACATCACAGTGCACCCGAACTACTCACAGTATAGTAATCCCCTAGAAGACCTCAACATGCAACTAGATGATAGTACAGCAACCACATACGGAATATACCACACCACCAGTTTGCCCTAGACCAAGTCGCTGACCCGACATACAATCGCGGACATTACCACAGAATTGTTGTCAAAGACCCGACGAATAGATTAGTGCACAAAATCCAAATTATTACTTTGTATTGTATAGCAACATTTACTCAGAATTATATAGAGATGATCGTATACTATTGCATGACCCTCGGTGCAACTGAATTGATCCTCCTATTCGGAGCCGCACTCCTTCTCTTCGGCCCTAACAAGATCCCGGAGCTCGCCCGGCAACTTGGACAGGCAACCACCCAGTACAAGAAGGGACTGAGGGACGTCAAAGGAAGCCTGATGGCGGAGGCAGAGGGAGTGACAAGCCCACTATCGGACGAGGATAAATTAATTAACACCGCGAAGGAACTGGGGATTGTCACGGAGGGGAAGTCGATGTCCGAGATCGCCCAGGAGATCCTGAACGTTCAGGAATCAGAGCCCGAAGAGTGACAGGAAATAGCCGATGTTCTCGAAATACGACCTTACCAAAGTACAGAGAGAATTCGCGGAGAGAGTAATCAAGGAGAAGGAGCTGTCCGACTACAGCGAGTACATAATAGAGTTGATACGGAGACTGAGGATCGTCTTCGCCTCGATGATACTCACCACCCTCCTCATCCTCTTCATCCCCGAGCGTTTCCTCGATCGTGAATTCACCCTCGCAGGGTACAAACCAGCGATCTACAGAGTGCTGGCGCAGATATACATACACTCAGTCTCGGTCATGATCGAGGTGGACAACGTGGACATCGTGATCTCCTCTCCGATGTCAGTCATCACCTATGGCGTTCAGTTCGCCCTGATGATCAGCTTCATCATCAACCTCCCCCTGCTCCTCGTGCAGATCTACAGGTACGTCGCACCTGCACTGTACAGGCGAGAGCGGGAGGTTTTCAAGAACAGCCTGATCGCGCTGGCAGCACTCTTCCTCATGGGCTGTGCCATCGCGTACTTCGTGGTGGTCCCCGTCACACTCAACGTGCTCAATGTGGTCACGGCCCCACTCATCGACTACGGCAATGAGTCCAACCTCGGGCTGCTGTACAACTTCGAGACCATCCTGAATATCGTCACATGGACGGTTTTCTCCTCAGGACTGCTGTACATGGTCCCCGGAGTCATATACATCCTCGTCGTCCTGGAGATCCTCGACGTCGAGTACCTGATCAACAACCGGAAGAGCGTCATCATGGCCATCTTGACGCTGGCAGCCATCATCACACCCGACCCGACAATGGTGAGCATGCTCGTGATCTCGGGGCCGCTCATCGTGGTCTACGAGATCATCATACAGGTCGGCTACTCCAACAGCCGGTCAAGGACCCAATTCCAGTGGAGAAGATACTAAATGATAGACCAGTCAATCCAGAGATTCTTTATTCTAGCGTGGCTCTTTCTCGCCGCAGTCCCTTTCATCCCGATCTACCTCAAGAGGTCGTCGATCACCTCGAAGAGGAGACTCCTGAAGCACTCGTTGCTCTTCGTCCTCTTCGACGCAGTGGGTATCGCAGCCGTGGAGTACTACGAGGAGTTCAAACTGACCCCCTCCGACTTCCAGCTGCTGCTGCTCATCCCCGGAGTCCTGCTGGGAATATTTGCCATCCCACCGATCCTCGACCAAGTGGAGGTCAGCTTCTTCCAGACGATCAAGCTGAATACGAGAGGAGCATATGACCTCCTGACCAAGTCGCTGAAAAAGATGCGAGCCAAGATCACAGAAGAGAGCAAGAACGAGACCCTGACTGCCGAGCTGAGAGGACCCTACGGGACGGACTTCGCCATGAAGTTCACGCTGATGCAGGACGAGGGTACGAGGATCGTCGTGGGCTCAAAGACGGGGAAGAGCACCGCCACTCGATTCTCCACCCTCTATGTGCTGATGCTGTACATAGCGGTCATGGTCTTCTCCTCTAACTCCACCGCCCTGCTCGTCCCTCTGTTCGACATACCGTACAATGGACAGATCGCATTTGCCGTGGTCTACATCGCAACCGTGCTCTTCATGGTAACGGAGAACAGCGCGCAGTCTAACATCTTCTTCGCCCTTGACGAGGTGCAGAAGGAAGTGCTGATCGAGATGGCCAAGCAGAGCCAGAAGAAGCTGGCAGAGCGCAAACAGAAGATGTCAATCAAGAAACCCGAGGTGAAGATGGATCTGAGCACCGCCAAGCAGAAGGCAGAGGAGATCCGGCAGCGGCAGTACAAGCAGGAGCTGGAAGAACGTCGGAAGAAGATGCAGGAACGGGTGAAAGGAGTGATCGGGGACAACGAGGAAGACAAGATGATCGACCCGGAACTGCTGAAGCGAAAGATCCTCATTGACCGGACGAAGACAATCCTGAAGTCCACCCCCGTGTACAAGTCAGTGACGCTTGAAGCAGTTGCCAAGAAGCTGGAGCACGAGAATCACGAAGAGGTGGAGAACATCATCATCGGACTCATCGACCGCAAGGAGATCAGGGGAACCTATGATATCTGGGAGCAGATCTACTACCCAGGAGATACCAATGCACAGTTCATCGAGAGCACACTCCGCAAGATGAACCTTGACAAGGAGGACTTGGAGTTCATCAAGGTCAACAAGGCAGGGGACGTCGAAATCAGGTTCAAGGGGAACAGGTAGAGCACCCACTCACCCATCACGGACACCACCGTTTCCACACAGAAGTCACAAATGATACACCCCTACCAGAAATCACTGATGCAACCAGGATAGCACCCCACGATACCACCCAGACAACGCAATAGCACCGGCATCCGAAACATCACAGGGATCACTACGCGACCACCACTACACCCTCCACTCGGGCGCGAGGGTGACGATGAACGGTGTGACCGAGCTGTCCTTGACCAGTATGCCGTCACGGATGAGACGGTCGAGCTGCCGGTTGGCAATGGTCGTGCGGGTGAAGCCCCGCTCCTTCTTGATCACCGAGGAGGTCGTACTGCCCCCGTGGTTGATGATGACCTGGAGCGTGTCACGTATAGCCTCTCGCTGCCTGCGGTTGTTGAGCGAGTTGAGGTAGTCGACGAACTTGGGGATCTGCATGACCTTCTTCGGCTGCTTGCTGAAGAATGTGTCCTTGGAAATCCGAGATGGTTCCTTCACGCGTTCGGGCAAGATCTCAGGTACACGACGTGCAGGTACGGGGCGTGCGACGATCGATGCCAAGATCTGCCGCAGCTCCCCCTCTGTAAGCTCCTGCTTGAGCCTCTCGACGACGGTGTCCGCGGTTTCCGATTTGGGCCCCGAGTGCAGGTCAATGAAGTAGTCCTTTATGGACTTGCCACTCTCCGCTGCGCTCCGCTTGATCTCCTCGTAGAGTTTCTCATCCACGTATATCCCGATCATCTTCTTCCCCTGCCGGGCCATGACTGACAGAGGCAGGTGGTGCATAAAAGCATACGGGTATTTAGTCGGACGTTTAGTCAACCCAGATACAGATCAGAAGAGAGATGTACCACCCGCCATAAACACAAGAGAGGAGAAGAATGGCACCACGACGACAAAGCACCCACGCAGACGGATCCTCGACGAACTGACTAAATTAAGACTAAACGATAAATCCACCGCCATGACTAAACAATAACTAAACAATAGGAGAACAAGACTAAACAATACATAAACAGCGACTAAACAACCCACACAAATACTAAATAATGACTAAACATCAACCAATAATGACTAAAAATTGACTAAAATTCCACATTCACCGTGACTAAAACACACCAGCACAAGAAAACCACCAGATCTGGAAGTCAACCCCATAGACAAACCCACGACTAAACAGACAAAAAACACCTGCACCTTACAATAAAGCTAGACGGCATAAACAGGAGAAAAAACCAGCAGAAAGAGCAATGGACCACCCACAACCCATAGTTGACAAAGTATGACTACAGACCTCGACAAGTGGCCACAAGCAAGAATCTCACACCACATCCGTGCATCACCACACATGTAGCGAAAACTTCGACAATAACCCCCAAATCCACAGCATAACTAAAAACCACCCCAAATAATACACCAAGACACACACACATTGACCACAGCATGACAAAAAGATCAGCACCACACCACAACATCACAGAGGAAAGAGAAGGAACACATTGACACACATGGTCCACCACGGGAAGGGCATGCACAACGAATAATTCGCTGGCCAGAACGGCACATAAGCTAGACAAAGGTATGCAGAAATTGAGATTCAGAACCCGACAGAGAAAGAGTACGAAGGAGATCAGTCAAGGAGCGACAGAATTGAGAAGGGTATGTCCAGAATCGTCACGAGAAAACTGTCCAAGACCACATTGTGCCGTGCGGAGGCAGCGTTGCTCTCCACAACCCCAAGTGCCGCTAGTGCGATGTACCCGACGCCAACAAGGATACCACGCAATTTTCCAAACATCGTAATTCACCACCCGCAGCAGCGATTTTAATCCCTTTCGCTTCCGCGGAGAGTACGATTTCCTCCCAATTAGAGCGAATTTCTCGAAGAAAAATGGTTTTGGGGTACAAGGAGTTCAACCTTTTCCCACAATTTTTCCCGCGGAATTCCGAGTATCGCACCACAAATGGCGGATTCCCACCACCCACTCGCGACCTGCAGTTATGAGATCACAGCCCCAGACGCTCAACAGCATCTTTCACACGCATGGAGGCGTCCGAGAGGATCGGGTCACCATGCCCCGAGAGCAGCACCTCAAAATCCAATGTGGAGAGCTTCTTGAATGAGGCCAGAACTGCCTCAGGATTCTCTGCGAAGACATTATTCCCAGGGGCAAGCCCCTTCATCGTCACGGCCGTATCCCCCGCGAACATAGTGAAATCCTTCAGAAAGCCGAGAGAACCCATAGTGTGCCCGGGGAGGTGATAGACCTCCATGCCATCGACGACATCACCCTCCTTTACCATCTCGATCTGGGACACCCGTTTGGGCATCACGAACGGCTTCAGAATTGCGAAGAGCGGCCATAGCAACTTGTTTCGGGGATACGGGATAGGACGATCTCCCCTGATGACCTCCGCGTCCACTGGATGGGCATAGTTCAGCGTGTGAAAGTGGTCGTGCAGGTAGTGCAATCCCCCGATATGATCCGCATGGTGATGCGTGAGGTAGATCTTGGAGATCCGTCTGTCCTCGAGCTCAGAGCGGATGTACCGCATCACGTTCTTTGCCTTCTTGTTGAGCCCCGAGTCCACCATGATGATGTCGTCACCCGACTCGATCAGGTACAGATTAACGTAGGAGTCCTTGACCCAGTGAATGCCATCAGCAATCTCGGAGAACGGTCGTAGATCAGTCATGACCAAGTTATGTACCGAAAGCTCATAAGGCTTGCTCGGTCATGGTGGACAACGGCACGCACAGGGAAGAACAGCAAAGACGTGAGACCAGCCCCGGACACAGTACAACGCAGTGTTCAGCCCGCGTGGAGGGAGGACGCACATTCTTAATCTAAGCTTGAATAATCACCTGTGGATCTTTGTTGTGGGAAGTGGTAGAAATTCATCCCTATACGTCCACAATCAAGAAGATAATTGGCAACAGACTCACCAGAATCGACCAGGAGGATGCGACCATAATTCGATCCTGTCTGGAGAATTTCACGGAGAGCTCGACACATCAGTAATTCTGGGGAGAACCAAGTCGAGGTAAAAACCCGGTCTGGGAGAGCATAATAGAGAGAAATTATGAGAGAACCCAATCACAAAAGAACCTAATTGTTGGAAAGCCCCGGAGTGAACAGAAGGTGCCACGCTCAGTGGTGGTGGTCCTTGGAGTGCTCGCAGAGCTCCGTGAGCTCCTCCAGAGCATCCTGCCTGTACCTCTCGATAAGCTCAGCAATAGGTAGACGATCTCCCTTGAAAACCGGTACACCTGCAGCTTGGAACCTGCTCTTGGCATTGGGACCCATCCCGATGGAGATCATGGCGTCGGGCTTCTGTGAGACGATTAAGTCCACTGGAGAACCCTGCCCCCCGAAGTGACTGGAGGTATTCTCAATCAGCTGATCGCGGCTCGCGTCCTCTGTGTCCGCGACGTAGTAGTACTTTGAGCGTCCGAAATGACCACCCGGCTTGGAGGAGCGGGTGCTCTCGGCACTGTTGACTGGAAAAACTAGCCGACTCATGAGCCCAGATTCCCCGTCGACCCAATTTAAGCCCTGCATTTAGGGCAGAACTACATCTCGGTATTCCGGAAAAACTGTGCAACAGGGGAGAACCGCCTTGTTTTTCAGTACGAGCAGCAGAGAGATGACTTCAAGGTGTGTTCACGAGTGCGCACTTTGCAGAAAATATACCGCGGGAGTCCGCAATTTTTCGCAAATATATTTAATAATTCAGTGGAAATTTGCAGGTATGAAAGCAAGATACCTAGCTATGCTCTCAGTCATCGTGATCATGATTCAACCGATCGCGATCATACCTGCTTCGGCAGCGAACCCCACCATGACCTTCGATATCTTCGACGGATACTACGAGGATGTGGACAACAACGGAGTCTTCGACGTCATCGTCAAGACCAGATTCGACCTCACGGGCGTCTCCAGCGGAGAGGTAGAGTACGTCATCGTGCTCACACTCCCCTCGGGCAGGGACTTCGTCTACGTCGTGCAGATCAGCACACCCCTCACCTCCTTCATCGTCACCAACACCTTCTACGACCACGCTCTGGAGTCGGGATGGTACACGGTGGAGATCTATGCCCGCCTGTCCAATTTCAGGAACGTGATGGGCTACGACTCCCTTACCTTCGACCCACCCGGTGGTGACAACACCGATCCCGGCGATCTGGGCACACAGGTAAGTGGACCATGAGCCTGAAGGAGAGCCTGCTGGACACCCTTCTGGCCCTGCGTAACGACCCCCGAGCAAGCAACGAGAGAATCGCAAAGGTTCTCGAAGTGTCTGCCAATACGGTCAAGAACCGGGTGGTTAAGCTCAAGGAGATGGGAGTACTCAGGCAGAATACTACCTACGAGGACTCCATCCTTGGCACAAGGGAGCAGACAGAGGTGGTGGCGAACTACTCTCCAGCATCCATAGGACTCTTCAGACTGCGAATAGTCTTCGAGGAGGTCTTGGGCAATGCGGCATATCTCAAGCTGGAGAGGATGCTCGACGACCACCCGTACACTTACTACAGAGTGCGGACGTATGGGGTAGGAGGGAATCTCTACGTCATGGTCGACCTGCCAAGGGAGAGCATCGAGCTCTTCAAGACCTGCATCATCGCAGCCAGCGTCAATGTGTACTGCAAGAAGGTATCGTTCATCGAGCCGCTGTACTTCGTCAACACCAAGGACGACCTGAGGCAGGTGAACACCGATCTTCGACGCTGGAACTACGTCGTGCAGGACTTCGTGCCCGAACGGATAGAGCTGGAGAACCCCTATGACCGCCAGCCCGAGAGCCTCGATGACATCGAGCTCAAACTCCTCAGGGAGCTCACGATCAACGGGAAGGTGAGCCTAACTAAGATCCAAGCAGACTATTCCGTTGACATCTCCACGCTCTCCCGGAGGATCAAGAGACTGCACGAGACGGGAGTGATCCTCCGCTATACCCTGGCGTACAACCGTGCAATCTTCGGACTGGACTCCACCTACCTCTTTAGGGGAAGGATCAGGGAGATCGGGCTATATGTCAAGAGCATCCGGGAATTCCCGTTCCTCTCCAACCTCTCGTTCGACGAGGAGGGCAACTTCAGCTGGATGGTCTACTGCCCAGCCAAGGTGGCGACACAGGTCTTCGCCAAGCTCATAGAGCTCGGTGAGGTGAGAATGGACCTCGTGGACAACAACAAGGGCATGAGGTACTTCTTCTACCCCAAAAACTACACGGATAACGGCTGGAACATCGACCTAGGATACATCTGCCCATGGGTCAGAGCAAAGGTCTAACTCTGCACAGCGAATAGGAAATTAAACCCTGAGCCCCAGCCATCGACGGATACGCGTCAAATCTACAATTAACAGAAGGCATGAATCACTTAGAAACCGAGAAAGAAGTGGGTAGTTGCAACTGTAGAATATCGCTTAATTTTGCGGAATAAATCCTTATTAGATGCGAAGGATAATGTCCTCTATGCGTTTCACAGACAAAGGGATCGAAGATGCAGAGAGAGATTTCTCGCAGCTTGACATCCTCCCCATCCACCGCAAAATGATCGAGGAAGTTGCAGATGTACTCCTTGTATATATCGATATCAGCAGGTTGGCACTCATGGGATTCGCATGGAGAGCCATCAGAAAGTGGCAGGTAGATAACCAGATGACTGCTGTGGAGATAACGAAGGAAGGAACCCCTCAGCAGAAGATGCGAGCAGTCCGGGAAATGTTCGACAACGTGGAACAGAGCCTGAGACGGGTACTCCGGTCGGACTCCGATAAAGCAATCCTCGCCAAGGCTATTGACGACGGCTACGAATACTACTTGAGCAACCTACAAATTAGCTAATCAATCGAGATACACCCTACCCGAAGAAGAAACGAATGTAGCTCCCCAGCCCCCCGTGATCCACCCCAGATCCGCAAAAGCCACAGGCAATCGGTGAACACCCCCCACAGACTTATTAGCACCGACTGTACGGGAGACTCATGGAACGAGGAATGGTGAGGGGCTACATCTTCGGATCTGCCCTAGGAGATGCTCTTGGACGCTATGTTGAGTTTGTGGACAGGGGCAGAATCAATGAGATCTACGGCCCTGAAGGTATCCAAGAACCCCCTGACCCCTGCGACTGGACGGACGACACGCAGATGATGCTGGCGATCGCAGACGCATTGCTGGAAGGACACGAGGACGTAGAGAAGACGCTGGACGCCATCGCAGACCGATTCATCCACTGGTACGACGACCCCGGTCACGCCCCCGGAAACACCTGCATGACCGGTGCGTGGAGGCTCAGGGAAGGAGTTCACTGGTCGGAATCGGGCGTGGTGGACTCCAAGGGCTGCGGAAGCGTGATGAGATCAGGCGTCATCGGTCTCTTCTACGAGGATCTGGACATGCTGAAGGAGATAGCATCGAAGTCCGGGCTCATGACTCACGGACACCCGACGGCAGATGCTGCGTGCATTGCTGGTGCCCTCGCTGTCAGGTTCGCAACAGAACCCCCCGAAGAGATGCTCTCCAAGGTCAGGAAGCACACTCTTGGCACTTCTGAGGAATTCACGAATCTGCTGGATCGAGCCGTGGAGCTGGCGGCAAGCGACGTCTCCGAGGAACAGGCGATACAGTCGCTGGGAGAAGGCTGGGTGGCGGAGGAGGCATTCTGTATGGCCGCTTATGCCGTGCTCAAGCACCCCGAGGACCACGTCGCTGCCGTGAGACTCAGTGCCAACATAACGGGGGACTCGGACTCCGTAGCAGCAATTGCAGGGGGAATCGTAGGGCTCAGGTCAGGCTTCCCCAAAGAGTGGGCAAGTAGACTGAGACGTGCAGATCTACTTGAGGAGTACGTCCGCAGGATCGAACAAGCGCTGTGAGCACCACGATCCTCTGCCACCCCTCATTCGATGGGCAACTTCTCAGCATCTCCTACCCACTATAGCCCTCCACGTAGTGTACCTATACAGTGACCCCCTATTTCCGGTTTCGATGATCGGTGGTAAATCGAATGCACGCCTGACTACCGGGCACCCGAGGCGTTAGGGTGCAACTCAACCTTGCCCTCGACACACGGTACTTGCGATGGAGTCTGTTAATGTAATCTCTGTCACAAAGTCTGACATCAGGTCACTCTACCTGTGGAAGATTTTTCTGCGTGATGGGCAGGGGATACTCGTGTCCCTCAAGGATCAAATCCGGCTACAGAACAACCACTGGAGGGAGCCCCTCGTCTTACCCAGAACTCCACGACCTCGTGAAGACGCACACCGATGAGAGGAAGTATGTGGGGTCACTCGTGGACAAGGTCATCGACATAGATATGCGTAAAATTCACAACATCAAGGACACAACGCCCCTGAACTCGATATTCTCAATCATCTCACAGTCCCCAGGAGAAGTGATTATCGCACGGAATCTTGGGAGCCAGATGGGACTGGATGCACGCACGGTGAAGAAATACCTCATGTTCCTCGAACAGTCGCTCCTCATCCGCAAACTCTATAACTTCTCAGGAAATGCACGGAAGACCGAGAACCGTCATGAATGCTACTATCCGTACAACACCACGCTCCACTGGTACACACGTCAGCCCGATCTGGGAAGGAAGGCAGAGACAGAGGTCGCCTTCCAGCTAGAAGCCGAGTACTTCTTCAACAACAGGGGCAGAGAGATCGACTTCATCGTGGGGAAGGAACTTGACGTTGGGGTCGAGGTCAAAATGCGGAACAACGTACGCAGAAAGCACCTCAGAACACTCATCGATACCCATCTACGCAGGAGATTTGTCGTCACGAAGCACGAGACCTCTCTTGAGCCGGGTGCAAAAGATGCAGGAGTTACGGCAGTACCACTGCACAGAATCGAGAGCATCAGACAGCAACTCGATTCCTGAGGCAAAAGCTTTCAAACTCCATCCGTATCGATAACTCATGTTAAAGAGCGTGAACCCTGAGGACATTGAGTCTGCACGGGCGTACGACAAGATGATCCCGTGGAAACCACGGCTGAAACGTGAGATCCCGTTCCTCGTTGAAACCCTGCCCAAAGGACTGATCCTCGACGTCGCCTGTGCCACAGGTAGGCACTCCTTCGAGCTGGAGAAACACGGATACAGCACCGTCGGGATAGACATCTCGGCAGCGATGATCGCCGTCTCGGAGGAGAACGCCAAGGAGATCGGAGCCAGTGCACGATTCCACGTCACGGACGCAGCGGCCAAGGACTTCCACGCACAGCTGGGGGAACAGCCGCTGGTCTACGACGGGGCGATCATGCTCGGAAATGCCATAGCCAACACCGAGAACCTGCAGAACGTCAAGAAAGTGCTGGACAACGTGATGTCCGTGGTCAGACCCGGTGGCGTATTCGTCATGCAGACCATCTACAGACCCCTGAGACCCTATTACCTCCCCCTCCGCAAGTCGGGCGAGTACATGCTCCAGCGGATCATGATCCCTGTAGGAAGGGAGAGGCAGGAGCCGCACAACGTGGAGCTGAACGTCAACGTCATCGACGAGGGCTACGTCAACCAGTCAGTGGCGAACCTCTACATGCTGACGAACGACGAACTCCGGGAGTATGCAACAGCCGCAGGATGGAAGGTAGAAGCCGTGTACTCTTCATACAACAAGGATCCTGAGAGATGCGAGGACGGGGCAACAGCCGTGTGGGTACTCCGACGTCCTGACCTAGAATTCTCGGAACAGACCCGTCAAATCCTTGGAATCACCGACAACGAAATACAGGAACGTGCCCTGCGTGTCTGGGAGGAAGTCAAAAGGGTCAGATCATATCGCTCCATGCAGAATTTCAAGTTCCTCCACCCAAGAGTGAGCGAGAATCCATTCTTGGAGGACCTCATCCAGCGTAAGAGCGTTCTGGACATCGGGTGCGGCGTGGGAGCGGATCTCCGCTACCTCAAGTTCAGAGGAGTGCCTCGGGTCGACGGATTGGACGTCACGGACGGCTTCATGAGGCAGGGAGAGAAGCTCTTCGGTCCACACGATGGCAGATTACTCGTCGGGAACGTGGGCGATCAACTGAGGAACCTGCAGGGAGAGACCGTGGAACTTGGGAAGTACGGCGCCGTGCACGCAGGATCGGTCATACACCTCGTGGATCCAGAAGAGCTCCCACAGTTCCTGAAAGCCGTTGGAGAAGCCCTCGACAACGATGGAATTTTCGTCGCCCGCACCATAGCTGGCAAGGAGATCCAAGAGGCTGACGGTGAGCTCAGAGCAATTATGTCAATCAAGCGACTGAATGAGATGCTGCAAGAAGCGGGATTCGGCAACATCCAGTGGAAGAGGGCGGAAAGAACGCTCAAGCGTGCCTCCGACATCCGAAACTATGACGTC
The DNA here is from genome assembly GCA_015522385.1 of Candidatus Heimdallarchaeota archaeon. The sequence goes on from WAMJ01000078.1 coordinate 18,151, forward strand.
TACTTCCTCATGGCGAATGTCCAGAAATCCTGAAGAATCTTGAACACAAGGGGTTTCTGACGGGGAGATTCCAGACACCCCATGAGAATCCGTACAATTTCGGCTACAAATTTAGAACATATGTCCAAAACTATCCCGATTCGTACCCTTCGAGGAATAGGGCATTCCTCCCGACCCACTGAAAAAACAGCAATTCTGGACAAATGTCCAAATTATATGAACAATTATGAACGAAAATAAATTCTACCCCGGGATTTTTAGGATGTGGTTGAGCAAACGTCCAATAATTTTTGATTTTTTTGAACGGAAAGATGGTCACCCCACCCCAGCAACCTTTTATTCACACCACGACCCACTAAGCTGTGTTCCCCGTAAACATCAACCCCGAGCACCCATGCCACTACTGCATCAGAATCGCAGAGAAGGAGCACGAGCACCTCACTAGGAGAGGAATGTTCACCGTCGACAACCCCATCAGAAGGTGCACTCTCCATGCCCAGCTCAGGTGCGACAGATGCACGAAGTTCAGGCATTTCAGTGACCTCTACCACTGCAGAACGGAGGGGACGATCTGCTTTAGGTGCTCAAAGCCACGTATGCACAGAGTCTTGTTCTGGGACCGAATATACGCCTTCTAGAACGATTGTAGCTGTGGCGAACGGCACTTCGACCTCATATACGAAGAGTACAGTGAGAACAACCCACTTCAGAGGAGAATACACCTCAAAGCCCGGTCAAAGGTCACGGAAATCTTGTACATAGCCCCCAAAGAAGGGCGGAAGATCCCCTTCGAGCAAATTAACAGGACGGAGAACAACACCATCAAACTGATCAGGCAGAGGGGCAACATAACGCCCCACACCGACATCACACTGCAGAACCAGGTCGATCAGAGCAGCATGCAAGAAAGCTGGGAAGAGGTAGGAGACGTCTGGCTGAATCCCCTGTTAGACGAGAACGGCGACATCAACAGGGAACTCATCACTGACCCCAATCTCATGGACGTGATCGGCGATGTGACGGGGCAAGACGTGCTTGACGCAGGATGCGGTAATGGGTACCTGACAAGGAGATTAGCGAGGAGAGGAGCCCACATGACGGGAGTGGACTCCTCCATCCGTTCATCGAGTACTGCCTCAGAAGGGAGAAGGAGGAACCATTCGGATGCAGATTCTTCCAAAGAGACCTCGCAGACCACCACACCATCCCCGACGGGTACGTTGACATGGTCGTCTCCAATATCGTCCTTGTGGATGTCAAGAAGTACAGAAAGGCAGTCAAAGAGATATCAAGAGTTCTCAGAAGGGAGGAAGATTCGCTTGGAGTAACTTGCACCCAGTATTCGGCCACCACCCCGGAACCACCGATCTCAAATTGCCCTTCGACAGCCAAAGAAAAGAGGACTGTTTAGGGAAACTGAGCGACAGGTACTTCGACTCCGGAGTAATGCTTGAGCCCTAGGGGAAGAATCCGCCACCTTGGCAATTTTCACGTACACTCACAGAGTACAGTGGTGCCCTGCGATATGCTGGAATGGCAATATTGCAGATCAGAGAACCTGTTCCAAGTGAGAGGGTGCTGAAAGAAAATCCCCATCTTCTATTCGACGCAGAGAGATTTCCCCATTACATTATATTCGAGTGTCGCAAGGACAAATCAAAAAATATCACAACCCAACCTTAATCGCTTTGGAATAGGGAGTTCAAGATATCCCCACAGAGATACCACACTGCATCACCACAGGCAAAATCAGAGACCAAAGTTCGAAGCGTAGTAATTCATATTCAATTTATTATAGAATATGTGATAATTTTTAGCAAGACACCATAATGCAAACCCAAGATCCAAGGTGCGAGTTTCGCAAACCACCCAATGCACAATACGACAAGCAAAATTACGCGGCGAATCCAAAGACATGGAGGGCTGAGAAAGAAGATTAGAGACCCCATTCAATTCAGCGATCAACAGTACAGAATTCTGGATTATCGCAGGTTGTGTAAGCCCCTAATAGATTCAATTATTTCTTTATACATTATATATTTTACGAATTTTTATTTATTATGTTCATTTCTATTTTTTATGTTTATTTATGTTATTTATCACATATTCATTTATTAAATAGATATATTTATTTTTTTTTAACCAATATTCTTATTAACCATTCTAATTATTTTTTATAGTTTTATTTGTTATTGATTATTTTTGATTTTCCTTATATTTGATTAATATTTGTCCTTACTGATTTCTTTATTATTTCTACGATGAAAACAGCCCACTACAAATTTATTATGCATCTATAGACATTCTTTATGTTTACGTTCAGTAAATTCCCATTATTACATAAATTTTTATGGAATTTAGTTTTTTTCTGTAAATTATTCTATTTTCATAATTCAATTTCGATCTCTAATATAACAATATAAACCAATATCCTTTTATTAATTTATACTGTACAAATGCTTTTTGAATTATCATAAACTTCTTATGCCTTGATAATTCCTCTATAATATCAATTATATATAATATTTGCCTAATTAAATATTTTCGGGAATAAAGCAACAACATTATATTTTTCCCGACATCCAATATATTGATAGTAAAATACCTGAAATATAATTTTAAAGATTACGTACTTATATATGATTATATTTTATCACCACCTATATTGTAACTGTTGTGTTCTCTATATGTGTTCTCACTGGGGCGGAAGAGTTTATTTTTGACGGGTTTAACAACTATAGACTTTTTGGTCTAACTTTGAGAAAACGTTAGTTTTGAAGATAGTTTCCTCAGCTTTATATATTTATTATTTTATTCTTCAATTAGAGATAATAAATTATTTCAAAATTACTCCTTAATAGCCACCATCTACGTATATCCTCACAGATATGAAATCATGCCAACTCCTTAGTGAAAAATACAAATCTAAAGTCCAAGTGTACCCCTAAGCTGGATAGTAGACATAGCGCAAATTCGAATTTCAGCCCCCAGAACCTTGTATACTGCCGACGTTGCAGATCACTCCAGATTACAGTTTCCTCACACCTGTAGTTATACGCAATATCATGCAGTTCAAAACTTTCGCGTCGATAACATAGAGATCAACGCGATTCAACGATCACTGGTAAAAGTACGCGATTCTCCAATCAGATAATTTGTTCAACAATGTTGATTCGGGTTCATGTTCGATTTTCGAAATATCGATTTTATCTCCTTACTCACCCCCATACACGTATGCGTACATGTAACGCGTGCCCGCATCCGCTAGCGGGCGCATGCGCAAGAGGACGTGTGCGTTCTCCCAATTCAGTTCGTCACAGGATAACTTTGTATAACCATAAATTGATATATATAACTAAAAAACTATACTTAATGGATCTAGAAGATATATTTGATTTCGAAATCGAGGATATTATTGGAGTCATGGCGGCCATAGTAGTTTTTCTTGCGGTGATAGGAATACTAGTTGGGGTAGCGATGCTTGTGCCGGATATCGGTTGGATAATCGCCCTTGTCCTTCTGGTGGTGGTTGTTGTAGTAGCGGTCTTCACCCTTAGGAAAATTGATCTCGATAAGGCCTTCAAGAAGCGAAGAAAGCTAAAGTATTCCAAAAGGAATAGATACGACCGAAGAATTTCTCACCACAGTGACAGATACTACGACCAAGAATATGACGACCCCTTCTACGAGGACAGACATTCAGGTAGAAGCAAGCGACACCGTTCCGATTTCAGAGATACCTCCAAAACCAGCCAGCCCTACAGGGAAACGGTTGACTGTTTCTCCTGTGGCACCATGCAAGAACGAACCAACAGGTTCTGCATAAACTGCGGACAGAAGGTCAGGGCATAAATTATTTTCTGAATTTACCCGCACCGGTGCAACGGTTGTGCGGATCACTTAAATCCCCCTCGCCCTCCCCAAGTCTGTGAGTCAGAAGGAGAGGAAGTGGGAACAGTTGCTCATGTCGGGGCCACTCAGTGCTGATATAGCAGATTGGCTCGATTCTGGTCGACCCTGTTTCCAAATACGCTCGACCGACTTTAAAGCGGTCGGTGCCAAACCAGTCAGGCTCATCCCGACCTACTCGGCTGAAGAATTACCATGGGCACTCCGGTCACTTGGTCTTGAGCAGATACGGAATCAGAGCGGTGGCTGCGTCCTGGTCAACCGGGCTGCACTGAACCTGCCCACCCTTTTTCCAATGTTTCCCCATATCAATGTGATTCACCTCGATAAGCCCCCTCAGTTCCCTGTGTCCCTGAAGCTCCTGCAGAATGATGACATCCACAACGAGGAGACGGGTATTGTCTTAGCGAATGAGATGGGGCTTTATTCACTCTTTTTCGAGAGAATCTTCTCATCGCGAGAGCACTTTACACTCGGCGGTCGTATCAAGACCTCTGTCAGTGGTAATTATATCATTGGAGGTGAAGAGATTCCTGTTGATCGTGCACAGTTGGAGATTGACAACTTTCTGGAAAGCTCTTCGTACCTCGTTCCCATCGAGGCAAAGATCGATCGTGAGGACATGGATCGAAGGTCTTTCAGTATCCACCAGTTTGCGCTCCCCACGTTGCTTCTCTCACAGCTCAGCGACAAACGGATTTACTCGCTCTTCCAGATTTATTCGGTATCCCGCGCGGATATTCTGAATTTCCGTTTCTACCTGTATGACATAGACTACACGATGGGATCCGTTGTACCACACTCATACCGCTTCGTGGACGGGGTACAGTACAAAGTCCCGTTTGAAAATTTCCTCTTCTCTTGACATCGAAACTTCGGCACAATAGCATCAGATGTAGCAGGTGATTGGACTGTTTCATATTCCACGAAATATCCCATTACAACCCATTTAACGTATATAACCATTGAAATCCCAGTAACGACTCTAACACCTATTGCACAATCAACCACCTAGACAGATACAGCCTTTTTCACCAAGCACTCGGTAGACACGCGTATAATCAGGATTGCAGACGCGTCCCTTCACGCACATTCCATTCTCCACGGCAGAAACGTACCACCATGCCCTACTCCTTCTCGTGTGGTACTATGGTATTTGTCATCTCTTACCGTATTTTGCCCATTTTTCCTCATTCTGCACGTACAATTGGTTCCAGACCACAGGATTCATCTGGTCCTCGATATCATCAAGAGCCTCTTGGATAATTACGAACTGCGAACTCACTCCCCACTCCTTTTTGTACCGTGACATGTAGCTGAATTCGGTGTGCATATCGTTGTATCTCGGTAGTCGTTTGTACCCGAGGATGAACTCCTTGATTCTCTCCACGATGACCTTTCTGCCATCATTTCGCCAGTCTATCTTGGATTTCAATCTCCTCCGTAACTGACGGATCAGCTCGATTCTCAGGTCACCCTGCCTGATCAGGAGGATGGAACCCTGTAGCAATTCGGTCCATGTTGTGTCACTAGCGACTTGGGAGATGACAAATCTTAGTTCCCTAGAAGACGGCAGCTTCGAGTGTTCTTGAATGTACTCGACGACATAGTACCTAGCCTGAGCGAGTCCGTGCTTCCATTCACGGGTGTTGAACCACACCTTCCTCCTTTCCAGCTCCTTCTCCATTAGTGACTTTAATCCACCCGGGGGTAGTTTCATCACTGCCTCATTGAGCAGATCTTGGAATGAGTAATCTCGGATGTGGTATAACCTAATTGAATTGTACAGGGAGGATTGTTCCATCGCTGTAGGGAGCTTCTTATTTCTGTGGATGAACTTGGACAGTTCTGAAACGCACTTCTCCCTGTTGCTGAGGTTCTTTCTGTACCTGCTCCGGAGCTGCTTTTTCAATTCTTCATTATTTTTGTATTCGGACTTCTCGATCGCGATGGCAAGGATTGTTGCCCACTCGCCCCTATATCGACATACCTTGTTGTACAGGCTGTTTATTTCTTCATCGCGGGTGACAGGGAATTTTCCGTGCATATTGATATGCTCTACTACCCTCCTGATGAGCTCTTTGCGTAAATTTTTCTCCACGTGGCTCTTCAATCACTGGAGTATAAAAATCATGCGTGACTCCGACGGGTATTGTCGGTGATGCGTAGGATTAGTGATTTTGCTCTAACCCATCCTTCTTGCTTTGATTCGTCCTCAGATATCCCACCATCTAGTTGCACTACATCCCAACTCCCCGTTACCGATTCACTACCCAGTCCACCTACCTCTAGTCATCCACCCTAACATCATAGGTTGAACTCTCTTGCGAGGTCATCAATGTCCCAGAAGAAGAGGTTCTCTCCATCTACCTTGCCACTGAATCCCGCCTTGCTTATGACGAGGTATTTTCTGTCGTAACTGTCCATACCTCTCACTCCCTTGCTCTTCGCTACCAGTTCCTTCACGATCTTCCTGTCCACTGGCTGGCTTCTCCACTTGATCTCGACGAAGGTCACTGTTCTTCCCACCTCGTCCACGGAGACCAAGTCGATCTCTTCCTTCTGGTGCCACCACTTCCCGACCCTTGTGTACCTCTCTCTGAAGAGCTCGGTGACTATGTCCTCTACAGCGTACCCCATGTAACCAGGGAGCCCTTTCCTGAGGTACGCGAGTGCCTCATTGGTCAGGTACATCTCGATCTTGGACTGCTGGGTAGAGACGAGCCTGAACCAGAATCTGAAGTAGTGGTCGTTGAGGAGGTAGATGCTGGTCTTGCTCCCGGCCCTTGCGTCGATTGGCTGTACCCTGTGCACGAGGTCGAGAGCAGTGAGTGTCTTCAGGTACTTCGGGATGTCCTTGGCGTTGAGGTAGATGGATTTCGCGATCTCGGGTACCCTTGTCTTTCCATTCGCTATTGCCCCGAGTATGCCATGTATGTTGACACGTTCCTGACCTCCTGCCCGAGGAGGAATTCGACCTCGGAGTACAGTGGGTGGTGACTGCTGAAGAAGGTATCAGCGACGTTCTGCTCGTAGCTCTTGTTGTTGTCAAAGTAGCTGTGGTAGAGGGGTATTCCGCCAAGGGTTGCATATACCCTGATGAGTTGCTCCAGCGGGAGGTTAGGGTGGAGAAGTCGTACACTCCTGAGCCCCATATACTCTGTTAAGTTCATAAGGAGGTTATTACGTTCACTTTGAATTTGGATTTGATTACAGAATCCAACGAACCTGCCACCAGAGTATCATTAACAGAGAATATTCTTACGGCAGAACGGAATGACAGATACCATGTCATTGCTCTTCAGGTTGGGCAGGTTTCTCCTTCTTTGCCTTTCTCAACTCGCTAAGTTTCTGGAGAATATGCTTGAATGGTTTGGACGACGAGCTGTCGTAAACCCAATTGTTGTCGAAGACGTCTATGACTCTTTGATTTCCCGAGCTGGCGATTACGAGGCTGTGGAACTCAGTGCCTTCGTTCTGCCGTTCCTGAATAGAGGAGGTGAGATCGTTTCCAAGGTTCCCCATGACGAAGTCGGAGATCATGAGCACATCCGCCTTCTTGTAATTCTCTGTGTCGAGCATGCGCAGTGCTTCCTGCAGTGCAGGTGCAGCGTCTGTACCTCCGTGGAATGAGAATGTGAGAAATCGGATGAGGTCTGGGAGACTCTTCTCGAAGTTGCTCAATTCGATGGTCTCTATTCCCGTGGAGAATGAGATGAGATAGCACTGCCTCTTCTGCAGAAGTGCCACCCTCAGGATCGCGAAGCACAGGGTCTTGGCTATCTTCTCGGGTACTCCGTGCATCGAGCCACTGGTATCGACACAGATTATGACGGGACCCTTTTCCTCCTCTGCCTTCTCGACTGCCTCCTCCACCTCATACTCTCTCGATGTCGAGGTGTATCCCCAGAAGTCGTAGGTGAGTAACTTTCGTTCGGCGAACTTGAGATAGAAGAGGGTCTCCATTGTGGTGTCATCGAGGAGACTGACCTCTGACGGGAGGAGGTTGTTGATGTCGTTGCTCTCGTGAATTCCGACCACCTCTTCCTTGAGAGCGGTGTTCACTTCGAACTCGGGTCGAAGCTCCATGGAGGTGATCATCTCCTCGACCAGCTCCTCCCGTTCTGCCTGCATCCTCCCGAGGTAGTTGGCCAGCTCCTGTAGCTCGGGTTGTCTCTCGATGAGTTCGGCGTGGTACTTGAGTATCTCGAAGTTCACATCCTTCCACATCCCCTTTGAGAGATCCCAGAGTCTCCCAAGTTCTCCCGTGAACGGCCCAAGAACCTCCTTCATCTGCTGGAACTTCTCCATCTGCGAGTAGAGCCCCTCGATGAACTGCTTTCTCCAACGGTCGATCTCTTTGAGCATCCAGTCCTCTTTCTTCCGTGAGAGAAGGGCATCCCAGCGCTCGATCATTTCCTCGGTGAGAGCGTTCTTGTACTCATCATCCCCTCCTTCCTCGATCTTCTTCCTGAAGAATTCAAGGTTGTATTCTCCACCGGAGTAGTATCCGCTCACATCATCGAGGAAGTCCTCACCCAGCACATCAAGACCCCTCTCTCTCCACTCGTTCAGCTTGATCTCCTCCTCCACGAATGGGTGGGAGGTGACGAACGACTTCTCGAGATTTTCAATTCCCTGCAGCACCCTCTGCTTCACCTCCTGCTCGATGGAAGGGGAGCTTCTCATTATTTCGCCACTGGCACCCGAGAAGGCGTCATCGACAACCTGCGAGTACAGAGATTCGCCGGTCTGGTTATTGGATTTGGACCGCTCCCATTCATTGAGGAAGACTTCCAACGTCTGCTCGGAGACGTACACCCCGATGTCCAGAAGCTCGCTTAATTTATGAGGCATAGTATCACACCGGCTGAAGGGAGGGCATTAGTCCCAATAGTCATCATCGTCGTCATAGTACTCACCTTCATCCTCTTCATCACTCCATTCCACCTCGTTATCCTCATTGTTCCCATCATCGATCTTCTCTATTATATCATTTCGGTCAATTTTCTTGATGGTTTCCTTGTCGAGTTCGATCTCCTCCCCATCTATTATTTTCTCGTAGGAGTGTTTTATCTCATCGAGTTTTATGCTAAGTTTCTGCAGGGTCTTGTAGGTTCTCTTGAAGTTCTGGAGAATGTGATCCGCCTTACCTGGCTCCACGAAGAGATTCTCTCGGAGTTGACCAAATTCATCCTTTTCCCTGACCTTCAGTGCCTCATGGAGGTTATCAATAAACAGTTTACTCTCGCGGATTTTCTCATCCCAAGCCTTGGAAACCAATTTATGTGGTACTCTGGTAATTGCAGAGTAGCGGACTTTTTCATCAAATGCGACCATTATTACATGCCTGCTATTTATCGTTATCTTATCCCCGTCCATACTGTTAATTCTGTAATTATTTCTATGATTCTTATTTTGATCAAATAGTCGTACATTTGTCCCCTCGGTGATATTAGAAATATCATTGTTCTGAAAATCGATGTAACTCCATCCAGTATTAGGCATCAAATTACCGTGTACATCTGTCACACTCTTAATCTCATAGAGTTTTGAATTATAATTAGGGCTGTACGTTGTTCTGTAGACTTTCTTTTTGTATTTGTTGACTATCAGGGTCTCTTTCAGTACCTCGCGTTCAAAATTATCTATACCCTTTCTGATCTTGTTCAGGTCGATGTCGGATGTGTAGCCGTTCTCTGCAATGGCCTCCCTCACGAGTATCCTGATCCGGTCTATCTGCTCGGGGTCATCCCAAATCATGTCGGCGATTAGGTAGCAGTCCATGAGATCTACCTTCTTCCTTCCGTTGATGAAGGCGGATGTTCTCAGGACCTTGATGATCTTCTTCCACCTCCTGTCAGAGACGTAGATCCGATCCTCTCGATCCTCTTCAGCGTTGTACTGCTTGATGAGCATCCTGATGTGGTGAATGACCTTAATGACCTCGTTCCCGACCTCTATGTCATCAATATCGTCCCTCCACTTCTTGTACTCATCGAGAGTGATCTGGATCTTTGCCGGTATGTCACACTTATCGATCTTTGTGGAGTTGGTGATCATGGAAGCGAATGAGTCGTTGTCCCCGATATTTTCGACCACTAACCTGATGAGGAATCTATCCCAGAGGGCTTCGAGTCCTTGGTTCTTGGCTGGCAGTTCGTTGGATGCAGCGATGAGTCCCACAAGTGGCACCTCGATCTCCTGAGGACCGTTCCTGAAGACCTTCTCGTTGATGATCGTGAGCAGGGTGTTCTGTATTGACGGTCCCGCTTTCCAGATCTCATCGAGGAAGGCGATGTTCGCTGATGGGAGGTAACTCTCCACATTTCTCTCCAACCGGTCCTCCTCCCGGAGCTTGGAGATGGATATGGGTCCGAATATCTCCTCGGGGGTGGAGAACCTGCTCATCAGGTACTCAAATGATGTGGAGTCCTTGAAGGCCGATTTTAGTCGTCTGGCGATGAGAGATTTGGCAACCCCGGGTGGCCCCAGGAGGAATACCGATTCTCCGCTCATCGTTGCGAGGAACACTTTATTCACGTGGTCTTGGCGTTCGTGTAGTCCGTCATTGAGTGCTGTCAGGATAGATGTAAACCTCTCCCTCATGGGCTGACACGTGATAGGTGACTTATAAATTTAGTGAGATTAGGTCGAATGAAGCAGCAGTATTTCAACAGAAACTTGGGACTTTCAGTCTGTGGTGAAGTATTTCAAAGATACGTGAATCTTCTCACTTGCTCATATTAATAATTCAAGGAGATTTATACTGGCCCAGTGGCAACAAATTTCTGTATTCCCCAGCTCTGCAAGTCGAGGGTTCTCTGTTGGGTCATCAAATCAGCCGTGGAGGTTGCTGCACCATAAGCCGATCTGGCAAATACACGTACAACTACCTCTACGTAGAAGTTCCGATTTGCGTGGGCTTGGTATCCATCGGTGTAGACAGTGTAGATAGCATCTGTGCTGGATGTAAATTTGCGGGTTGCAACATCAGCGTCAACCTGTCCTCCAGCGAAATAAATAAGTTTAACCGTGACCTCCACGTACTGGTTGGATCCGCTGAGCATAACATTGAGCCTGAAGGTTGCATATGCCCTGTAGCTCTCACCAGCCTTTCCACCGTACGCATTTCCATTTGAGGGAACAGAGGTGTCAAATATCTCATTCACACTTGCTTCACCAGGTGTAAACCAATAATTCTCCCCTACCGCCTTGATATCAAGTAGAGCATATGTATTACTGATTGAAATATCCAGAGTTGAATCAGCAGTTATTACTTTATCACTCTCTCCCTCATATGTATATGAAAAAGACCCTGTTTTCATAGTAGTCCAATAATATCCTGAGACATTATTCAACGATACTAGCATAATATTGATCAGTATTAGCATACCGATCCCTTTCAGAATATGACTTCTTCTCGCCATTGATTAGATTTTTTTTTGATTAAATTAAGCTAACGTTTATTACTTGTTGTTTCGTAAGAAAAATTATCAGATGATAGAAGTGTCAAATATACGCTTTGCGTACGGAAATGACCTCATTTTTGATGACTTTTCAGCAAGGTTTGAAGGAAAAATTACGGGATTGATAGGACACAATGGCGCGGGGAAATCGACATTGGTCAGCTTAATTCTTGCGTTAAGAAAACCAGAATCGGGTAGGATAAGTGTTGGTGGCCTTGATATCCGCATTGACCGTAGGGAGATCCTCAAACAGATAGGAGTGATGTTTGAGAATCCCGATTTCCCAGACTGGTACACCATCGGTGATCATCTCCAATTTGTCGGGAAGTTGAGGGGATTGTCCACGGAGGAGGCACGTACAGAGGCAGTCCAACTTCTTGATCGTTTCGACCTATCTGAGAAGTGGAACAGCATGTTCAAGACCCTATCAGCGGGCATGAAGCAGAAGTATGCAATTGCCGTAGCAATAATCGGATATCCGAGGTACGTACTCCTCGACGAGCCAACCGCCAACCTTGACGTGAAGGCCCGGAGTGACATTCTCGAATACATACAAGAGCTTGCTCTGTCTCGCGACATGCACGTGGTGATTCTCAGTCACATCCTCCATGATCTTGAGAGAATATGTGACGAAGTTGTCTTCTTGCACAAGGGTGAGGTGAGAGGGCACTACACCATAGAGACACTTATGAGGGAAAGATTCATCCGGGACTACTCCATAAAGGTGCTTGATGATGGAACGAAAGATGATGTTCTCGGTATACTCGTAGAGCTAGGGATTGAAAAGGTTGTGGACAAGGGTGTCCTTCTAGAGTTCAGACTTAAGGAACCAAATCAGCTATCCGCCTTGAGTAGGTATAGTCCGGTACCTCGCCGGAGTTTGTTGGAGCAGGTCTTCGTCGATGTGGTTGGGGGTGACGAGAGTTGAATATCCTCATGAGAATCTCCATTGCATTCCTGCTCTTTCTTGCGGTCTCCACGCCAAAGGTCATGGGTGAGAGTGACAAGTTCTCTGTCAGTGATTATTCAAAGGGAATCGAGGTTCATGAGACTTTCAAGGGGTACAGAGGAACAAAGATCACACTTTCGGTCTCGACGAATGCAACGTATTCAGTGTCTATCTCTCTCTTTACGATGGGGGGTAATCAGACCTTGTTGTTCTCGGATACCTTGGTGCGTGATACATTGACACAACTGGACCTTATAGAGGTTCGACTACAAGAGGGAGGGGTCATCAGGTTGGATGCAGTTCCGGCAATTGATCTGTCTAACGTCACACAGGTAATCTTCTCCATAGATTTCTATTCCTTGATCGAGCAGGAGGTCCTTTTAAGAGCAGAAGTTCCATATATCTCTGTAGCTACACTTGTGCTTACCCTCGGGACTCTTCTCTGGTTATGGAGGAGGGGAATCACGCAGATCTCATACTTTGGGAGAGTTTCCTCGATTGATATGCTTGAGTTCTTGACCCCACCTATTCTTGCCCTCATGACTTTCTCCTATCTCCTTCCTAACTTTGTCAAGTACGTGGATGTATACCAGATGATCAGCGCGGATATCCAAGAAGGAATGGTTTTCTCCCCGGTGTATTGGGCTCTTATAACACTTGTAGGTCATGTATACTTCTCGAGGAGGGAGAAGGATGTAAAGAATCTGTGGACGAAAGTAGGAGGAAGGCAGAAGACCTACATATTCCGCTCACTCTATGCTTTCAAGAACGTTATTCTTGTTCTCGGACAGACTATTATCTATTACTTTGTAGTCTTCTATACCATTTTCATCGCATACATCCCATCTACCGACGATTGGTTAGGGGTACTATTCGCTACAGCAGTATACTCATGGATTGCAGTATTCCACCTACTCCTATTCTCCACGCTCTCCACATTTCTTGGAACGAAAACCCAAGCGATATTCTTCGCAGTTAACTATATCGTCGATGTTTTGGGAAGCGGCATAAATTTCTTCACCACCTATCCTCAGGCAGTTACCAGAAATCTGACAGTAGGGAGCGTAAGTATGCTCTCTCTTATCCCCTCTATTGTTGTTGCAGTCATTCTCCTCTTCATTAGTTATACAAGATATACCCTTTCGGAGGTTGTCAGATGAATAATATATCGAAAATCTATCTTACTATTGGGATAGTCATGATGCTATCCGTCGCAAACTCGGTACAAAGTCCCACATTCTTTGATGGGACTGTATCTGCAGTTCCAGAAATTTCCAATGTATATGTGACAAACGGTGAAATATTAGCAGGAGAGACCTTGAATATAGAGATCAGTGGGTTTACAGGAGATGTACGGATGAATATCAACCCTGAAGTTTCAGTAAGGGAAGATGAGTTTTCGTACAATGTTACACAGGACACTATTATTACCTTACTTTTCAATCGAAGTACTGACATGTTCATCTATGTAGTAGCTAATACACCTTCTGAAGGAAACTTCAAAGTCTATGTAACAGGCTTGAGTGTACCGGCCATGATAGAGATGGTGATCTCTTCTTTCATGGTCCTCTCAGCCTTAGTTTTCGAATTTTACTGGCGGAGAAAAGAAGTTGCAGATCTCATCAGGGATGAGGTGATGAGTTTGAACATGAAGGGATTCTTTGTTGGTTTTCTACCAATAATTGTCTTCTTATTTGATTCAAAGATACGTGAGTCGAGGTATATCTGGGTTGATACGAAGCAAATATATTCTTGGCAACGTCACCTATTCTCCGTAATCATAAATGTTGTAGGATCTGGGATTTTCCCTCTTATTGTAATTTTGTTGATCCTATCCTACAGGTTTATGGTGGATGATCGGAAGACTCGTCAGTACTCTATCTATCCAATTGATCCATTGCGGCAGTACCTAGCAAGAGTCGGGGTTTATCTCAGTGTGCTATTACCGATTTCCCTCTATACCTTTGCTCTTCCGACATTGAACCGTGGAGCCGATTTTTCAGGCATAGAGTACATACTGAGCATCTACATTCCAGCATATATTTTTCAATATGTGACAATGAGCACTTTTGTCCTTATGCAGATTCTCATTGTTGATATGGTGAGGGTGAGACATGTCAGAATTGCGATACTGCCAATTACACTAATTTTGGTCACAATATTAGGTCTTGGCTTTCCCCCATTTGATCTATTGCTACTGCCAGAAATAGATGACACAGACCCCTTCAGGTTATACCGTCCTATATATTTACTTGCAGTCCTGCTCGTTGTCATCGGGTTGGACATATACAAGAGAAGATCCAACTGGTTCTTGGCTGATTGAATTCCCCTTGATCAGTATTCCAGGACCGAAGTCTTCAATTCTCACCATTCTGGAGTGGTGGATAAAACTCCATGGTGAGCAACTGTTGTGTGGCAGAGATGTGTATGGGTGGGAACGGATTGAATACCTATTGGGGAACCGATGCAGTTCATATCTTGGGAGGAGCCCCCTGATTCTGCCTGAATTCACTCCTTCTCATTTAATTTTTTCCAGAACTCTTCAAATTCTGCTATTCGTTTTTCCCCCTTGCCTTCCAGAACCACCACTACCCTTGGTGTTTCGAAGATAAACTCTTTTCTGATTGACACCAGTCTATGTCTCCTGAGCACTTTCAAATGGGAGTCCAGTATATCTCATAGAATCTCGAGGAACGATCGCAAATCCGTAGCTGGAATCTTCAATTGTGTCCCCAGTATTAATATAATTGCCAGTCTCGTCGGATGCAGCAGCTCCTTGAAATTGAGCAGTTTCTTGGGGTAGTTCTTGTCCATGGACTTCACTCGTTCTTTCTAAGTATTCTAGAGACTGACTATCCAGAGATGCTTGGGATGATACGGGACCTCATGGACAGGTTGGTGTAGTCGGTTTCGGTCTATTCCAGAACTGCGATCATGACAGTCTGGGGGTTCTCCCATTCTTGGCCCCGTCAACAACACTACCGTAGCGGGACGAAGGAGATGGAGATGGGTCCGAATATCTCCTCGGGAGTGGAGAACCTGTTCATGAGGTACTCAAATGATGTGGAGTTCTTGAAGGCTGATTTGAGTCTTCTGGCGATGAGAGATTTGGCAACCCTGGGTGGTCCCAGGAGGAATACCGATTCTCCGCTCATCGTTGCGAGGAACACTTTGTTCACATGCTCTTGGCGTTCGTGTAGTCCGTCATTGAGTGCTGTTAGAATGGTTTGGAACTTCTCACCAACTCATATTAATAATCCAATGATACAGTCCAGTGGCAACAAATTTCTGTATTCCCCAGCTCTGCAAGTCGAGGGTTCTCTGTTGGGTCATCAGATTAGCCGTGGAGGTTGCTGCACAGTATGTGGTGCAGTCAATAGTAATCATTTACCAGTTTTTTTAGCTGCTTTCTCTTACGCTTGGATATATTCTTCCATCTTTCAAAAACTCGAATTAGATCATAGATTTCATTCTTGTTGAAATAGTCGTATTTTAGTCCAGTCTCGAAGAGGAAATCGATTAGTGGAGATATGTTTAAACGTCTGTGGTATCCATACATAAGCATTGGACGATCCTCACTAACTATTCGGTATCCTTTAATTAAGCAGTATTCGAGAAGTGAAGCGTCATTTTCATCAAATTCTTGTACTAGCTCTTTGTACCTTATCCCACCGAGAACCGGTAGAATTGTCACGTGTTTGAGGATTTCAGTGTCTTTCTTGAATCTGTACTTGAATTCTTCGAGACCATGGCGTGTGAGGAAGAGATCAACACCATAGATTAGATTCATTATTCCCTCGGAGTACTTTGTCTCATCTCTAAGAAGAAGAATTTTCCTCCATGAATAAGTATCAACCCCAATCATGAAATTTTTATAAATGGCAAAATATATAAATATCCCGAAATTTATTATATCCTTATGAGACAGCTTGGGATAAAGATACCAGAAAATGACATGGAGTTCCTCGACTGGTACTCGAAGAAGTATGCTACACCAAAATCGGTTGTTTACAGGGAGATCACCATGGGTGCCTTCACCAAGTGGAAACGTATGTTTCTCCTCAACCTGTATCTTGACGGGGAGATTGGGTTCAAGGAATTCTGCACCTTGGCCGATGTCACCATGCTCCAAGCCATGGCAATGATCGAGGAAGCAGAGCGAGAACCTGTTGTTCCCGAGAGTCTGGATGAGTATACTACCAACTTGTTGGTGAACAATCTAGATGACAAGACCTCGCTGCTTAAGCACACACGGTGATCCCTTCTGCCACAATGATGTGACCGCTGATTACTACCGAGTTCGAGAAGATGTTGGCTGTATCAGCCCATATTTGTACTCGCATCCCTGTTCGTTGGGTTGGACATCTACAAGAGAAGATCCAACTGGTTCTTGGCTGACTGAATTCCCCTTGATCAGTATTCTAGGACCGAAGTCTTCAATTCTCACCATTCTGGAGTGGTGGGTAAAACTTCACGGTGAGCAACCGCTTGTGTGCCAGGGATGTATGTGGATATGAACGTATAGAGTACATATTGGGGAACCGATGCAGTTCATATCTTGGGAGGAGCCCCCTGATTCTGCCTGAATTCAATCCTCCTCATTCAATTTTTTCCAGAGCTCTTCAAATTCTGCTATTCGTTTTTCCCCCTTGCCTTCCAGAACCACCACTACCCTTGGTGTGTCGAAGACAAATTCTTTTCCGATTGACACCAGTCCATGTCTCCTGAGCACTTTCAAATGGGAGTCCAGTGTACCCCATGGAATATCGAGGAACGATCGCAAATCCGTAGCTGGAATCTTCAATTGTGTCCTCAGTATTAACATAATTGCCAGTCTTGTCGGATGCAGCAGCTCCTTGAAATTGAGCAGTTTCTTGGGGTAGTTCTTGTCCATGGACTTCACTCGTTCTTTCTAAGTATTCTAGGTAGGTCGATTTTATAGACTTTAAATCCAACTGAATAGTATGCCATGAATAACCCGAATCCGAAGATGATCATCTCGTAAGGATAGGGGACAGGAATCAGCAGGACGGCGACCAGAAGTCCGACAGCTCCTACAAACAGATCTGATTTCATTCTGTTAATCAGGAACGTCCCGATCTGTCCGACCGCGATCATCACGCTTACTCCGAATATTGCGGACACTTCAGTCCAATTTTGGGATGTTGCGATCCAGTCGAAGAAGAAGGCGAGGGCATATGCAATCACCCATGTTATTCCATACCCTTTAGAACCTTTGAATCCAGTCACATTAGCCATTTCAGTCGGGCTCAGGTTGAACCCGAAGAGTATTCCGAACGCGGGTAACAGTATCCAGAGGAGACCAAGGGCTGCGCCGGTATACCCCGTGTCAATCGCCAGTGCTTCGCCGAAGATTATAATGAGATAGCTGATCCATGAGCCAATTCCCCCAACAAACGCCCAGATTATGTAGCCGTATGCATACATCTTGGTGAAGACGTACTTGTCGTAGAGCTCTGCGTTTTCAAATGCATTCTTTAGTTCTTGCATATTCATATAGGGTGCTCGATGGTTTATTAATCTCAAGAGTCTCGGAATTTCAGAGAGAGTATATACCGTAAAGGTAGAACCTCTGGTGTCAGATGTGAGATCGCGACGTCCGATCATTGATAGAATGCTCAGTTACCCTCATAGATCCCTGCTGAAAATCCGTAATAGTCTGAAAGCCCAGTAGTTTTAAATACGTAGTAGGCTACTAGTACTTAGGATGGCCGAACTTGAGTCCCGAGTCAATTCACTGGAGCAGGTGTCAAGGGACCTTGCGTTCTCACTGATGAGGATGGAGCAAAGCCTTGAAAAGAGTATCTCGGAAATGAAGGAGAACACAGCGAAGCTCGGTGCGAAGATCGACAAGCAGATCCAGGAGATGCGTGAAGAGTCCAAGAGGGCCGAAGAGAGAGTGAACAAAGAGATCGGTGCAATTAACAAGCAGATCCAGGAGATGCATGAAGAGTCCAAGAGGGCCGAAGAGAGAGTGAACAAGCAGATCGGTGCAATTAACAAGCAGATCAAGGAGGTGAACAGGCAATGGGGTAACCTCGCCAACAGGCTGGGAACTATTGTCGAGGATCTCGTATTCCCTAGCTTCCACATCGTCGTCGAGGAAACATTCGGGCTCAAGAATCCTGACGACATCATGATCGGGCGGAAGAAGTATCTCAAGAAAAGACGGATGAGGAAGGAGTTCGACCTGATCGCTGTCTACCATGATGACAAGACCGTCTTCCTCAATGAGACCAAGTCCGTGACCACTGATGTCTACATCGACAGATTCGTGGAGTTCGTCAGCAGCGGAGAGTTCTTCACATTTTTCCCCGAGTTCAAGGAGATGAAGCTCGTGCCAGTGTTCTCCTCACTCGCTCTCTCGGATGAGCACGTCGAAATGCTGACGGAGAGCGACATCCTAGCCATGCACATTGAGGGCAGCATTCTGGAGTTCAAGAACTCAAAAGAGGTCAGGGGTACGTACGGGCTGTGAAGAACTATAATACTAAACTATTCTGCAAATTGGTACAGACTTCACCGAAACCAGATTGTCCCCCAAGATCTCTCAGTAACGATTCTGTGTACCAATGTCGAAGAACTACCCCAATCTTTCCATAAGCTCACGTATCATCCCAAGTGTTTCAGGATCTTCGGTCTCTGACATGAGAGTTCGGAGCACTTCTCTTGCTCCCAACTCCTTCACTACGTCCTTCACCCCTACTGCCTTCACTACGTCCTTCACCCCTACTGCCTTCACTACGTCCTTCACCCCTACTGCCTCCACAACCTCTTCCAGTCCTACCTCATCGATGACAGACTTGATTCCAAGCTCGTCAATGGCCTTTTTGATATTCTCTAGGACTATAGACATGGGGACACCTCTTCTCATCGCCACCCTGTGGTAGCTCTCGAAGTCTAGTTTGACAGTGTAACTAATAAATTTTTCCTCGTTCGGCTTCCTGTCCTTGGAAGACATCTGCTCCTCAATCAACTGGTCGATTAGTGTGTCCATCACCCTCTTGCTACTGGAGAAGACCAGAAGACCGTAATTCTCGGGGATGACGGGTAACTTATTGATCACGATCACGAGGATCTCCTGATTACTGAGCTCCACGGAATAGACCCCCTCCTCGTACCTCCTTGAGTTCACCCTCGTGAGCAGGGAGCGGGGATGACGGGTGCTGATCACCACACAGGCGGTTCTCCTCTTCTCTTCAACGTCGTTCTCGATCAGGAAGAGCTCCCTGTAGGCAATGAGCTTACGGAGAGAAGTGAGCTTCAGGGGATCGGTCGGCCCCTTGAACTCGATGACGAGTCTACGAGATCCAGAGATCTTGCTAGCTATCCTGATCGGGGAGAGGTGGGTGAGGGCAGCAGAACTCGGAACCTCCAAGACAGCGTCGATCTCAAGTGGGAGTGTGCCGACCTTGATGGACTTGAGGATCCTCATTCCCTCGTCCATGGCTATCTCCGAGAATATCTCCTTGAAGTCAGGATCATAGGTCACTATGTAAATCACACCACTGTTGAATATAAATGCACGTCATCAAATGGGTGCGGAGAAGGTGCAAAATAACTCAAAAAGCCAACTGGATTACCTTTTGTAGATTTTTGAAAGAGTAGGACAACAAGCACGTATATAGCTTCTCCGTAATTTTCCTATAACCAGCAAGGCGATCAGTATATGTCCTATTGGGAGTGGAGAGAGTTCTGAGGTGCTAGACGTTATCTCAGCTTTGAAGCTCACATCCACAGATATGCTCGCGGCGAATCCGTCTAGATAAAAGACTACGAGCTTCATTTCATAATGGGTCGCGTTGACGTATGAAGAGCCGTTGAAGACAAGGACATCAAAGAGGTCTGTGTTGGAGATAACAGAGTTATGCCCGATCTTTTCACGGAATGCCTCTGCAGTGGTGACGTTGTAGTCAGGCTCAGTGATACCTATATTGAATCCAGAGAGATTAGCGGATACCTTAGCGTAAGCTATTCTCACATTGAAACCCAGTCCTACGTTAGACTCGTTGACCGGGTAGTCCCTACTGATGAACAAAGGGGTCTCCTGTACACCCTCTTTTGTGAATTCGAATGTCTTTGAGAGGTAGAGCTGACCGTCACGAGGGTTGGAGATAGCTGGGATTACGAGCGAGAAGCAAAGCAGGACTGCGAGAAGTGATCTCTTCATGGTATGCCGACTATGCTGTGCGACCAATAAGTTTTTCCCTCTTTGCCAATTTGTGCTGTAACCCGCATATCTCTATGGTATTACCCACACTGATTTCTTATGAAGAAGGTCAATGCTAATCATGTGAGATACTAGTTCGATATTCTACTATTAACAAGTACTGTTTTCAATATAGCTACTATTAGACATCAGAATTGTGTAGAACAGTATTTCTCCTTTAGTTGTCCATTCATCTTACGTAAGTTTCTCTGAAAGTTTAATTGGAATTGGATTCTAAGGATATAAGCTCATTCCTACTTGGAGTACTTACTCTCGTAGCGTCTGATACGCTCTATTTCTTTTTGTCGCCTCATCTTCTTGACCTTATAGGTTAAGATAGCTATCCCTCCGATTATAAGGAGAATTGTACCGTACTTCTGGATTTGTTTCAGATCAGAGCTCCTTACCGGGAAACCGAAAGGAAAGTCATAACTTCCGACCAAGCACCCTACCTTCCTGCCATTGAAGGTGTTATTCTCGCAGACAATATTGTCAGAAATCTCAGCGAGTATCATCATGTCCCCCACCAAGATATTGTTTACAATAGAGATTATAGCCGTAGTGTTGAACCTTCCTGAAACATGGATATCCGTTTCTGCTCTGATGGAGTTGTTGACGATCTCTAAACTAGAGTTGGTGAGGTAGATCAGGATACCCGTAGAAGAGCCATCTAGGTAATCCGATAAGAGCTCGATTTTGTTCCCTTGGATAGTACTGGCATTGTCAGCTATGAAGGTGATACCTGTTAGATTCGGGTTCCGAGACCCTGTTGCTGATATGTTATTTTCGATGATTCTACTCTCTCCAGAGGCTATAAATCCGATGAATTCATTGCTTTTTATGTCGGAGATCGTATTACGAATGATTGAGGACTGGACGGTAGAGCCTAATCTGCTTATCTCTATTCCTATGAACAACCCCACTAATACCGAGGTGATGCTGTTATTCGATATTTCTGCCACAGTACTATTGAGGTCTGTGTTGAGCACGAAGAAGCTCAGTCTGCCAGTGAGTACCACCCTTTGGTCTTCGTAGGTGTTAATATTCAGGTCGACATCCGAGAGACTGTTGTTCGTTACTGAGACAAGACTCTTGGCAGAGACGTCTAAGAAGTGGAATATCCTGAAGATCGTGATAGAAGGGTAAGTTGATTTCGCTGCTCTGATGTTTTGTACCGTGTTGTTCGTTATAGTCACATCCATAAAATCGCGATCTCTCCCGACTGAGAAGAGAGTCCCCGATCCGAGCAATAGATTCCTGATGACATTGTGCTCAATAACAGATACAGCCACTGATGATTCAACGAGATACAGACTACCACCAACTTTGATGCGTTCAAAGGTATTCTGGGAAAATTCAAATCGCTCACCCCTGACGGATATTAGTATACTCGAAAATTTCAGATCGATATTTCCATCACCTATATCCCTGAATACATTGTCCCTGAAGGATGAGGAGTTAGACCAGACGAGGAAGAGATTATAACCTAGGAATGCTGTATCACTGTCTACTTCTGTGATGCTTGAAAGGGTATTCTGTTTAACCACTAGCTCTGACCCTTTGAGAATTTCGAACAAAGGTCCAAATGGAACTGAACTCATATCCCTTACTGTGTTATTGAGCAACATGATCTGCTCGACACTGGATGTCCTGAGCAATCTATTTGTGGAGTCCCCCGTACTCCATTCCACCTGTGAAAATAGCGAGTTCCTCATATCCAACTCGAAGACTGAACTGAAACTGAGCACCGATCCTAAATAGACACCGCTGAAAGAGAGTCCGTCAAGCAATACTCTACCTGTGGTGTTGATCGTTAACGCTACCCCAGTAAAATCGAGTGCCTCCAGCACAACAGAGCTTGCATTCATAAGCACCAACCTCTGCCCTCGTATGGTGTCGAGTATTGAGGAGATATTGGAGGAGGTGACGGTCTGTCCTCCTGCATCGATAACGTACTCTGATACTGAAGTAGTGTGGCCCATTCCAATTTCATCCGAGTAGTTAGTATCACTTCCACTCAGTGGTTGTGATAACAGAAGTAAGGGGATAAGTAAGTGGAAGAGGTTTTTCACGTGTAAAAATAGAACGAGTAGTCTAAAAACTTGTCTATTCTATGGTTACGCAGAATAGATCGAAAAAGTTTATTGGAGTATCCATTGTCATTTCCTAGTATGACTATCTAAAGCAAGAAATCAAGGTAGGTGTCAATCCTCCTCTCCTTTCAGAATTTCGTATTGCACTAATATAATATAGTGATTTTGTGTTAATATTGAATATATTACATATGTATTAAATAATAAATTGAATTGATGTTGTCATGAAAAGTTTTTATCTTTCTGCAATAGGTATGTACGTAATACTTATTGTTATTGCCGCACAGGTCGCTGCATCACCTAATTCTGATGGTTCACCGAGAGATCAAGCGACACAATCAGGTCTTGGCCTTTACGCATCAGGGGACTTTGTGACGAAGTGGAATACCAGTAATCCAGGGATTAGTAATTACAATCAGATCAAGCTCCCCTTGGAAGCAAGTGGTACTTACAATTTCCAAGTTGATTGGGGAGATAGTAGCAGTGATACGATCACATCGTACAATCAGGCAGAGGTCACACACACCTACATCCAGCCTGGAGTATATACCGTAACGATATCGGGTACGATCAAAGGCTGGAGATTCAACTATATAGGAGATGTGCTCAAGCTCACAGAGATATCACAATGGGGGAATTTCAGTTTCGGGAACACGGGATATAGCTTTGCAGGAGCGAAAAATATGGTTCTGACAGCGACAGATGCACCCAACCTTTTGGGTGTTACAAATCTTGCAGGGACATTCAAAGACGCTAGTACTCTTGGAAATTTGGGAGATATGTCTTCATGGGATATGTCTGGAGTGCAAGATACCGGATACATGTTTGATGGTGCTGAGGACTTCAATCTCGACATATCCATGTGGAACATGTCATCCGTAACTGATATGACGAGTATGTTTTCGGGCGCAAGTGCCTTCAACCAGCCAGTAGGAAGTTGGAACATATCTTCCGTGACTGACATGTCATTCATATTCTATTATGCAAGCTCTTTTAACCAGTCATTAAACAGTTGGGACACATCTTCCGTCACTACCATGCAGAGCGCTTTCCAAGGTGCGAGTATGTTCAATTCAGATATAAGCGGGTGGGACACCGCCTCTGTTACAGATATGAGAGAGATGTTCTATTTTGCGACCTCATTCAACCAGCCTATAGGCAATTGGGATGTATCGTCCGTCACTGGTATGCGGAGAATGTTCTCTTCTGCGATCTCATTCAACCAACCTATAGGCAATTGGGATGTGTCATCTGTATCAAACATCATACATATGTTCTCTTCTGCGACCTCATTCAACCAGCCTATAGGCGATTGGGATGTATCCGGTATAACCAGCCTGAGTAATATGTTCTGGAATGCAAGTAGTTTTAATCAAGATTTGAGTTCTTGGGACACCTCTTCAGTAAACACACTATATGAAACTTTCAGCTTTGCAAATTCATTTAATGGAAACATCAGTGGCTGGGACACTACCTTAGTAACCTCCATGTACAGAACCTTTACGAACACCAGTAACTTTGACCAAGATTTGAGTTCTTGGAATGTGTCCTCGGTTCAGGTGATGGACTATATGTTTGATAATGTCGAGCTCTCAACCAAGAATTACAATGCCCTTCTTAATTCATGGTCAAAGCAACCTTTACAGAGTGACGTGAAGTTTTCTGCTGGGAAGTCTATATATTCCGCTCGTGCCGCTGCAGCTAGGCAGAAAATCATCGACACGTACAACTGGACAATCACAGATGGGGGATTCATTCTCGAAACCCCGGACTCACCCTCAAACCTCACAATGACTCAACAGGGTTACTCCATCAATCTGTACTGGGAAGCACCCTCCTATGACGGAGGCTCAGCAATCACACAGTACAAGGTCTATCGTTCTAATATGAGTGGAAGTGGTTACCAACTGATAGGGAATTCGACGACACTAAACTTCACGGACAGTTCAATAACCCTTGGCCGTACTCTTTACTATGTCGTAACTGCATCTAACAGCATAGGTGAAGGTACACAGAGCCCAGAGATCGAAATAGTCCTTCCTGCGATAATCCCGGATGCACCATTGAATCCAATTATCTCGTTGGTCAGTGTGAGTGGAGTGACGCTCATGTGGGAAGAACCACGAGATGGGGGAGCAAGTATCACACAGTACAGGATTTACCGCTCAACCACGAGTGGGGCAGGATACAAATTCATCGGGAGCACGATTGAGAGGAATTTCACAGATGGGGATATAGTAAGTGGAACTACGTACTACTACGTGATCTCGGCTGTCAATGCAATAGGTGAGAGTGAGATGTCGATAGAGGTATCTGCCACCACACCAGGAACACCACCCTCAACGACATCACAGTCAACTACTTCATCGCAATCAACCTCCGACACAGATACTGATGCAATCCTGAATGATTCACATCTTTTAGTGATAATATCCATAGTGTCCGCTGTCATCATCATCGTCCTATCTATCCTATATTTTCAAGAAAAGAGGAAGAACTCGAGGAAGTAATTTCTTTAAATAAAACAAATAGTAGATATTTTATTATTACTTCTAGCTAAAATAGTAAATGGACATCATCTAACAGAAACCCATGGCGTAATTATCTGAAATCTACAGATATATAATGAGAGGTCTTGTATGTATAGCAGTGCACAATATAACGTACATTCAACATGTGAAGTAAATGGCTGATAGATATATATCCTATGGAAGTTGTAAAACTCAGCTCAAGATGTCCTCTCGGTCAAAGACTCTGGCCGCTATGAAGAATGACATAATTACAAAGACGAAGAGGTAGACGATGTGCAAGACAATGTCGAGAAAGATGTCGCCGGTGATCGAGCTGCTCTCCAGCGTTTTCGGGAACATTGCCTTCTCGAGCACGGCTATAGAGTGGATGAAGGGTATGAGGTAAATAGGTCCAAGTGGTGGGAGACCTCCGAACAGCGTTGAGAAACCCACAAACATAGTAGGTATGAGTAGCACGGCTTGGTAGTACCCCGTCGCAGTCTTGCTATCCTTGGCGAAACTGGCGATAGAGATACCCACACCCGTTGCGACAAAGGAGGTCAGAACAAGCACTGCAGTGACTGCCAGGATCTCCGTTGCACCTATTTCGAACTGCCCCTTGGCGAGTTCTGCGAAGATCAACATACCAACTATGTTCGCAATGGCAAACACACCAGTGAGCACGAGGGAGGCGAAAACCTTACCCGTGAGCACGAGAATCCTTGGCATTGGTAGGGCAAGAAGAGCTTCCATTGTGCGTTTCTCCCTCTCACCTGAGAATGCGGTGGAGACGTATCCTGCGGGTGCCTGCACAGCGATGATCAGGGCGAGGAAAGCGAGGAATGAGATGGTGAAGAAGTCCTCGGTAGACTCACCCTCAAAGCTGATCACGGTGGATCTCACTCCTGTTGAGCGTTGCACTGTGACCTCTGTGAATGGCTGAGATCTTAGGATAATGAGTAACTGATTCTGCAATTGGGATGCAATAAAGCTATCGTCAGGACGAGTAATGACCTCGACGAAGGGTATACTTCCATTTGCAGGATTGTAGCGGTTATAGACCACAGTAAAATTCTCTGGGATAATGACCATAGGTGTAAGCCCATTTTCTGCCATCTTCACCAGTTCGTTATACCCGTATCCCTCGGACAGGGTGTTGTTGATTTCTGCACCATAGATCAGGGAACCCTCGGTATGTGTTGCCAAGTCAAGTGCCTGAGCGAGAACGTCACCCATGTTCACCGTGGAGTTTCCCTCGTCGAGATTCGCAAGGTAGAACTGCTGCCCCTCCGTATCGAGTGAGTCGGATACGAGGAACTGCACACCACCCTGCAGTCCCCACATGAACAGCGGGAAGATCACGAAGGTGAAGATAAGTGCTTTGTTCCTGAATGCCATCCTCACCTCCTGCTTCACAAGGGTGGTGACCTGTCTTCGCGAGCCCACTCAGACCGCCTCCTCCACATCACCCTCTACCAGAGCCACGAAGACGTCCTCGATGTGTGCAGACCTGAACTTCTCTTCGAGGTCCGCGGGTGTGCCCAGTGCCACGAGCTCTCCGTCTACCAGTATCCCCACCCGGTCACAGAGCTCGTTTATCTCGGTAAGGTCATGAGTCGTCAGGACGACTGTCTTTCCGTGCTCCTTGCTGAGCTTCTTGATCAGTGTTCGCACTGTACGAGCTCCGAGGACATCTATACCCGTCGTCGGCTCGTCGAGGAAGATCAGCTCGGGATCGGCAACCATCGCACGAGCTACGAGAACCTTGCGCTTCATGCCTCCCGAGAATCCCTTGGTGAGCTCGTTCTCCCTTCCCTCCAACCCGATGAGCCTTATGAGGTCTACCGCTCTTGACTCGATTACTTTGTCAGGGAGCTCACTCTGCATCTTGCCATAGTAGACAATGTTCTCATACGCCGTCAGGAGTTCATAGACTTGGCACTCTTGCGGGAGTAGTGACGCTCTCTTCCTGATATCCACCGCTCGTCTCGTCGGGTCGAGTCCGAATACACTCACATTACCCGAGGTCGGTCTCAGCAGACCGAGGAGGATTCGGATGAGGGTGGTCTTGCCTGCTCCGTTGATCCCGAGGAGCCCGAACACCTCACCCCTGTTGAGCTCTAGATCTATTCCTTTGAGAGCTTGATGACCCCCAAAAGACTTGTAGAGTTTATTGACCTCTATAACTACATCGCTCACATCTGTGGATCAGAGTAGATGAATTTAAGGATTATCAAGCCACTATATTTGTTTTCAGCACATCAGGCATAGTAGAGTACCGGAAGCTCGATGTTGGTGTCAAACTTCATGGGAATGTCCACTGTGAACTTGAGATAGTATTGGATCTGCAGATTCACCCCATTGTATTGGGGTATGCCCATATCTGGAACTCTAAGCATTACCTGCCCTTCGTAGTCATTGACTGATGCGAGCTGTACCTCCTTGTACAGGTCGTCGGTTATGTTCCACGCCTTGCTCTTCCCACGCAAAATGAGATATATCCTGATCTCCCTAAATTTGACACTGTCGGGGAGTTTCCATCTTACCGGTAACTCTAGTCGAGGGTACAGGACGTGGGAGTCCACCCCGACGAAAAAGCCCTTCTTGCTCTCCTCAATCCTCTGAGCCGGTGGGAGATCGAAGGGGAGGGAGACAGGGATGGTGTGGTACTCGTGCTTGTCCCTTCCGAATGGTACGTCGTACTTTACGTGGACTCTGTTGAAGGTGTAGATTCGGTCGTCGTACTGGAAGATCGGTATACATGATTCGGGTAATTTGAAAGTTACTCCACATCCAGGGGTTTGGGGCTCGAAGACGAATTCCTCATATGCCAGCATCTTCGTCTCGTAGTGGTGGTCTGTGCCACCATCGGAGTCGCTGCTGGTCGAGTGGGTCTGTTCCCCCATCTCGAATGAGACGATGATCTTTCGGACCTTGGTGTCGTCGAAGGTGATCTCCGCGCGGACGATCTCACCAGGTAGATAGTCATTCCGTTTCAGCCTTATCATATGACATAGTGTAAAAATATATACAAAACGTTTACCCACTACCATGGACTAACTGCACAAAAATAGACGGACGACTCGGATTCGGTCAGCAGTCCAGAGGAGATGTTAAATCCACGAGCACGTACTGATCCCTATGGAGAGAATTCCAGTAGCCATCCTTGCGGGCAGACCACCGGAGCGAGATGCCCTTCTACAGCACGCGGACATCGACAACAAAGTACTCATCCAGCACAAAGGGGAGACAATCCTCGAGCACTGTATCAGGGCTGCGGAGCCATTCGCCTCAAAATTTGTCGTCGTCGGCCTCGGTGGTGATGCCATAGCGTACAGACCTGATGTACCCATCGAGTTCCTCGACATGGAGGGCGAGCAGTACGACAAGATATTCGCTGCTGTTCAGCATCTTGTTGACCGCGGATCCACACGGGCACTGTTCATGTCGGGGGATCTGCCCCTCCTGAGGAGCGACCACATCGGGAAGTTCTTGGATCAGACGGGTCCAGCCGACTTTTACTATTCCATCATTCCCGAGGAGGTATTTGAGAGACAGGCTCCCAACCTTGAATGGGGCTACATGAAGATCAGGGATGGCAAGTTCGCCTCAGGCAACCTGATCCTCATCGACCCGAGGAAGATCGTGGACAAGTACGACATGATTAAGTTCCTCTCTACAAATCGTAAGAGCTTCATTCTTGGGGTGCTCAGAGCCTCTCCTCTCATCTTCATTAAGCTCATCCTCGGCAGGGTCAGGCTCCATGATGCAGAGAGATTGATGACGAAGATGTTCGGGATTGAGTCCAAGCTGGTGATCTGCAATAACTTCGAGGTGGCATTTGATCTTGATCTTCCTGAACATCTAGACTGGTTAAGAACCAAGGAATCCGAGAATCAGTGAGGTTACCTGCTCAGGTCTCTCATGAAGTACCCAATGTGACCCCTCTATGACGGACAGCTGACTGGTCTTAGGGCACTGTTTCAGACTCTCCTCTGCCATCTTGTATGACAGGAACCGATCTTCTCTCCCCCATATGATGAGTGTGTCCACCTCTACGGGATTCCCGGGACCGAGTTTGTTTGCCCGGTAGTAGTTCAACATACCACTGAGGCTGCTGTTCCGCCACGACGTCCTGTACTCCTCGATGTCCTCGTCGGAGAATGTACCCTTCTTCGAGGACCCTTTCAGCGAGCGTACAAGGTTTCCATAGTTCCTCCTCTTCAGCATCAGCTCGGGGAAGAACGGGATCCTGAACATCCGGATGTACGAGCTCTTCTTCCTCTGCTGGGGATCATTCTGCAGGAAGTCCGCGAAGACCGAGGGATGGGGGGCATTGACAATGATCAGCCGCTCCACTCTCTCGGGATGTGAGATGGCGCATCCCCATGCGATGAAGCCACCCCAGTCGTGTCCTGCTATAATGGCCTTCTTCTTCCCAGCCCAGTCTATAAGCCCCATGACGTCATCCACGAGTTGATCTATATGGTAATTCTTCCTCCCTCTGGGCTTGCTGCTGAGGTTATAGCCTCTCTGGTCAGGGACGAGAACGTAGTATCCCTCATCGACCAGTGGGTCGACGAGTTTCTCCCACGCTTTATTGAACTCAGGGAAGCCGTGAAGAAGGATAAGAAGCTGGTTGTTAGGGTCACCCTCGACGCGGGTGTGAAGACGTACTCCGTTAGTCTCAATATATTCCATGTAACTGATATTTCCATGGTGATTATATGGGTTTTCTCCGTCGGGATTAATTCGACAGGGTGTAGTACTTACGGATGACGTATATTCCGAGGAAGAGCATGATGATGGGGAGTACCAGCATCTGTATCTTGATCCCAACCTGTCCCAGTGCGGTCTGCTCGTCGAGGAACTGGTCGAATCCAGTGAGCTCGGAGACGATGAAGAGGCTGAATGCCTGCATAAGGATGGACATCCTGATGAAGAAGCCATTGAATCCAAAGTACACACCCTCTCTTCGTTTTCCTGTCTTCTCAAAGTCCTTGTCGACAATCTCAGCGAGAAGGATATCGACGATCATCAACAGCCCTGCAAGTCCGAATCCTACTATGCCCATGTTGATTATGAGCAGGATGGGATCTGTGATGAACCACACGGGGACAAGGCTGAATGAGAAGAATACTGCAGAGTACACAAAGGTGCTCTTGGCTCCACGTCTCACCGTGAACTTCACCCAGACCACAAGAGCCAACAAGGTGACCCCAAGTGCAGCAGCGTATGCGGAAGTCTCGAACTGCTCGTCAATTTTCAGGACGAATTTTCTGAAGAAGGGGAGCATGGCCAGTAGCTGACCGTAGGCGAAATACGTCACCATGTTCACGAAGAGGAATGCTTGGTAGTCCCGGTTGGATCTCAGGATGGAAATCCCCTCCTTGAGTGAGTAGCTGTTCTCCTCGCTGAGATCCTTCTCTTTGCATCCAAGCGTTGCGACGAGGACGTTTACAGTGGAGATGGCAGCTAGTATCCAACCGAAGTATGCGTAGGATCTGATGTCGCCGTCGTGAACGAATGTCGGCGGTATGACGAGAGCGACAACAAGGGCGATGATGGAGAAGATCTGCCTGATGGCGGAGACCCAGCTCCTGTCCTCTGTTGAGCTGAACATCTCCGGGAAGAGAGCAGTCCAAGCGAGGATGACAATGGTATACCCGGTGTCGAAGGCCAGAAGCATTAGGATGAGCCAAATGAAGATCATTATCTGATCTCCATAGAGGAAGGTCGGCACGTCCCAGACAAAGCCGAATGCAATTCCTAACGGGATCATGAAAGCAAGTATCCACGGTACACGACGTCCCCACCTCGTTGGCTTCCTGTCCATGATCCAACCGAAGAGGGGGTCGTTGATGCTGTTATACAGTGCCCAGATCCCGATGGCTATGGAGTAGAGAGAGGGCTCGAGCTTAAGCTCCACGATGTAGAAGAATTGCGCCTTGCTCTGGAAGAACTGCATGAGCAGGGCTGCGGTGAAGCTCATAGATGAGTAGAGGATTATCGTCGTCCTTGACGTCATGTCGTCTTTGCTGAAACGGGAAAGATAAGGATAGTGTATACAAAGTGGTTGTTCACACAGTATCCTCGAAATGTTTTGTGAAGGTTCTGATGATATCAGCGACGTCCTCGGCTGAGGTTATGATGATCATGTGGTACTCATTGGGGAAGATCTTGAGAAAGGAGTTTGTATAAGTCTTGTTCATCTCGATTGACCTCTGCAGGGGTGTGAGCATGTCGTCGCCACCACACACAATCAGGATCGGTCGGTCGATGAACTGGTCATTTTTCGAGATATCCCACTCCATAATGACATGGAGGAAGGGGTCGAGAGCGGTTCTTACATCGTAGCTCTGGATGAGCTCGATGGCACCTCTGAGCCTGCGTCGCTTATATCCCTCCTTTACCCGGTAGATGTACTTGGTGATGAACTCTCCGAGATCGTTCATGAAACTCTTCATCTTCATGGCTTGGGTGATCATCATCTTGGCCACCCGCTTGGGAAGGAATGAGGTGAAGTGGAAACCGGTTGAGACCAGCACCAACCCTGTGACCATGTCGGGATAGAGATTTGCAAAGTTCTGTGCGATAGCCCCTCCCATGGAATGTCCTACGACCCACGCCGGTCGTCCAAGCTCGGAAAGAATTGTGTATACCACCTCGGTGTAGAGCGATAGGCTGGGAAGTCTCTCACCCATATCCCCGCTCCGTCCGTGTCCGGGGAGATCAACAAGGTATATCGCGTAAGAGGAGGAGAGGAGGTAACCCACGATCGACCAGTGACTGGCGGCCCCCACCCAACCGTGTACGAGGATCATAGGGGTTCCAGTTCCCCTTCGGTAGACCGCGACATCAACGCCATCGACATCTATGTGGTATTCTTCAAAGTGGCCAAGGGCCTCTTCCTGATCCATCCGGTGAGTAATCTCCATTATAGTTTCTCTCCACATGATATCGTTTTTCGACACTCTTAAAGGTACTTCTTCAATATCGCGTCCGTTTTGCAGATACAGCGATCTTGACCTTCACACCATTCTCCTGGAAGGCGAGGAACTCTCTGGACTGCCCAAGGGTGATGGAAAGCATGGTCTCCACGAGGAGCTGGTCCTTTCCGAGGTCTTGATCGTAGACAGCAAATGGAAGCTCGACTGTTCCCCCACCCTTCTTCTCGTAGAATCCGCTGAAGATGGTCATTCCGTCCGTGGGTTTGAAGACCTCGTTGAGTTCCAGATTTATTGTCCCCAGATTCGGGCAGCGGTTGGCCATCTTGAATATGCCTTTCCCGCCACATTTGATGTAGTACTCGGAGGTCTTGCCGGTCAGGTCTGCCTTCTCCTCCGCCTTGATCGAGACAAGATCCACCCTGAGGAAGTAGCGGTGGCCCTCAATAGGTGTCCTGTCCCCCGATGCAGAGGTGTCAGTGTAGGTCTTGACGATCCTTTTCTTTGCCATAAATATCCGGTGGTCACTTGAATATATTAGTCTAGTCCGAATGGGGAATACTTTTTCACATATTTGGGTCTGTGAAGAATCTCAATACACAGGGGGTACACCACAATTAGGAAGCCCATATCTCTGTCTTGGGATGGAACTTCGACCACATGTACCAGTAGGCACCAGAGGTGACGGGAAGGTGAGGAAGGTCTTCATCTGCTTTGACAGCCTTCCCATCGATGCTCCATGATTCTCCGTCCGTACGGAGAAGACCTTCCTCGAACCTTAGCCCAGTATGGTAATAAGCGTACACCAAGACGCCATCCGAGACGATACAGAAGTCCACATCCCCTATCCTGTCCTCCAACACTGTTACTCTATTGGGCGGGAAGAGAGACATCGGATATGCCTTTGCTCCCTTACCTAGTAGGGCTATTCCGGCAACAGGCATTTTTGCTGGTAGACGTCCATCCACCCTGTCCTTGCTGATCCTAAGCGCGGGGATACTCCTAACTAGCCTCCCAAGTGCGGAATATATATGATACGAGAAGGGGGTTCGACCCCCTCTGTAGAACCTTGCACTAGGGTAGACCCTCTGCACGAAATTGGCAAGAATCCGCTTTGTCTCCAACTCCCTTAGCTTCTCTGATGAACCAGAAATGGGTTCACCCGTGAATTGCTGCCATACATACCTCCCGCTAGCATCGTGGAGCACCTTGTTCCCATTGAGCACACTTCCTCCATGGGAAGAGATCTCTAGGTACTTCCCTCCGACCTTCGGGAGCTCGTATGCGTGTACTGTGTTGCAAAGGAGACAGTAGGTCAGGGAGTACCTTAGACCATCGTGGTCTAGGATAAGGTCAGCTGCTCTCAACTCTTTTAGGGGGACTACATCCACGCCTGAGTCCAAGATGACCGCCACCATCTCGGGGTCGTCTGTGTATAGCTTGGCATCAAAGGTGTCGACAAAGTTGTTACCCCGTACGCCGTAGTTGAAGGTTACTCCGATAATGGCGTACACTACGACTGGGAGAGTGACCCACAGATCCAGCCCATAGAGAAGAAGATACAGTGATGAAGAGAGTAAGAGAGTAGGCAGGATAAGACGATTCACCCTAAGAAGCACTCTGCCACCTGTGAGATAGAGGAGGATGTTGGACTGTAGAAGTACAGTTATCCAAGAAAGTGCGAGTAGCAGGAAGGAAAATTCCACAGGGTCTACTGTGCGAGGATAATAAAAAGGTTAACTCAGGAATGGGCGAGGCCCATATCGGTGACAATGCTGTCGATCTCGATGAATTGCGGGATATCCACAAGGAGTCCGCTGTCCACGAGCTCGTCTCCGAGTATTGAGAGCTCACCGTTCCTGATTGCACAGACAAGGTTGTACTTCTTAGCGAATGTTATCGCCTTCACGATGTCCTCGACCGAGTGGCACTCGATCACGACGGACGGTTGGGTCTGGTTAGGAAGGAACTTGAAAAAGTATCTGGGTTCGTTGGCATATATCACTTTTTCACCGAGCAAATTCTCAAGTTCAGTCTCAATTTCGGGGCTTACATTGACCATGGAGTTATCCTTTGCCATTAAATGCATGATGGTCACATATATAGCTCAGGTAATAAATTATAAAAAGTATTTGAATGGATGATTTAAATTGACAATGTCTCGCGATATCCCCGTCCTTTTCTCCTACGGATCGTTGTACGATTTACTAGAAGAGCTGTCAGAGCTATAGGATAGGAGGCCTTTGTACTGGTTGTCTCCGTGTTCTCTGTCACGTCGGAGTTCTTGATGCTGGTCGCGATCGAGCTGTTCAAGTAAGATGCGGGACCATCGTACACTAGTATTTTCCTCCCGTAGGAGCACAAGACGATATCAATCCTCCCGGATGCATCGCTGGTATAACTCCTGTTACCATCTAGCAGGTCTAGATACTGTGCATTTGGAAGCCCAGTGATCATGGCTGTCTTAGTTGCAGCATCGAGGTTGACTGCGATGAGCGCGTCCCTATAGGGTCCTGATTCCAGTGACCTCCTGAAGACGATTGTACCCTCACTCCCATCCGGGGAGACGGTGAAGTTCCCCTCAGTGAACACAGGGTAATTCTTTCGGATCCTCGACAGAGCCTTGTAGTGCTCAAGCATGGTGAGATTCTCAGATCCCCACGGATAGGGTACCCTCGTACCAGGATCGCCCACTCCCTTTGCACCTACCTCATCTCCATACCAGACAACAGGGACACCAGGATAGGTGAACTGCAGTGTCGATGCAGCCAGTACCTTCTCGGTCACACCTCCGAAAACGCTCAGCACCCGAGTCCTGTCGTGGTTTCCCAGATTCGTCCACAGGGAGTAGAACACCTCCTTCGGATAGTTCTCCTGCACTGCAGAGAGGAGATCTGTGTACTCGTAGTCATCATAATTTCCGAGAAACCAGTCGATAGTATTGAACCTGAATGGCATATTCTGCACCCCGTCATTCATTGTTCCAGTAAGCCACATACTCGCTCTCTCCCAGATCTCTCCTATAATAACGGCATCGGGGTTGCCTGCCTTCACGGACTCTCTAATCTTACGGTTGACTAGTGCTGAATTCTGGCCATCTTGGTACTGGTGATTTACATCTAGTCGGAACCCATCCACCCCCTTCTCTGTCCAAAACTTAAAGATATTATTCTCCCCGGTAATCAGTTCCTCCATCGCTGGGGAATCCCCAGTGTAGAATATAGTAGGGATGTTCCTGAATCCGTACCACGAGTCATACACATCATTGAAGGATCCAAAATTGAACATACTGGCGTACGGTGAGTCCGTGTTCTCATACGCTCTGACAGTGTCGGGATACAATCCTGCACGCTGAATCCCAGAGGATCATCCTGTACCGAGTCGCTCTCGTACCTCTGGAAGTATTTACCCTATACGCCAGCGTGAGACCCCCTGTTTATGCCACTTAGGGGTGGTGAACGATGGGTCGTAGTAGATCACACTGTAGTCGCCATCGTTATAGTGTATGTTGCTGACCTGCCCAACACCCCCAGTCTGATAGACTCTCCTGTCCTCGAAAACCGAGAACAGCACGTTGTTATTGTACCAGTCGATGTCTGCTCCATCTATTAGCTGGAATGCATAGTAGAGATCGGTGGGTACGTCTGGTGAGGAGATTGTCACCTCCCAATAGTCGAACCTCCCATCCGATGATCCAATTGACATAGCGTAGTAGAACTCCTTCCTCTGGACATTATCCCACATCCTGACCCGAGCTCCGGTGAGGTCATTTTTGTAGGATCTAATCCTCAAAGTCAGATTCTCACCCAAGGGTACTGCCCCAGTGAGGTTCGTTCCCCACCCCGGATTTCTGTAGAATGGGTCCCGTGAGTTGTGGTAGATCCCATCCCACTCGACATTGTTGTCGCGTGCTGCCTGAGGTGACATGGCAGAGGGTACAGACAGAAGCGATGAAAGCAGTACTGCTAGGAGTATGAATCTCATTCATGACTGCAAATTTCTGAGTCATTTGAGGATTTGGATATTGGGATGATTACTTGTTCCTTCTGAACTTTGATCTAAGCCAAGAAATCAGATTCGGTCGTGATATCTTCTGCTCCTCCTCCTTCTTCTCATTAAACTTCACCATTTCGATGACATTGCCAAGATTACCTTCAATGATACCAGCATCCCGGAGTTCTTCCCTGAAGTCCTCGAAGATCTGTTGATCCACGAGATTGTCGTCGAGGTGATCCCCGTACTTCTTCACAAAGAGGTCCCGTGCCTTCTTAAGATCATTCCTAATCCTGTTATCATTAGCCGTAATGTCGTGGACGAAAGCCAAGAGCAACTCGTTGTTATCGTCTTCAAGGAAGTTGATGCGTATCTCCGAGAAGATCATAGTCTGAAGGTCCTCATCTTTGAAACTCTCCTTTGCGAATGATCTCATGGCGGCAAAGAAGCCGCTGACCAGCTCGTGCTGTCCGAGGTGGGTCATACAGTAGTTGGTACCAGTGCAACCTGTGAACAGGGGTATACCGTTGTTCTTGGTCACATAGATGTCGTACAAAGTTGCCATCAGGGAGTATTTGTATTGAACAAATTTAAGTTAGTGGTTGTAGGGAGATTATCCCAACAAATCACCCTCTTCTGAGTGAAGGAATTAAATACATGGATCGATATTTTTTTTCTGTGGTATTACGGCTAGCTTCTGCGCATCTGCAGCGAGGGGACATCCATGCCTTAGGCCACACCCTAGACAAAATAAATGCTAACTCTTTGGAAGACATGGACAAGAGCAAGTACTACTATCTTCGAGGAATCCACTGTTATGAGACTGGAGAACCTGGAGATGCGATCGTCAACTTCCAGAGGAGCAGGGTTATTCTGTCGGAGATAGGGGACTATAACGGAGTAACTCGTTGTCTTGTGAGTATAGCCATGTGCTATGAGGAGATGAATAATTACCAAGAGGCAGCCCGCATCCAAGAAAGTCTACTTGGTTACATGGAATCTAAGTTCGATAATCCCATCCTGACCGCCCAAGTCCTTGGTGACCTAGCGATTAATTACGCGAGGATGGAGAATTACATCAAGGTACTTCCGTTGCTCAACCGTGGGTACCAGATCGCAGGTGAAATGGGTGATAGCGAGCTACAGCTCATCCTGATCAGGAAATTCGTCGAGTTCTATGAGGTGCTGGATGACCAAGCTGAACTGGAACGCTTCGAAAGAATGGAGAGGGAATTGTTACAGGTCTTGAAACAATAACTTGGACTCTAGGTAAATAATCCGCATAGTCTACATTTTGGATTCGTGACGTAAACGACACCATATCGACAAAATCAATCATTAATCATCACCAAATCGACATAAATCATCAATTACCTCATTGAATCAGACATATTTTTGATACTTTCAAACCATTAAACCGACATAAGATATACAATCTACAACCTCCATAACCATATAATTATAAAAACCATCATAAATAATCATCATATATGGACAAAAATCATCATAAATAATCATCTAAAATGATCAATAAACAAACTCAATTCATCACCATTTATTTCAATCGATCAGAAGTGGACATTTCATACCAGTGTCCCTCCCCTGAAGGGGCATTAATATATCGCTGATAGATCTGTAGGAATAATTCCTCTACGTATATGTGATGAGGATAATAAATTATCTACGGGGAAAAGGAAGATTTCTTAATTCATCAAAGCCCATCAAATATTAATGAATCAGATGAGTCTGGTGACACTTAGTGACTATGTCATTATTGGAGCTGATATCATCATGATTCTGATAGTGGTCTTCCAGCACTATATTAATTCGAAGGATGAGAAAAACTGCCAGACCATCGTTGTTGGACCAAAGAATCTCCAAGCATGGAGGTATGCACTATACGGTGCTGTTCTCAGCGGCTGGTTGAGTGTATTCTTCCTCTTGTCCAGCCTTTCTGTATTACGGTTTGTGTTCTATATTGCTTTCCCGTATTTCACCATCGTCACCCTGAATATTTCACTGCCTGCATGGTTCTGTAAATTCAACAAACAGAGCTACCTGTGTAACTGTGACTATTATACCTACAGAGACTTCGAGATAGTCCTCCTCCTAGGGACAGTGACTGGAATACTCATGATTACATTTCCGCAGTATCAGCTCATCCCAATCATCTCTACCTTCCTCCTTGTACTGATATACTTCTTCATCCCAACGAAGGAAGTGGATATTCTCAACTATCCTCGTGAACTTCAGATTGAGAATGAAGAGCAACTGCAACTCTTTCTGATGTCACAGTCTGACAAGAGGAAGGTAATCTTACTCATCCACAGCGGATGCGACTTCTGCGAGCTCCAGATTAATGAGCTCAATGAACTTAGTGACGATCTCTACGAGAATGTTAGGATACTAGATTTTACAAACGGGTCAATGCTAAACGACTTCTTCCTTGACTACCTCAACATAGAGAGAAACTATGAGTCCATGCAGTTCCCAGCGACATTGATCATCGACAATGGAATGAGCTTTGATAGACGTATGGGAATATTATCCGCCACTGAAATGACAATGATCTTGGAAGACTTTACCTAGCTTAATCCAAGATGAATAAAGAGGAAAATAAGTAGAATTATTGTCAGAGTCCACTGCTTGTGGGACGTCCTGACAAGCGTACGTGCCTCTTTGTTGGACCAGATGACCCTGACCTTCCTCCAGATGAGGAAACCAGAGATAGAGGACAATACCATAGCAATTGCAGCGATTATACCAGTTATCTGGACAAAGTGCAAGTCATTGAGAAGGAAGAGTCCGTGGACAATAGCAAAGACGGTACTAGCGAGCAATGACCAAGCGTGGATATCGTAAAGATAAGGTCTAATCTTAAAGAAGATTTGTTTCGCTTTATCCTGCATCTCCTCGTCTAGTAGGTCATATGTCTTAATAGCAGTATACAACCTCCGGACGATTACGTAAATTGCACCGATCCAGAGTAATCCGATCGATACTGATCCTAACCCTTGTCCGAATTCTTCCACCCCCCCTTCATCATCTGCAGCGACGGGAAGAATCATAAGCGATAATA